>DATBSS010000340.1:0-6063 GCA_036559665.1 Myxococcaceae bacterium
AGGTCGGCGAGCAGCTCCACCTGTCCGTGGACGGCCAGCGCCGGACCATGATCCGCGCCAACCACTCGGCGACGCACCTGCTCCACAAGGCGCTCAAGCTGGTGCTGGGCGACCACGTGAAGCAGGCGGGGTCCGTGGTGGCGCCGGATTACTTGAGGTTCGACTACTCGCACTTCGCGGCGCCCACTCCCGAGCAGATGGAGAAGGTGGAGGACCTGGTCAACGGGTGGATCCGCGACAACGCGGCGGCCGAGACGAAGGTGATGGGGCTGGAGGAGGCGAAGAAGAGCGGCGCGGTGGCGCTGTTCGGGGAGAAGTACGGCGACCAGGTGCGCGTGGTGTCGGTCCACCCCGAGTCCACCGAGCTGTGCGGCGGCACCCACGTCCGGCGCACCGGCGACATCGGCCTGCTCAAGATCACCGGCGAATCGTCCATCGCATCCGGCGTGCGGCGCATCACCGCGCTCACCGGCATCGGCGCGCTCCAGTACGTGCGCGAGATGGAGCACGAGGTACGGCGGGCGGCGGAGCTGCTCAAGACCACGCCGAAGGAGCTCTCGCGGCGGGTGGAGTCCACCCAGAAGCGGGTGAAGGAGCTGGAGCGGAAGGTGGAGGAGGTCACCGTCCGGGCGATGAAGGGCGGCGCGCCGGCGAGCGGGAACGGCGCGCCGGGGGAGGCGCAGACCCAGGACATCGGCGGGATCAAGGTGCTCACCCGGCAGGTGGACGAGGCGGACCCGAAGATCCTCCGCACCCTGGCGGACCAGTACCGCGACCAGCTCCGGAGCGGAGTGGTGGCCCTGGGCGGCGCCACCCCGGACGGGAAGGCGCTGATCCTGGTGGCCGCCACCAAGGACGTGGTGGAGAAGGGGTTCAAGGCCGGCGACCTCATCCGCGAGATGGCGAAGGAGGTGGGCGGGGCCGGCGGCGGGAAGCCGGACATGGCGCAGGCGGGTGGGTCGGATCCGTCGAAGATCCCCGCCGCGTTCGAGCGCCTGTATGGGCTTATCCGCCGGTAGGGGATACTGCGGGAGTGATCTCGCGGGCCATGGCGGTGTTGATGCTGGGAGTCGCGGCGTGCGACCGTGGCGGCGCGCCCGCGCCCACCTCCGCTGAGGACCGCACCCTCCAGAAATTGAAGGAGGAGGCCGCGGCCCAGCAGGACCAGGCGACGCAGGTCGAGCGGCTGGCGAACGTGGCGGTGACTCCGCCGGAGCAGACCCGGCAGACGCTGCCGATCCCGAAGCAGCCGCGCGCGGCGGTGGGGCCGCTGCAGATGGAGGTGGTGGCGCTCACCGCGAGCCAGGTGGTCGAGGGGTCGAAGGTCAGCCTGGCGACCGAGGACCGGTTCCTGAGAGTGCAACTTCAGATCACGAACACCGGGAAGGCAGCGGCGGTGGCGGACCTGGGACGGGTAGCGCTGGTGGGTGGGGAGCAGCGGACGTGGGGGATTGCGCGAGACGTGCAGCGGGTGGCGGGCACCGTGACGCTCCAGGCGAAGCTGGCGCCGGGCGAGAGCCGGGACTTTGTGCTGTTCTTCGAGGTTCCCGAGGCCGCGCTGGGCGGAGGCCTGGCGCTGAAGGGGCTGGACGGTGCCGGGGCGGCAGGTGCAGGCCGAAATGGAGACGGAGTAATTTCGCTCGATTAGGGTGAATGAAGTGAAGCCCATCCCCCTCCGGATCAAGCTCCCGTACGGGTCCGAGGCGGAGTTCGTCGAACGCTACGGCTCGAACGTGGCGCGCGGGGGGATCTTCGTCGCCACGAAGTCCCTCAAGCCCGAAGGGTCCGTCATCGGGTTCGAGTTCGTGCTCGCCAACGGGGAGCGGTTGCTCCGCGGCGAGGCCGTGGTCGTCAAGGCGCAGGTGGATGAGGGCGGACAGCGGGCGGGGATGACGTTGCGTTTCACGCGGCTGGACGCGGCGAGCAAGGCGCTCATCGACCGGGTGGTGGAGCAGCGGAGCGGTCCGGCGCCGCAGGCCGAGGGGAAAGCCGCACCTCCTCCGGCGCCTACGGCCCCGACACCAGCCCCCACTCGCCCGCCCGGCCTGGTCTCACGCGCTCGCCCCACGGCGGCTCCAGCACCCGTCGAGGCGAAACCGCCGCCGCCCCCTGCGGATCCACCGAAGCCGTCCGCTCCCACCGTGCAGGCCGAAGCGCCCAAGCCTGTCGAAGCGAAGCCGGCGTCCCCGGCAGAGCCACCTACTTCAGCGGTGCAGGCCGAGGCGCTGCCGCCCCCGGAACCCCCAGCGCCCGCAACGCCGCCTCCATCCGTCGCGCGCCCCGAGCGCGAACCGGTCCTGATCCGCCCCGAGGACATCGCCCCGGCCCCGCCCGCGCCGAAGCGGCGCCGGAGCGTCCCCGACCTCGAGACCCCGAAGCAGGCCACGAACGAGCGCGCGCCGGTGGTGGTGCTGGGCATCGACCTGGGCACCACCAACTCCCGCGTGGCGGTGTTCAAGGACGGCCGGCCGCGGTTGATCCCGCTCGACCCGGAGGGGCGCACCTTCGCGCTCCCGTCGCTGGTGGCGCTGGATCGGGAAGTGGGCGCGCTGGTGGTGGGCGAGAAGGCCCGCGACGCCATGGTGCGTGATCCGCAGTCCGCGGTCTTCGCCGCCAAGCGGCTGATCGGGCAGCGCGCGCGTTCACCGAGCGTCACCACGCGCGCGGAGCGGCTCCCGTTCCGGGTGGTGCCGGACCGCTCCGGGGACGCCGCAGTGCGCTTCGGCGACAACGTGTACTCGATGGCGGAGCTCTCCTCGGTCCTGATCAAGGAGCTGAAGGACGCGGCCACACGCCACCTGGGCCACCCGGTCAGCCGCGCGGTGCTGTGCGTCCCGGCCTACTTCAACGACCACCAGCGGACCGCGATGCTGGAGGCGGCGAAGCTGGCCGGTCTGGAAGTGCTGCGCATCTTCAACGAGCCGACGTCCGTCTCGCTGGCGTTCGGCTACGGGCAGGCGCTCCCGCGGAAGCGGATCCTCGTCTACGACCTTGGGGGCGGCACCTTCGGCGCGTCGGTGGTGGAGGTGACCGGGGACGACCTGGAGGTCGTGGCGACCGGCGGGGACAACTTCCTCGGCGGGATGGACTTCGACGAGCGTACCGCCGCGGAGCTCGCTGGCCGGTTCGAGCAGAAGGAGCGGCGGAAGCTGGACACCACACCGGTGGGCCAGCAGCGCCTCCGCGACGCCGCCGAGCGCGCCAAGATCGCCCTCTCGGACCAGGCCACCGCGTCGGTCCATCTGCCGGGCGCGGCGATCGGCGCGAACGGCGGCACCGTGGACCTGCGCGACGACCTCTCGCGCGACCGATTGGAGGCGCTCACCGCGGAGTTGGTGGAGCGCACCATCCAGGTCACCCGCTCCGTCCTCGACTCCGCCGGGCTGACCCCGGACAAGCTGGACGAGGTGCTGCTGGTGGGCGGCCAGAGCCGGGCGCCGCTGGTGCGCCGCCGGGTCCAGGAGCTGTGTGGCCGGGCGCCTCGGACGGACGTGGACGCTCAGGCGGCGGTGGCGCTGGGAGCGGCGATCCTCGGCCACGCGCTCACTGAAGCGGCGCGCGGCAAATCGGGAGTCACCCTCTCCGAGGTGCTCTCCGCGCCGGTGGGCATCGGCGAGCGCGGCGGCGGCGTGCAGCGCGTCTTCGAGCGCAACACCCGCCTCCCGGCGGAGAAGACCGTCTCCTTCCCGGTGAGCGAGGGGCAGTCGGTGGGCATCGCGGTGTTCCAGGGCGCGGGCGCGAGGGCCGACGAGAACGAATACCTGGGCTGCATCGAGGCCCCGGCCGACCGCGCCGGCGAAGTCACCCTCCACTTCGCGCTCTCCGCCGACGGCACCCTCGGCCTCACCGCCATCTCGCCGGCCGGCCGCCGCGAGGTGGCGCGGATGTCCACCGCCGACGCGCCGGACGACGCGCGGGCGGCGATGCTGGCGTCGTCACCGCTGGGCGGGACGGGGACGCCGCGGCCGGGCATCCTCAAGAAGGGCCTGGCGAAGCTGCTCGGGCGCTCGTAACCGCCGCCACCGGTATAGGCTGGCCACCCTTCACCCCCGGGGGATTCAATGCAATGGAAGTCGAGAAGCGCGCGGCTCGCCGCGTCCAGCCTTGCGTCGCTGCTGCTCCTGGCGGCTCCATCCACGGCGCGGGCCGGGAGCTGTGATTCGGCGGCGACGGTGGCGTCCGACGTGTGGGCGACCTACCGGAAGGCCGTCGAGACGCTGGGGTGCAAGACGCCGCTGGGCGGTGCCCTCGAGTACGGGCTGTGCTCCGCCACGCGGCTGGTGAACGAGACGATGGAGGACGCGGTGGGGTGGTGGAACTCCGGCGCCCAGAACCGGTGGCCGACGATTGGCCCCCGCGTCCTGGGAGCGGAGATCGAGTACGGCACCGTCATCGCCCCCACCAAGCGCACCTTCGTGAGCCTGGTCCCCTCCTTCAACGACGGGAAGATCATCGTCCGCGGCAAGGAGGGCACCGGCGTGGTGACCATCTGCGCCATCGATCAGGCGGGGAAGCAGTACAAGCTCTTCAACGATGTCGAGGTGAAGGGCGACCGCACCTTCGACATCAGCCGGAAGGACGCAGAGGGCCGCATCCTCTCCGTGGTGATCGAGTCCAGGCCGGTGTCCTTCAAGTACGAGGTCCAGAAGACGGAGGTCCCGGTCGAGTGGAACTACGGCCCCATCAAGGGCCTGGCCGACCTCCACGTCCACATGGCCGCCGACCTGGGCTTCGCCGGGCTCTGGCTCCGGGGGAGCCATGATGGGCCGCAGAACGAAGCGCTGAAGTCCTGCCGGCCCCTCGACCTCCGGGACGGGGTCTCCCTGGCGATCCAGCTGAAGGGGCTCCCGGTCATCGAGAAGCAGAAGCTCCATGCCATCCCGCTGAACTGGCACCACGACGAGGATGAGGAGGTCGTCCTCCACGGGAACGGCTCCGCGGAGGGCGCGGACTCGCTCAAGAACTGGCCGCACTTCTCGGACATCGCCCACCAGCAGGCGCACTCGGACTGGCTCCTGGAGGCGCACCGCAAGGGGCTCCAACTGGTGGTGCTGTCCGCGGTGAACAACGAGCTGCTCTGCCGCACGCTGCGCGCCGGGCTCTACGAGGGCGACAACAAGTACGCCTGCGACGACATGAGCAACCTCCACCGGCAGCTGGACGCCTTCAACACGCTGGACCAGCGCCACGACTGGATGGAGATCGCGCTCACGCCCTGGCACGCGCGGCGGATCATCCACGAGGGGAAGCTGGCCGTGGTGCTCTCGGCGGAGAGCAGCCACATGATGCCGCCCTCGGAGGGCGACTTCAAAGCGCAGCTGGACCGCATGTACCAGAAGGGCCTGCGGGCGCTGCAGATCGTCCACGAGCGCGACGACCGCTTCTCCGGGGCCGCCCCGCACCGTCCGAACTTCTGGTGGCACCAGCGGACCAGCAACCCATTCGCCTGGGTGACCACCACGGACGACGGCAGCCCGTTCGCGCTGGACGCCAACGGGAAGAACTCGCGCGGCCTGTCCGGCGAGGGCGAACAGCTCATCGACGCCATGGTCCAGCGGCGGATGCTCATCGACGTCTCGCACTACTCCGAGCGCGCGATCGTCGACCTCTACAAGCTGGTCACCACCAAGTACGGGAACTACCCCTTCCACGCATCGCACTCCCGCTTCCAGGCGCGTCTGGAGAAGCCGGAGCGGGACCTGCTGAAGGAGTTCCTCACCACCGACGACCAGATCGCCAAGATCAAGGCCGTGGGAGGGATGGTGGGCATCCGCACCGGGCCCACCCATACCGCCACGGACCCGGCGAGCGGCGTGGCCAACGACTGCCCCGGCTCTTCGAAGTCGTACGCGCAGTTGGTGTCCTACGCCAAGACGCAGGGCCTGACCGTCGCGTTCGGGTCGGATTTCAACGGCGTCACCCAGGAGATCTCCCCCCGGGTGGGCGACGAGGGCTGCTACGCCGCGCGGAACGCGAAGCGGGGCGTGGAGGCCTGGAACAAGGACCAGCGCACGGTGCCCGGGGCCGTGGCCCGCTTCGAGACGCAGGGGCTGCGGCACATGG
>DATBSS010000341.1:0-32259 GCA_036559665.1 Myxococcaceae bacterium
GCTGCCGCAGCTCAAGTCGGCGATGCCCCAGGGCGTGGACGTGGCCATCCTCGCCGACCGCACGGAGACGGTGCGCGCGTCGGTGGAGGACGTGCAGCTGACGCTCCTGCTCACCCTGTTCCTGGTGGTGGGGGTCATCTACGTCTTCCTGCGCAGCCTGCGCGCCACCATCATCCCCGGCGTCGCCGTGCCGCTCTCGCTGGTGGGCACCTTCGGGGTGATGCACCTGTGCGGCTACAGCCTGAACAACCTCTCCTTGATGGCGCTCACCATCTCCACCGGCTTCGTGGTGGACGACGCCATCGTGATGATCGAGAACATCGCCCGCTACATCGAGAAGGGCGATTCGCCGTTCGAGGCCGCCCTCAAGGGTTCCAAGCAGATCGGCTTCACCATCATCTCCCTCACCGTCTCGCTGGTGGCGGTGCTCATCCCGCTGTTGTTCATGGGCGGCATCATCGGCCGGCTGTTCCGCGAGTTCGCGGTCACCCTGGCCATCGCCATCGGCGTCTCGGCGGTGCTCTCGCTCACGCTCACCGCCATGATGTGCGGGCACCTGCTCAAGCCGCACGCCGAGGAGAAGCCGTCCCGCTTCGCCCGCTGGTCGGAGGGCGCCTTCGACCGGATGGTGGCGGTCTACGAGCGCGGGCTGGATTGGGTGCTGGCGCACCAGCGGACCACGCTCATCGCCACCCTCTCGACCCTGGCGCTGACCGTGCTCCTGGCGGTGGTGGTGCCCAAGGGCTTCTTCCCGCAGCAGGACACCGGCCTTCTGGTGGGCGTCTCCGAGGCGCCGGCGGACGTCTCCTTCCCGCGGATGATGGACCGGCAGCGCGCGCTGGTGGACGTGGTGCTCCAGGACCCGGACGTGGAGTCGGTGGCGTCCTTCATCGGCGCGGACGGGACCAACCCCACGCTCAACAGCGGCCGGCTCTCCATCTCGCTCAAGCCGCGGTCGGACCGGAAGGCCAGCGCGGCCGAAATCATCGAACGGCTGCGCCCCAGGGTGGCGCAGGTGGAGGGCATCTCGCTCTACCTCCAGCCCGTGCAAGATCTCCAGATCGAGACCCGGCTCAGCCGCACCCAGTTCCAGTACACGCTGGAGGACGCCGACCCGGCCGAGCTGGCGGAGTGGGCGCCGCGGGTGCTGGAGCGCTGGCGATCCATGCCGGAGCTGCAGGACGTGGCCAGCGACGCGCAGTCCACCGGCCTGCAGCTGGCCATCGAGATCGACCGGGACACCGCCTCCCGGCTGGGCGTGTCCACCCAGGCGATCGACGACGTCCTCTACGACGCCTTCGGCCAGCGCCAGGTGTCCACCATCTTCACCCAGCTCAACCAGTACCGGGTCATCCTGGAGGCGAGGCCGGAGCTCGCGCAGGGCGAGGAGGCGCTGAGGCAGATCTACGTGCGCACCACCGCCGGCGACGCCGTCCCGCTCGCCTCGGTGGCGCACTTCTCGACGAAGCCCTCCGCGCCGGCGGTGAACCACCAGGGCCAGTTCCCCTCCGCCACGCTCTCCTTCAACCTCGCGCCCGGCGTCTCGCTGGGGGATGCGGTGGACGCCATCAAGCGGGTGGAGGCGGAGCTGGGCGCGCCGCCGGGCCTGCACGCCGAATTCCAGGGCACCGCGCAGGCCTTCCGGGAGTCGCTCGCGACCCAGCCGCTGCTCATCCTCGCCGCGCTGATCGCCGTCTACATCGTCCTGGGCGTGCTCTACGAGAGCTACATCCACCCGGTGACCATCCTCTCCACGCTCCCCTCGGCAGGCGTGGGCGCGTTCCTGGCGCTGATGGTGTGCGGGGTGGAGATGAGCGTGATCGCGCTGATCGGCATCGTCCTTTTGATCGGCATCGTGAAGAAGAACGCGATCATGATGATCGACTTCGCGCTGGAGGCGGAGCGGGACCAGGGGTTGCCGCCGCTCCAGTCCATCCGCCAGGCGTGCCTGCTGCGCTTCCGGCCGATCATGATGACCACCATGGCGGCGCTCCTGGGCGGGGTGCCGCTGGCGCTGGGGCAGGGCACCGGGTCGGAGCTGCGCCGCCCGCTGGGGATCAGCATCGTGGGCGGGCTGCTGATCTCCCAGGTGCTCACGCTCTACACCACGCCGGTCATCTACCTGTACATGGAGCGGCTGGCGCGGTGGGTGAAGGACCTGCGCGCGCGGCCTGGGACCGGCAAGCCGGAGGCCAGCGGGGAGGAGGCGGCGCCGGGATGAACCTCTCCGCCCCCTTCATCCGCCGCCCGGTGGGCACCTCGCTGCTGGCGGCGGGGGTGCTGATGGCGGGCGCCGCCGCCTACACCCAGCTCCCGGTAGCTCCGCTGCCGCGGGTGGACCTGCCCACCATCAACGTCAACGCCGGGCTGCCCGGCGCCAGCCCGGAGACCATGGCCTCCGCGGTGGCCACGCCGCTGGAGCGCCGCTTCGGCCGCATCGCCGGGCTGACGGAGATGACCTCCTCCAGCTCGCTCGGCTCCACCTCCATCACCCTCCAGTTCGACCTGGACCGCACCCAGGACTCCGCCGCCCGCGACGTGCAGGGCGCCATCAACGCCGCCAGCGGCGACCTGCCGGCCAACCTCCCCAACCGGCCGTCGTTCCGGAAGGTGAACCCGGCGGACTCGCCCATCCTCATCCTGTCGCTCACCTCGCAGACCGTGCCGCTGGCGCAGATCTACGACGCCGCCAGCAGCGTGCTGGCGCAGAAGGTGTCCCAGGTCCCCGGCGTGGGGCAGGTGTTCGTGGCGGGCGGGCAGAACCCCGCGGTGCGCGTGCAGGTGGACCCGGAGGCGCTGGCGGCGCGCGGGCTGGGGCTGGAGGACGTGCGGGCGGCGCTGGCCGCGTCGTCGGCGAACACGCCCAAGGGGAGCGTGAACGCGGGCGGGGGCGCGCAGGCGGCGGTGGTGCAGGGCAACGACCAGCTCCTGGACGCCGCCGGCTACCGGGAGGTCATCGTCTCCTACCGGAGCGGCGCGGCGGTGCGCCTGGGCGACGTGGCCAGGGTGTTCGACGACGTGGAGAACCAGCGGGTGGCCGCCTGGGCGGACGACCAGCGCGCGGTGCTGATGATGGTCCGCCGCCAGCCGGGCGCGAACATCATCGAGGTCATCGACCGCATCAAGCGGCTGCTTCCTTCGCTGGGGGAGTCCGTCTCGCCGGCCATCCAGATCGCGGTGGTGTTCGACCGGGCGGGGACCATCCGCGGGTCGGTGGCCGACGTGGAGCTGACCCTGGTGCTGGCGGTGGTGTTGGTGACGCTGGTGGTGTTCGCCTTCCTCCGCAGCGCGCGCGCCACCGCCATCCCCAGCGTCGCGGTGCCGCTGTCGCTGCTGGGCACCTTCGGGGCGATGTGGCTGCTGGACTACAGCGTGAACAACCTCTCGCTGATGGCGCTCACCATCGCCACCGGCTTCGTGGTGGACGACGCCATCGTGGTGACGGAGAACATCGCCCGGCTGGTCGAGGGCGGGACGCCGCCCCGGCAGGCCGCCCTCCAGGGCGCGAAGCAGATCGGCTTCACCATCGTCTCCATCACCGTCTCGCTGCTGGCGGTGTTCATCCCCATCCTCCTGATGGGCGGGCCCATTGGCCGGATGTTCCGCGAGTTCGCGGTGACGCTCGCGGTGGCGATCGCCATCTCCGCGCTGGTCTCGCTCACGCTGACGCCCATGATGTGCGCCCAGCTCTTGCGGCCGAGGCCGGAGGGCGCGCGCGGGAGATGGGACCGGGCCGCCGAGCGCGCGGTGACGGCCCTCCAGGAAGGCTACGCGCGCGCGCTGCGGTGGGTGCTCCGCCGCCGGGCGCTGATGGGCGCGGTCACCGCGCTCACCGTGGTGGTGACGGTCTCTCTCTACGCCACCGTCCCCAAGGGCCTGTTCCCGCAGCAGGACACGGGCTTCCTGGTGGGTTCCTCGGACGCGCCGCAGGACATCTCCTTCAAGGCCATGTACGAGCGCCAGCAGGCGCTGGGCCAGGTGGTGAGGGCGGACCCGGCGGTGGACCACATGACGTCGTTCACGGGCGGAGGGCCGGGCGGAGGGCCGGGCGGCGGGGGGGGCGGCGGGATGAACACCGGGCAGATGTTCATCGCGCTCAAGCCCCTGAGCGTGCGGAAGGCGAGCGCGGACCAGGTGATCGCCCGGCTCCGCGCCGCGGCCGCCTCGAAGGTGAACGGCATCCAGCTCTTCGTCCAGGCGGTGCAGGACGTCCGGATCGGCGGGCGCGGCGCCCGGACGCAGTACCAGTACACCCTCCAGTCGCCCAGCCTGGAGGAGCTGGGGCAGTGGGCGCCGCGGGTGCTGGAGCGGCTGCGCAAGTTGCCGGAGCTGCGCGACGTGGCGACGGACCAGCAGACCAACGGGCTCCAGCTCCGGGTGAACGTGGACCGCGACACCGCGTCGAGGCTGGGCATCCAGCCCTCGCAGGTGGACGACGCGCTCTACGACGCCTTTGGCCAGCGCCAGGTGGCCACCTTCTTCACCCAGCGCAACCCGTACCGGGTGGTGATGGAGGTGCTGCCGGAGTACCAGCAAGGGCCCTCGGCGCTGGACTCGCTCCACGTGCGGGCCGCCAATGGCGCCCAGGTCCCGCTCCGCTCCATCGCCTCGCGGGAGATCGCCGCGGTCCCGCTGTCGGTGGCGCACCAGGGCCAGTTCCCGTCGGTCACGCTCTCCTTCAACCTCGCGCCCGGGGTGGCGCTGGGGCAGGCGGTGGACGCCGTCCAGAAGGCGCAGCGGGAGATCGGGATGCCCGCCTCGATGCGGGCGGAGTTCGTGGGCACCGCGCAGGCGTTCCGGGCCTCGCTCGAGTCGGAGCCGATGCTGATCCTCTTCGCGCTGCTGGCGGTCTACGTGGTGCTGGGCGTGCTCTACGAGAGCCTCATCCACCCGGTGACCATCCTCTCCACGCTCCCCTCGGCGGGCGTGGGGGCGCTCTGCGCGCTGCTGCTCTTCGGCGCCGAGCTGTCCATCATCGCGCTGATCGGAATCATCCTGCTCATCGGCATCGTGAAGAAGAACGCGATCATGATGATCGACTTCGCCATCGAGGCGGAGCGCGAGCACGGGCACTCTCCGGAGGAGAGCATCTACCAGGCGTGCGTCCTGCGCTTCCGGCCGATCATGATGACCACGCTGGCGGCGCTGTTCGGCGCCATCCCGCTCGCGCTGGGCGGCGGCATCGGCTCCGAGCTGCGGCGCCCGGTGGGCATCGCCATCGTGGGCGGGCTGCTGTTCTCCCAGGCGCTGACGCTATTCACCACGCCGGTGATCTACCTGGCGCTGGACCGTTTCCGGAGGAAGGGCGGAGTGCACCTGGCGCGGCCGGCGGCGCCGCCGGTCACGCTCGACTCCCGGACGTAGCCAGGGGCGCCAAGCGCCTCCAAGATGGTTCGCATGCGGCGACTGTGGGCGTGGACAGCGGTCTTCCTGTGCTCTGCAGCGGGGACGAGGCCCCAGGATGCCGGAGCGGACGCGCGGTTGGCGGAGGCGCAGGCGGTCTTCGACGAGGCGCAGAAGCTCCTGGACGCGGGCCGGTATGCCGAAGGCATTCCACACGGAGAACGCGCGCTCGCGCTGTGCGAGGCCGTGCTCGGGGAGAACCACCCGGAGGTCGCCCGCCGCCTGGACCTGGCGGGCGAGCTGCACCTGGACCACGGGGACTTCGCCCGCGCCGAGGCGCTCTTCCAGCGCGGGCTGACCATCCGGGAGGCGGCGTTCGGCAAGGACCACCCCGCAGTCGCGACCTCGCTCCACCACCTGGCCCAGGTCTACGGGATGAAGGGCCTGTTCGACCGGGCCGAGCCCCTGCACCTGCGCGCGCTCGCGATCCGGGAAGCGGCGCTGGGCAAGAACCACCCCGACGTCGCCGCGTCGCTGGACGGCCTCGCCGGGCTCTCCTGGCCGAAGGGGCAGTACGGCGAGGCCGAGCAACTCGCCCAGCGCGCGCTGGCCATCTGGGAAGCGGCTCCCCAGGGCAAGGGCCACCCCGAAGCCTCCACCGCGCTCATCACCCTCGCCACGATCTTCCGGAACCAGGGGTTGCTCGAACGCGGCGAACGGTTGCTGCAGCGCGCGCTGGACGTCCGGGAGGCGGCCCTCGGCGACGGCCATCCCGGCGTCGCCGTGGCGCGCACGCTCCTGGCGGTGCACTACATGGACACGGGGATGCTCGAGCGCGCCGAGCCGCTCCTGACGCGCGCGCTCGAGGCCCAGGAAGCGGCGCACAACGACATCCAGGTCTCCGCGTTGCTCCTCCTGCTCGGGGGCGTCTACCTGTCGCAGGGGTCGTACGACCGGGCCGAGCCGCTGCTCCGGCGCGCGGTGGCGATGGCCGAGGCGGCCCTCGGCGGGGACCATCCCCTGGTAGCCCAACGGTTGATCGCCCTCGGCAACCTCTTCGTGGCACAGCAACAGTACGACCGGGCCGAGCCGCTGCACCAGCGCGCGATCGCCATCCTCGAAGCGTCCACGCTCAAGTCCCCTCTCCTGCTCGGCGTTGCGCTGATGAGCCTCGGCCGCGTCTACCAGCAACAGGGATTCCTCGGCCGGGCCGAGCCACTGATGGTCCGCGCGCTCGCGCTGTTCCAGCAAGCCGTGCCCACGGGCCACCCCGCCGTCCTGGGTCCGCTCTTCGCCCTCGCCAACCTCTACCGGGACGAAGGGGCGTACGACCGGTCCGGGGCGCTGTATCAGCGGGCGATCGCCCTGCTCGAGGGTTTTGGCGGCGACAGCCCCTACCTCAGCGTCATGCTTGGCGAGTTGGCCCGGCTCCGCCTGGCGGAGCACCGCCCGGCCGAGGCACCCCCGTTGTTGATGCGCGCCCTCACCATCGCCGAGGGGCGCCTGCGAAGGGAGTCGCTCGGATTCTCCGAATCACGCCTGGCGAGCCTGCTGCAGACCTTCCGCCCCGGAGAGGAGCTCTGCTATGCGCTCCTGCGCGCGCGCCCGCGCGACCGTGGCGCGGCGCACCTGGCGCTCACCATGGCGCTGCTCCTCAAGGGCCGCTCCGTCGAGGAGATCGCCGGCACCTCCCGCGCCATCTCCCGCAGCCTGGCCGCCGAGGACCGCGACGCCTTCGAGCGCCTGCGCGGCGTGCGCACCCAACTCGCCAGCCTGTCGTTCGATGGCGCAGGCGCGGTTCCCCCGGCCATCTACCAGCAGCGGCTGAAAGCGCTCACCGACCAGGGCGACGCCCTCGAGGCGCAGCTCGCCCGGCGCTCGGCGCCCCTGCGGGCGCTGGCGGCGCTGCCGTCTCCGGACAGCCTGGTGGACCGCGTCGCCGCCGCCCTCCCGGAGGATGGCGCGCTGGTGGAGATCGTCGCCTACGAGGATCGCCCGCTGGTCCCCAAACCCGGCACGCCGGCATCCGGGGTGCCGGGCCAGCTCCGCTACCAGGCGATGGTGCTCTTCCCCGATGGGCGCATCCGCGCCTGCGATCTGGGACCCGCCGCGCCCATCGACTCCGCCGCCTCGCGCCTGCACGACGCCCTCGCCAGCCGCGACGCCGCGTACCAGGACGCCGCCCGGAAGCTCTACCAGCTGGCCTTTCGCCCCCTCCGGCCGCTCCTGGGGGGCGCTCGCCGTCTCTTCCTCGCGCCGGACGGTCAGCTCTCCCTGGTCCCCTTCGCCGCCCTCCATGACGGGCGCCGCTTCCTGGTGGAAGCCTTCGACATCACCTACCTGACCTCCGGGAAGGACCTGCTGCCTCGTTCCGGGGGCGTCCCGCCCGCGCGCTCGGTCGTCATCTTCGCCAACCCGGACTTCGCCTCCGGGCCCCCGGCACCGGTGGCCACTCCCGGCCCGGAGGCGGCGCTGGCGGAGCGCTCCTATTCCGTCGAGCGCTTCTTCTCCGCGCCTCGCGGTGACCTGGCGGACCGGCCCTGGCCGCCGCTGCCCGGCACGCGCCAGGAGGCCCTGGCCCTCCAGCGGCTGTTCCCCGGAAGCCAGCTCTTCGTCGGGCCGGAGGCCTCCAAGGAACGGCTCCTCCACCTGGAGGCTCCCGGCGTCCTCCACATCGCCACCCACGGATTCTTCCTCGAGGAGGCCGCCGCGCCGGAGGGCTCGCGGGGCGTGGACGCCTCCGGTCCGCTTGGCGGCGCGATCCCGGCGCCGGGCCTGCCCGATCCGCTGCTCCGCTCAGGCCTGGTCCTCTCCGGCGCGCGGAGCCCGGGGAGCCAGGACGGCGGCACGCCCGAGCGCCGCCTCGACGGGTCGCTGGTGACGGCGCTCGAGCTGGCGGGCCTCGACCTGTGGGGTACTCAGCTCGTCGTGCTCTCCGCCTGCGACACCGGGCGCGGCGACGTCAAGCTCGGCCAGGGCGTCTACGGCCTGCGCCGCGCGCTCGCCATCGCGGGGGCCGAGACGGTGGTGATGAGCCTGTGGAAGGTCGACGACGAGACGACCAGCGCGCTGATGGAGCGCTACTACCGCAACCTCCTCGACGGCCCCGGGCGCGTCACGGCGCTCCGGGAGGCCATGCTCGCGCTGCGCGCCCAGCAGCCCCATCCCTACCATTGGGCCCCCTTCATCGCCGCCGGCCGGGACGCCCCCCTGCGGGAGCTCGCACCCGCGGGCCCGTGAGACCGGACTGGCCCGTCACGCCGGCGCCGGCGGGCGAGGCGTGAGCGGGGAGGGAGTGGCCAGCACCTTGCTCCGGCGCCGCTCCTGCTCCGCGAACTCGTCCTGCAATGCCCGCTCGCCGGGGAGGACGGCCAACTGCTTGACGGCGGAGAACTCCACCTTCCCCCCCTTGATGGCCTGGTAGCGCGACACCGCCTGGTCGAAGCGCTCCGCCTGGTCGCGCCGCGGATCGCGCACGCGCAGCAGCAGCGCGTCCATCTCCTCCTCGGCGTCGTTCCACGCCTCCGCGCGGTCCTCGCGGAGCTCCTCCCGGTTCAACTTCAGCGTGTCGATGACGTAGGCGGCCTTCGGGTCGTCCTTGGTGGCGGAGTGGACCAGGCCGTCGCGCGTGAAGAGGAGTAGCCCGGCAGGGTCCCGGTGCGACGGGTGGACCAGCAGTGGCTCCTCGGTGTTCAGCTGGTGCGGCTTCTCCGCCCAGTACTCGTTGGAGGTGTGGAAGCGGTTGCTCTTGGCGATGTTGCAGTGCTCGCAGGTGGGGAGGAGGTTCCGCCAGTCGTAGGCGAGGAAGTGGTAGCCGGGATGGTCGTCGGCCCCCGCGCCGCGCAGGCGCACCGCCTGGCCGTCGCGCCGGACGATGCCAATCTTGGGGCGGAAGTGGTCCACGCGGACCGAGTGGCCGCGGATGGCGCGCTCGCAGTAGGCGCACTTCTTCGAGTAGGCGATCAGCAGCCAGCGGCGCACGGCCCGGTAGATGTCCCCGATCGGCTCGGTGCCCGGTTCGTGCGCCCGCTGCGCATCGTCCGCGCGCTGCTTCCAGCGGGCCCAGAGCGGGCCGGCGGGCTCGGGGAAGGGGACGTGGATCACCGCCTGGGTCCCCCGAACAGCTTGGAGAGCCGGCGGTGCACCTCCTCTTCCTCCTCCGGCCTCAGCGCCGCGTTGCCGGTCTCGCCCTTGAGCTGCCCCAGCGCCTGCTTCACCGCCACGGAGACGCGGCGCTCGGTCTCGCTGCCGTGCACGTCCATGGTCTTCCGGAGGCGGTCCAGCTCCGCCACCTCCCCGGCGGAGAGCGGCGGGCCGTGGATGGCGCGCTCGCTCAGCTCGACGAAGCGGGTGCCGGCGCGCGTCCGCTGCAGGCCGAACATGGAGATCAGGATCTGGTCGGCGCGCCGGCCGCGGACCTCGTGCGCCGCCGGGAGGATGCACAGCGTGCCGTCATGGTCGCGGTCGGCGGTGAAGATCTCCTTCTTCTCCATGTCCGCGATGATCAGCGGCGAGTGGGTGGTGACGACGATCTGCACGTTCGGGAAGTGCTTGCGGACCAGGCCCACCAGCTTCTGCTGCCACTCCGGGTGGAGGTGCGCGTCCACCTCGTCCACCAGGACCAGCGCCGGGGTCTCGGTGACGGGCGGGGGCGCGTGGCGGCCGGACTCCTGCGCTTGCCTGGCCGCCGCGTCGCGGATCTCGTGCATCCGCTGCAGGAGCGTGCCGGCCCAGCCGTGTACCGCCGCCATGCCCTGGCTGAGCTTGTCCAGCGGGACGATGGAGCCGCCCTCCACCTTCACCATCACCCGGAAGGTGCTCGGGTCCACGTCGGCGAAATCGAAAGCCAGGCCGGGGGTGAGGTCGCGGAGCAGCTCGAAGAACTCGTTCAGGCGGGCGGAGCGCGTGCGGCCGGCGCGGAGGTATTCGTTGACGATCCACTGCTTCACGCTGTCCAGCCGGTCGTCCACGCCGCCGAGGAGGAGCGGGAGCAGGTCGTCCACGGTGGGGCCGCCGACGCCGGACTCGAGCGGCCCCTTGGGCTCGCGGGTGGAGACGCCGCGCAGCGGAGGGAAGCCGAGGACCACCCAGCCTCCGCTCTGGAGCGGCGTGAGGAGGCGGGAGATGACGCGGACGCGGTCGCCCTCGCGGACCAGCTCGGTGCGGTAGACGTTGCTGCCCACCTCCAGCTCGATGGAGCCTTGCGACTGGCCGGCGGTGAGGAGCCAGCGCGCGGCGGGGGCGGCCTTCGGGTCGTCGCCGCAGAGGCCGAGCGCGATGGCGCGAAGGAGCGTCGTCTTGCCGCAGCCGTTGTTGCCGAGCAGGACGTTCCATCCCTCGTTGAGCTTCAGCTCGAGGGTGGGGAAGGCGCCGATGTTGGTGAGCCGGACCGCGCGCAGGCGCGTGGCCCGGGCCTGCGTGGCGTCGGTGATGGCGCGGTGCTGCGCGGCGACGCGGTGGTGGAGGCGGTGGAGGAACTCGGCGACCTCGCCGTGGCCCGGGGTGGGGCGGTAGGTGAGGCACTCGATGCCGTACTTGATGCGGAAGACGTCGCGCGCCACCGCCCACTCCGGCTCGTCCGGGACGAGGGCGAAGTGGCGCCGCGCGGGCGGGATGACGGTTTGCTGCGTCTGCGGCGGTGAGGAGGCCTTCCAGCCCGGGGAGGTGTTGTTGGAGGGACGGCCGGTCTGGGTCAGGTTGCCGGACGCTTGCTGGCCGAGTCGGAGGTCGGAGAAGACCGTCTCCAGGCCGTCCACGCTGGCGCCGACGAAGAGGAAGGTCCGGCCGGCAACCACCGAGGCCACGAAGCGCGAGAGCGGGCTGGTGGACATCAGCGCGCGGTACTCGTCGTTGCTGAAGACGAAGGAGTCCAGCTCCAGGTTGCCGAAGAGCTGGACGACGAAGAACTCGTTCTGGCCGAAGGCCTTCACCGCGCCCTCGGGGTCGCGCGGCGAAGCGGTCACCGGGTGGCGGCTCTCGAAGGCGCGCGCGAGCAGGTCGTCCCAGGAGCTGGTGATCGCGCCGGCGAAGGGGAGGTGGCCCAAAAGCTCCAGCGCGTGAGGGAGTGGGCGTTCCGGGAAGAGGCGGCGGGTGGCGTTCAGCAGGACTTCCCGGTCCACCTGCGTGCGGAGGTACTCCGCGACGGCCGACCACTGGCCGCGGCGGTGGCGCATCCACAGCTCCGCGGCGACGGTGTCCTTCTGCTGCCCGTACGACGACATCTTCGCCTGTGGCGGGGCGGGCTCCTGGACCACCGGCCCGACGACCTGCTCCAGCAATCGGGCCAGCACCTGGGGCCAGGTCGGGTACCCGGCCTGCGCGCCCAGGCCGGCGCCTCCGTAGAGCACGCACTCGCCGGCCGCCAGCGCGTTGATCAGTTCCTCCGGTGGCTCGGGGATGACGCCTTCGGGGAAGACCTGCGGGATGCCCGCGGCGGGCGTGAGGACGCGCGCGGAGATGTGCGAGGTGAGGCCCGGGAAGGTGCTCGACAGGTGGGCAGCGACGGGCGGCGGCGAAGGCTGGGATTGGACCTCGATCAGCTTCTTCTCCAGCTCTACCGTCTTGGTGCGCGTCTCCTCCAGCACCTTGCGCTCCGCGGTGAGCGCCTTCCGGGAATTGCGCCAGAGGAGGAACCCGACGAGGGCCAGGACCCCGGCCACGGCTGGGGTCATGACCCGCATGGCGTTCGAGGCCTCCGAGACCTCCCGAACCGGGAGCATCACCGGAGCGGTGCGCGAGGAGCCCACGTCGGCGGTGAGCGCATAGCTCCCGGCGAACAGCTCGGGTACCCGGAAGGAGACCCGGACGTGCTCGGTCATGTTGTCGTGGGCAACGGTGTGAACGGGGTGCCCGTCCAGGACGAGCTGCACGTTCACCCGATCGCCCGGATTCGGCACCTGGACGGTCACGCTGACCGCGTCGCCCGGCGCCGCCTCGACCGGGTCGATCTTCTCGATCCGGGGGACCGGGCCCGCGACCACCTGGTCCGTTTGGCTCTCCTGGGCCATCGCCGGGGCCGCCAGGAGCAGGCAAGTCATCCACGCGGCCGCGGGCCGAACCATCATCGAATTCGCAGTCTTCTGAGGCCGGGCCGCGAAAGCAAATCAATCGGCGCTCGGTCGCCTGCAAGCCCCTGGTCTTCCTGGGGGTCTCCAGGGCGACTGTAAACACCCAGTCCATAGGTGGCAGCGCACGCGCACGCCACCCCGCAACTCCGCAACCTCCTCCGTGTTCCTCACCACAATTCGTACGGAGGTTCATTTGCCATGACCGTTCGCACCGCGCTGATCGCCACCGTCCGGCTCCTCAGGAACATCGTCGCCGAGCAAGCCCCCCACCAGGCTCCACCGCCGCAGGGTGGCGCCCCCGACCGCTTCGAGCCTCGGCAGGAGCGCCGGCAGCTCGCGAACGCCGACAGCGGCGGCGGCGATCCGAAGGGTGGCACGCAGATCGGCTGGTAGGCGGCGGTCTTCGATGGAGGCCACCGAGACTTTCGAGACGGGCGTCGCGCGGGCGACACCAGTCACCGGCGTCGCCGCGAGGGGCGCGGGCGAGGCGCTGGCGCCCGGCACGCGCGTGGGCCGCTACGTCGTGCTGCGGCCGGTCGGGAGCGGCGGGATGGGGCGCGTGTACGCGGCGCACGACCCGGAGCTCGATCGCCAGGTGGCGCTGAAGGTGGCGCGGCGCGCCGGGGCCGGTGCCGAGCAGTGGCGAGCGCGCTTTCTCCGCGAGGCGCACGCGATGGCGCGGCTGTCCCATCCGAACGTCGTCCCCATCCATGACGTGGGCACCCACGGCGAGGCGGTCTTCCTCGCGATGGAGCTGGTGGAGGGGCCCACGCTGCGGGAGTGGATGTCGTCCGAGCCCGGGTGGCGCGAGGTGGTGCGCGTCTTCACGGACGCCGGGCGAGGGCTGGCGGCGGCGCACGCCATCGGGCTCGTTCACCGCGACTTCAAGCCGTCCAACGTGCTTCTGGGGAAGGACCTGCGGGCGCGGGTGATGGACTTCGGGCTGGTGCGCGCCCTCGATTCGGTAGAGCTGCCGGTTTCCTCCGCCGAGCCGTCGCCGCTCTCGCTGGCCATCACGCGGGCCGACACCGTCATGGGCACCGTGGGCTACATGGCGCCCGAGCAGCAACGCTCGCGCCAGGTCGACGCACGCGCCGACCAGTTCGCCTTCGCCGTGGCGCTGTACGAGGCGCTCCAGGGGCACCGCCCGTACCTTGGCGACACGGCGGACGAGATCCTGGAGGCGATGGAGGCGGGACCTCCGTCGCTGCCGGACCGCGTGCCCCGTCACGTTCGCCGCGCAGTGGCGCGCGCGCTGTCGGCGGCTCCCCTGGGCCGCTTCCCGTCCATCGACGCACTGCTGGATGAGCTGGCGCGCGACCCGGCGGCGAAGGCGCGGCGCTGGGCCCTGGGCTCGGGAGCGGTGCTGGCGGCGGCGGCCCTGGCGGCGGCGGTCACCTGGGCCGCCCGCGAGCGGGCGCGTGCGTGCGATCAGGTGGAGCGTGAGCTGGCCGGTGTCTGGGACTCGAGCGTCCGGGATCGGCTCCGCGCTGCTTTTACCGCCACGGGGAAGTCCTTCGCCGCGGACGCCGCCGAGGGGACCGCGCGGGCGCTCGACGCCTACGCGCGCCAGTGGGCGCAGGCGCGCGGGGGGGCGTGCGTGGCCGCGCGGGTGGAGCCGGCGAGCACGGTGGCGCTGAGGGCGGAGTGCCTGGATGGGCGGAAGGCGGATCTCACCGCGCTGGTGGGAGTGCTGCTGGCGGCGGACGGCCAGGTGGTGCAGCGCGCGGCGGATTCGGTGAGCGTGCTCCAGGCGCTCGAGCCATGCGCGAACGCGGAGGCGCTGCGTGGGCAGGAGCCGATCCCGCAGGAGCCGGCCATGCGCGCGCGGGTCCGGGGCGTGCGGGAGCAGGTGTCGCAGGCGAGGGCGCTGCTGGCGGCCGGGCGGTTCGCGGAGGCGGCCAAGGTCAGCAGGGGCGCAGCGCAGGGAGCGGAGGAGGCGCGGTTCGGGCCGCTCGTCGCCGAGGCACACGCGCTGCTGGGGGCCGCGCTGGATAGGACCGGGGACGTGGCGGGTGGCGAGCGCGCGCTGGAGCGGGCAGTGGAGGAGGGGACGGCGTCGAGGCAGGACTGGGCGGTGGCGGAGGCGTCCGTGCAACTGGTGCGTACCGTCGGGCTGGGGCGGGGAGATCGGGCGGAGGGGTTGCGGCGGGTGGGGTTCGCCCGGGCGGCGCTCCGTCGCGCGGGGACGCCGGCGCTGCTGGCGTGGCGGCTGGACGAGAGCGAGTGCGAGTTGCGCCGCGAGCAAGGGGAGGCGGGGCAGGCGATCGAGCTGTGCCGGCGCGCACTGGCGGCGGCGGAGCGATCGCTGGGGCCGGAGAACCCGGTGACGGCGCGGGCCGCGCGGGACCTGGGGACGGCGTACGACGAGGCCGGGCAGTTGGAGGAGGCGCTGGGGGCGTACCAGCGGGCGATGGAGCTGGAGCGGAAGGTGCTGGGGGAGCGCCACCCGGAGGTCGCGGTCACGTGGAACAGCATCGCCATCACCTCCGGGAAGCTGGATCGGTGGGAGGCGGCGCGCGACGCGTATTCGAATGCGCGCGACATCCTGGCCGCGTCGGTCGGGGAGCAGCACCCGTTCACAGGGCTGGCGGCGGCGGGGTTGGGGCGGGCGCTGCACTTCCTGGGGGATGACCGGGGTGCGCTGAAGGCGGGGGAGGCGGCGCTGCCTGTGGTCGAGGCGGCGTTCGGACCGACGCACCCCTGGACGGCCTCACCACTGCTGGTGATAGGGGAGGCGAGACTGGGCCTGGGCGACGCGCGGGGCGCGATCTCTCCGCTTCAGCAGGCGCAAGAGATCGTGGAGAAGCAGCCGGGCGACCCGCCGCTCCGCACGCCGGTCCTGCTGGCGCTGGGCAAGGCGCTGTGGACGTCCGGCGTTGACCGCGCCGGTGGGCTGAAGCTGGTGGAGGCGTCGCGCGTGCGGATGTCGGCGAAGGCCATGGCGGAGATCGATACCTGGCTGGTCAACGCCCGAGGCGCCGGCCCCACCCGCTAGAAACCCGCAAGACGTCGCCCGAGCGCCAGGCCACCCACTCTCGGTCCCTGGCGAGCCCTTCATCGAGGTGCAGGTTTCTCGCAGCGTGCTCGCCCGGTAGGTCGGGCGCAGAGCGGCCGGACTGCGGCCCCGCGCCCAGCGCTCCACGTTGTGGCAGCATGCCGAATCGGCAGCCCCCAAACCCATGAAGACCGAGCGCAGCGGAAGAGAGTGCCTGATCGTCGCGCCACCGGGCGCCAACCTGGACGGACTCGCAGGGGCCCTCTCCGGCGCCGGGTTCCGGTGCGTGCGCGTGGCCACCGAGGCGGAGGCGCACCGGGCGCTGGAATCGTCGACCCCCGCGGCGGCCTTTGTCTCCTGCGGCCTCGGGGTCACCGCGCTCGCCGGGCTGATCGCCCGCGCCGCCAGCCTCGGCTCTCCGGCGCCGGTGATCGCTCTCGGCCACGGCAGCACCGTGCAGGAGGCCGTGGACGCCATGCAGCGCGGCGCCGCCGACTACTTCCCCGCGCCGCTCCACTCCGAAGAGGCCCTCTCCCGCGTGAAGCGCCTCCTCGGCCGCCGCGCATCTCCCGCCCGAACCGCCTCGGCGGCGCCACTCACTGGCCTGGTGGGTGCCTCCTCCTCGATGCGGAAGATTGCCTCCACCATCGAGAAGATCTGCCGTTACAAGACCAACGTCCTCCTCCTGGGCGAGAGCGGCACCGGCAAGGAGCTGGTCGCTCGCGCGCTCCACGACCGGGGCGCTCGCCGCAACCACCTCTTCGTCCCCCTCAACTGCGCCACCCTCGGCCGCGACATCCTGGAGAACGAGCTCTTCGGCCACGAGCGCGGCGCATTCACCGGCGCCAACGAGCGCAAGACGGGCCTGCTGGAGATGGCCGACGGCGGCACCCTGTTCCTCGACGAGATCGGCGAGATGGACGTCGCCACCCAGGCGAAGCTCCTCCGTGTCCTCGAGCGCAACGAGTTCCGGCGCGTCGGTGGCACTACCAAGCTCCGCGTGGACCTGGCCGTCATCGCCGCCACCAACCGCGACCTCGAGCAGGACGTGGACGCGGGCCGCTTTCGCGAGGACCTCTACTATCGCCTCAAGGTGGTGACCATCGTCGTCCCCCCGCTCCGCGACCGCCCGGAGGACATCCCGTCGTTGGTGGAGACCTTCGTGGCCGACTTCAACCGCCGCAACGGCGGCCGCATCCGCGGCGTCTCGCGCGACGGCATGCGGTTGCTCACCGGCTACCCTTGGCCCGGCAACGTCCGCGAGCTGAAGAACGCCATCGAGAGCGCCGGCGTGCTCGCCTCCGGAGAGGTGCTGGACGCGGAGAGCCTCCGCGAACAGCTGTTTGGCCGACTTCCCCGCCGGGCCGTCCGGTCCGCACGGATCCACACGACTGAAGTGCCTCCCGGATCAGTGACCATCCCACCGGGTACTCGCCTGGCGGACGCCGAGCGGCAGGTCATCCTCGCCGCCATCGAGCGCCATCCCACGCGCGCCGAGGCGGCCCGCTCCCTCGGCCTCGGCCTGCGGACGCTCTACACCAAGCTGCGCGAATACGGCGTGAGTGCCGATTCGGCACACTGACCCTGCGCTGAGCCATCCGCCCTGCTGGTGCCGCCTGGTGGCCCGGAACGTGCTTCGGACGTGGCGCGCATGCCCCGACGGCACAGATCCGCCCGCGCCGTGCTCGCCGTGGGACGCGGCGGGCCGGAGTTGGACGAGCTCACCCTGGACCTCCAGGGCCGGGCCGACCTCCTCCTTGTCCACTGCCCCGAGTTGGCCGCAGCGCGCGAAGCCCTCCGCCACGTCTCCGTCTCTCTGCTCATCGTCTGCGCCGCCGTGCCCGCGCGCGCCGTAGGGCAAGCGCTTCGAGCGGTAGACGAGCTGCGCCCAGGCATCCCGGTGCTGGTGGTCCGCGCTCGCTCCGGCACCGCGCCCGCGCGCTGGTCCACCCGCGGCGTCGGCGTCCTTCGCCGGCCGCTCCTCCCACACGCCCTCAGCCGCTCGGTGGAAGTGGTGCTGGGCCTGGTGGAGCGCCGTCGGTGACTGCTGCCACTGCCGAATCGGCAGTCATCACCCGCGATGACCCTCCAAGCCATCCTCTTCCCCTCGGCGAGGCCGCTGGCACACCCCCTGCACATCCATGGCCCGTGCTGTTGACGGTGCGCGAGGCGGCGCGGCTGTTGAAGGCCGCGGAGGAAGAGCTCTACCGGTGGGTGGAGGCCGGGGAGATCCCCTACGAGCAGGTCAACGACCAGCCACGCTTCCACCAGGCCGAGTTGCTGGAGTGGGCGACCGCGCGCCACCGCGAGGTCGCGGTGGACATGTTCACCGACGCCGGGACCGCCGCCCTCTCGCTGGAGGGTGCGCTCCGCGAAGGCGGCATCCACGCCGGAGTGCGCGGCGCCGACCGCCGGAGCGTGATGGCGGAGGTGATGGCGCGGATGAACGTGCCGGACGAGGACCGCGAGACGCTGCTGGAGATCATGCTCGCCCGCGAGGACCTCGGCTCCACCGCCCTCGGCGGCGGCGTCGCCATCCCTCACGTACGCCACCCGGCGGTGGTGCCCGGCGTCCGCCCCTCCATCACGCTCTGCTACCTGGACACGCCACTCGACCTGGCGGCTCCGGACGGCCAGCCGGTGCACACGCTGTTCGCCATCCTCTCCACCACCGTGCGCGGCCACCTCCAACTCCTGGCCAAGCTCTCCTCGGCGCTGCACGACGGCGGCTTCCGATCGGCCCTCGCCGCCCGCGCCGGGGCGGAGCAGATCCTCCAGCACGCCGCCCGCCTCGACGCCGCCTTCGCCCGAGCCAGGAAGCCCGACTGACGTGTTGCTCCTCTCCCTCTGCCTGCTCCTCCTGCTCGGCTCCGCGGCGCTGGCGCTCGCGCTGGCCGCCGCCCGCTCGCCCGCCGCGGCCCAGGTCACCGCCACGGCCGGCGCGGTGATCGCCTGCGCACTCGGCTTCGTCCCGGTGGTGCGGTCTCTCGCCGGTGCTCCACCCGAATCGATGGAGTTGCCGTGGGCCGCGCCGCTGGGGCCCATTCATCTCGGACTCGACCCGCTCTCCGCGTTCTTCCTCGCGCCGCTCCTGGTGCTGGGCGCCCTGGCCGCCGTCTACGGCCGCGCCTACCTCGCCCACGCGCGCGGCCCCGGCTCGCCCGCAATCGCCGGGGCGACGCTCAACGCGCTCCTGGCCTCGATGGTGGTGGTGGTGGTGGCGCGCGGCGCGCTGGTGTTCCTCGTCGCCTGGGAGGCGATGACGCTCACCTCGTACCTGCTGGTCGTCTTCGACCACCACGAGGAGGACGTGCGCCGCGCTGGCTGGGTCTACCTGATCGCCGCTCACGTCGGCGTGGCGTGCCTGCTGGCGTTCTTCCTCATGCTGGAGCCGTCCGGCGGCGCGGGCGGACTGGACTTCGACCAACTCGCCGCCGGCGCGCGCACCCTCGCTCCCGGAGCCCTCTTCACCGCCACGCTCCTGGCGGGCATCGGCTTCGGCGTGAAGGCGGGCGTCGTGCCGCTGCACGTCTGGCTCCCGGAAGCGCATGCCGCCGCGCCCTCGCACGTCTCCGCGCTGATGTCCGGCGTGCTGGTGAAGCTGGGACTCTATGGACTGCTTCGCGCGGGACTGCTGCTCCAACCGCCCTCGGCCTGGGGCCACGCGCTCCTGGCGCTGGGCGTGGGCGGGGCGCTGCTGGGCATCCTCCTCGCGCTCCAGCAGCGCGACCTCAAGCGCGTGCTCGCCTACTCCACGGTGGAGAACGTGGGCATCGTGCTCATCGGCCTCGGGCTGTGCACCTGGGCGCGCGGGCACGGCCACCCGGAGGCCGCGGCGCTGGCGCTGGCCGGCGCGCTCCTCCACGTCTGGAACCACGCCGCCATGAAGGGCCTGATGTTCCTCTGCGCGGGCGGCGTGGTGCACCAGGTCGGCACTCGCGACCTGGAGAAGATGGGCGGGCTGCTCCGCCGCATGCCGGCCACCGGCATGATGGCGCTCCTCGGCGCGGCGGCGCTCTCCGCGCTCCCGCCGCTGAACGGCTTCACCGGCGAGCTCCTCCTCTACCTCGGCCTCGGAAAGGTGGCCCTCGCCGCGCCCGGCTGGACGGGAGCCGCGGCTGCGCTCGGCATCGGCGCGCTGGCGCTGGTGGGCGGGCTGGCGGCGCTCACCTTCCTCCGCCTCGCCGGCATTGCCTTCCTGGGCGAACCGCGCAGCGCCGAGGCGAGCCGGGCCACGGAGCCGTCGAACTGGATGACGTGGCCCATGGTCGCGCTCACCGCCGCGCTGGTCCTCGGTGGGATCGGTCCGGGGACCGTGGCGCGCGCGCTGTGGCCCGCGGCGGCGCAGGTGTTGGGCCCGGAGCTTGCCACTGCGGAGCCCCCGGCCGGATTGCACGCCGTGGGCGGCGCGGCGCTCGCGATCTGGCTGACGGTCGCCCTGCTCTGGCTGCTCCTGCGTGTGCTGGCACGTGGCGCCCCACAGCTGGTGGGCACCTGGGACTGCGGCTACGCGGAGCCCACCCCGCGCATGCAGTACACCGCGCGCTCCTTCTCCGAACACCTCCTCTCCCGCCTCCTCCCCCCGTGGCTGCGCCCGAGCACGCACCGCCCGTCGCTCGCCGGCCGCCCCTTCCCGGCGCCGGCACGCTTCTCCACCGAGTCCGAGGACCCCGTCACGCGCCGGGCCTACCGCCCGTTCCTCGCCTCCGGCGCGGAGCGCGTCTCTCGCATCCGCTGGATGCAGCAGGGCCTGCTCCCCGTCTACGTGGTCTACATCCTGGCGACGGTGGTGCTGGCGCTGGGGTGGCTCTCGATCCGCCAGTGGATCCAGCCATGAGCGCGCTCAACCTCGCCGCCGCGCTGCTGCTCTCCCCGTTCCTGCTGGGCGTCATCACTCGCGTGAAGGCCCGCTTCGCCGGCCGCCGCGGCGCGCCGCTCCTCCAGCCGTACCACGACCTGCTCAAGCTGTTCCGCAAGGGCTCCGTGTTCAGCCGCACCACCACCTGGGTCTTCCGCGCGGGCCCGGTGGTGGGCCTGGGCACCGCCGCGCTCGCGGCCCTGCTGGTGCCCATGGGCGGGCGCGCGGCCTTCGCCTTCGAAGGGGACGTGTTCCTCTTCGCCTACCTGCTGGCGCTGGGCCGCTTCTTCACCATCGCGGCGGCCATGGACACCGGCTCCGCGTTCGAAGGGATGGGCGCGGCGCGCGAGGCCACCTGGTCCGCGCTCGCCGAGCCGGCGTTGTTCCTGAGCCTCCTGGTCCTGGCGCGCTTCTCCGGCTCCCTTTCGCTCTCCGACATGCTGGGCCCCGGGCTTGCCGCCCAGTGGAAGACGAGCGGCGCCTCGCTGGTGCTGGTGGTGGCGGCGCTGTTCGTGGTGCTGCTGGCGGAGAACAGCCGCATCCCGGTGGACGACCCGACCACCCACCTGGAGCTCACCATGATCCACGAGGTGATGGTGCTGGATCACGGCGGCCCGGCGCTGGGCATGATCCTCTCCGGCGCGGCGGCGAAGCTGTTCGTCCTCGGCGCGCTGGTGGCCCACCTGGTCGCGCCGATCGGCGCCGGCGGTCTGCTCCTGGGCTGGGCCGTCTTCCTCGGCGCGCAACTCGCCATCGCCGTCGCCATCGGCGTGGTCGAGTCGGTGATGGCCCGCCTCCGCCTGGCGCAGGTGCCCAGCCTGCTGGTCGCCGCCTGCCTCCTCTCCGCCTTCGCCGTCGTCCTCGTCGCCAGGTGAGCCCATGAGCCGCGCCGCCGACCCGCTCCTCGTCGTCATCCTCCTGCTCAACTTCGCGCTCCTGGGGACCAGCCGCCTGCGCACGGTGATCAACGGCACCGCCGCCCAGGGCGCCGCGCTGGGGGCGCTCCTGATCGCCGTCCCCGGCGAGCTGAGCTGGCACACCCTGCTGATCGCCGCCGTCACCGTGGGACTCAAGGCCGTCCTCATCCCCGGGATGCTCAACCGCGCCATGCGCGACGCCGCCATCCGCCGCGAGGTGGAGCCGCTGGTGGGCTTCATCCCGTCGCTGCTGCTGGGGGGCGTTGGCACCGGCGCCGCGCTGCTGTTCGCGCGCACGCTGCCGCTGGCGCCACAGCACGTAGGATCGCTCCTGGTCTCCGCCTCCCTCTCCACCGTGCTCACCGGGTTCCTGCTGCTCACCACCCGGCGCAAGGCGATCACCCAGGTGACCGGCTACCTCGTCCTGGAGAACGGCGTGTTCATCATGGGGATGCTGCTGGTGGAGGCCATGCCCTTCCTGGTGGAGCTGGGCGCGCTGCTGGACCTCCTGGTGGCGATCTTCGTGATGGGGATCATCATCAACCACATCAACCGCGAGTTCTCCTCGCTGGACACCGCGCGGCTCACCGCGCTGAAGGAGGAGTAGCGGATGGCGCTCGCGCTCGCGCTGGTGCTGGTGCCGCTCGCCCTCTCGGCGGTCGCCTTCCTCCTGCCCTCGGAGCGGTGGCGCCCGTGGCTCCTGCCGCTGGGAGGCGCCGTCCGCCTGGCGCTCACCGCCGCCGCCCTCCCGCGCTCCGACGTCGCCGCGCTCTCCGGGTGGATGCAACTCGACGCGCTGGGGAAGGTGCTGCTCCTCCTGCTGGACGTCCTCTTCTTCGTCAGCGCGCTCTACGCGCCGTCCTACCTCCGGCTCCGCGCGTCGCGGGAGAACCGCGCGCTGTGTGGCTGCCTGCTGGCGTTCCTGGGCACCTCCGCGCTGGTGGCGCAGGCGCATCACCTGGGCCTGCTCTGGGTCGCGGTGGAGGCCTCCGTGCTCGCCTCCGCGCCCACCATCTACTTCAACCGCAACCCGCGCTCGCTGGAGGCGACCTGGAAGTACCTGCTCATCGGGTCGGTGGGGATCGCGCTGGCGCTGCTGGGGTCGTTCTTCCTCGCCTACTCGGCGGTGCACGGCGGGCTGGGCTCGTCGCTGCTGGTGGAGGACCTGGTGCGCGGCGCATCCCGACTCTCACCGGCGTGGCTGCACGCCGCCTTCATCTTCTTGTTCGTGGGCTACGGCACCAAGATGGGCCTGGCGCCGATGCACACCTGGAAGCCGGACGCCTACGGCGAGGCGCCGGGCCTGGTGGGGACGCTGCTGGCGGGTGGGCTCACCGGGTGCTCGTTCCTGGCGGTGCTGCGCTTCTTCCAGATCCTCCAGGCGGCGGGGCAGGCGGACTTCGCGCGGCAGATCATGATCGCCGCCGGCCTGCTCTCGATGCTGGTGGCCGGGGCGTTCATGGCGCGCCAGCGCGACTACAAGCGACTGCTGGCGTACTCCAGCGTGGAGCACATGGGCATCCTGGTGCTGGGCGTGGGCGTCGGCGGCGGGGCGATGTTCGGCGCGCTGCTTCACCTGCTCAACAACGGGCTCACCAAGGGCGTGCTCTTCCTCTCCGCGGGGAACATCCACCGCGCGTTCAACAGCAAGCTCACCGGCGAGGTGAGCGGCGCGCTCCGCCGCGTGCCGGCTTCCGGGGCGCTCTTCCTGGCCGGCTTCTTCGCCATCACCGGGGCGCCGCCATTCGGCCTCTTCGTCAGCGAATTCACCATCCTCCGGGCGGCGATGCGCGGCGACCACGGGTGGGTGGCGGCGGGCTTCCTGGTGGCGCTCACGGTGGTGTTCCTGGGAATGGGCGCCAACGTGTTGCACATCGTCCAGGGCGAGCCGCCCGCCGACCGCCAGCCCACCGGCTTCCGCGACACCGCGCTCACCGTCGGGCCGCCGATGGTGCTCCTCGGCCTGGTGCTGCTGCTGGGCCTCTACATCCCGCCGCCGCTGCACGCGCTGCTCACCGAGGCCGCGAGCGCCCTGGAGCCGCGCTCATGACGGCGGAGCTCCTGTCCATCCACAACGGGCGCGCGTCGGAGGTCTCCCGCCTCCCGGATATGCCGCTCGCGGACTTCGCGCAGGCGGTGGAGTCGGTGCCCGGCCGGGGATGGCGGGTGGCGGCGCTCTTCGGCGCGCCGGAGGAGCAGGGGACGCGCCTGTACGCAGTGCTCGCGCAGGACGAGGAGGGATTGCTGGCGGCGGCGAGCGCGAAGGTGGAAGGGGACGCCTTCCCTTCGATGACGCCGCGCTGCCCGGAGGTGCACCTCTTCGAGCGGGAGATCGCCGAGCAGTGCGGCCTCCGCCCCGAGGGCCACCCCTGGCTCAAGCCGGTGCGGCGGATCGACGGCACGGACTTCTACCGGGTGGAGGGCGAGGAGGTGCACGAGGTGGCGGTGGGGCCGGTGCACGCGGGAGTCATCGAACCCGGCCACTTCCGCTTCCAGTGCCACGGCGAGCAGGTGATGCACCTCGAGATCTCCCTCGGCTACCAGCACCGCGGCGTGGAGCGGGCGCTCCGCGGCGGGCCGGACAAGCGGACCATCCACCTCATGGAGACGCTGGCCGGCGACACCACCATCGGCCACGCCACCGCGTACTGCCAGGTGCTGGAGGGGCTGGCCGGGTGCCGAGCCCCGGCGCGGGCGCAGGCGCTGCGGGCGGTGGCGCTGGAGTTGGAACGGCTGGCGAATCACACCGGAGACCTGGGCGCGCTCGCCGGGGACGTGGGCTTCCTCCCCACGGCGGCGTACTGCGGCCGGCTCCGCGGTGACTTCCTCAACCTCACCGCGCTGCTCTGCGGGAGCCGCTTCGGCCGAGGGATGGTCCGGCCGGGGGGCGTGGGGTTCGACGTGGACGCGGCGCGCGTGGTGGAGATGAAGAAGCGGCTGGAGGCGGCGGCGCGCGACGTGGAGGGCGCGGCGGGGCTGTTGTGGACGACGGCGTCCGTGCAGGCCCGCTTCGAGGAGACGGGCGCGGTGCCGGAGAGCACGGCGCGCGAGCTGGGGCTGGTGGGCGTGGCGGCGCGCGCGAGCGGGCTGCGAAGGGACGCGCGCAAGAACCACCCGTCCGGGCTCTACCAGTTCGCGCACATCCCCATCTCCACCTGGCCCACCGGGGACGTGTTCGCGCGGGCGTACGTGCGGTGGATGGAGATCCAGCGATCGGTGGCGTTCATCACCGAGCAGCTCTCCCAGCTCCCGGGCGGCGCGGTGAGCGCGAAGTGCGGCGAGCCTCGGCCGGGGCGGATGGCCGCTTCCCTGGTGGAAGGCTGGCGCGGGGAGATCTGCCACGTGGCGATCACCGACGAGCGCGGCCGGTTCCGCGCCTACAAGGTCGTGGACCCGTCCTTCCACAACTGGACCGGGCTGGCGATGGCACTGCGCGACCAGCAGATCTCCGACTTCCCGCTCTGCAACAAGAGCTTCAACCTCTCGTACTGCGGGCACGACCTGTGAGGGCGCGATGCTGAAGATCCTCCTCGAACGGATGCGCCAGGGGCAGCGGACGTCGGGCTACCCGGTGGACGCGCCCGCGCTGCCGGACCGGTTCCGCGGCGCCCCGTCGCTCTCGCCGGAGAAGTGTCCCGACGGATGCCAGAAGTGCGCCGAGGCGTGCCCGACGGACGCCATCACCGCGAAGCCCGGCGAGCTGAGCGTGGACCTGGGGCGCTGCCTGTTCTGCACGGACTGCGTGCGCGCCTGCCCCGAGGGCGCCATCGACTTCACCAGCGAGTACCGGCTGGCGGCGCGGCAGCGGGCGGACCTGATCCTCCGGAGCGGGCAGGCGGCGACCCGCGCGGCGGCGCTGGAGGGACGGCTGCGGGCGATGTTCGGGCGGTCGCTCAAGCTGCGGCAGGTGAGCGCGGGCGGGTGCAATGGGTGCGAGGCGGACGTGAACGTGCTGGGGACGGTGGTGTTCGACCTGGCGCGGTTCGGGATCCAGATGGTGGCGTCGCCGCGGCACGCGGATGGGTTGCTCATCACCGGACCGGTGACGGAGAACATGAAGCTGGCGCTGAAGAAGACGTACGACGCGGTGCCGGCGCCGAAGATCGTCATCGCGGTCGGCGCCTGCGCGATCTCCGGAGGGCCGTACATCGGGCACCCGGAACAGAGCAACGGGGCGGACTCGGTGGTGCCGGTGGACCTCTACGTCCCCGGCTGCCCGCCGCACCCGTTCACCATCCTCGACGGGCTGCTCTCATTGCTGGGCCGGCTGGACGAGCAGCGTCAGCGCGGCGCCCAGACCGCCTGAAGCAGGGTGGCGAAGCGCATCGCGGCGTCGGGCCGGCGCATCATCACCGTGCCCCACTCGTTGCAAGTGCGCGTCCACGCGGCGATGTCCAGGCCCGCCTGGGCGAACACCTCCAGCGGATTGCCGCCCGACATCTGCTTCATCAGCTCCACATAGTCGAGGAGCGTCGAGATGGGTGGCGCGGCGAGGGCCTCGCGATCGATCGGGAGTAGCTCGATCGCAGGGATAAGGCGAACGCGCGTGGCCTGCGCCGCGACCGACACCGGAACCGGATAAGGCGTCGGAGCCGAAACAACGGGCGCTGCAACCGGCGCGAGCGCGGGATCCGAAACAGCGGTCACCGCGACCGGCGTGGGCGCCGGAGCCGAAGCAACGGTCACCGCGACCTGTTCGGACGCCGTAGGCGCTGCCCCACGCTCCTTCGTCGGAGGCACCGGTCGCGGCTTCGGCGGCGGCGGCCGCGACCGCTCCTGCTCCTCGGCGATGAGGCGGAGCTCCACCTCCGCCTGTTCGAACAGGTGCCGTGGCGACGGCTCCGAATCCGGCCCGTACTTCATCGCCTCCAGCGCCCGCGAAAACGTCGCCCACCGCTCCTGGAGACGGACCGCGGCGGCGGCATGGCGATCCGTGCGCTCGTCGGAGCGATACGCGTTGGCGACCGCGCTGCAGAGCGGCGCCACCACCAGCATCATGTCGAACGGCCGGCGCGCGACCTGCGCGTCCGCGAGGTCGAACACCGCGTCCACCAGCTCAAGCAACCGCTCCTCACCGCGCCGCTTCTCCAGCGCGTCGTGAAGCACGGCCCGCGCGTTCGGATCGACCGACGCGTAGAGCCGGAAGAACGCCACCGGGTCTCCACCATCCAGGGAGATCTCCGGCGCCTCCTTGTCCCGGAGCTCGTACAGGTCCTGCCTCCAGGACTCCGCCGCCACCATCAGCACCCCGCGCTCCTCCGGTCGTTCCCGGAACCGGCGCCAGAACGCGGCGTTGATGTCCTCGCGGTGGGTGATGCCGCGGTTGTGGCCCAACGCCTTGTTGAGCGACGGGGCGAGCTCGGCCTTGCGGTCGCTCCGGTCCCACAGGCCCACCAGCAGATCCATCGCGCGCGGGCGCAACGGTTTGTCCCAGCTGTTGAGCCGCGCGTGGGCCGAGAGCAGTTGCTCGAACAACTCCACCGCCACCTCCGGATCTCCCGTCCATCCATCGAGCGAACGGCCATCCTCCGGCGGGGAGGTCGACACCCAGCGATCGAAGTCCGCGTCGCGGAGAATGGCCTTGCGCTCCTCGACCGGCGCGCGCCCCAGTGCAGCGGTGGCCGCCGCCTGGATGGGTCCAGCGCCCTCCGGCACCAACTCCACCGGCACGCCGTACTCCTGCGTCTCCGGAGTGGTGGCCCAGGTAAGGAATTCCATCAGCTCCGGCGCGCGGAGGCGGTCCGCCTCGCGGGCGATGGCCTGGCCCAGGGCGATCCGGCTCTCGAGCGGGAGCTCCCAGAACCGCTCCTCGCGCAGCTTCGCCAGGGCGTCCCGGCGAAACCGAGCGTCGCTACGCAGCGCGCGCTCCAGCAGCGCGTCGGCGATGGGGAGCGGGAACGGCACGGACAATCCCCGAAGTACGTCCCGGAGACCCTCCTCCTCGACGTCGCGGAGCTCCCGGACCACCCGGGGTGCGTGCAGCTCGGCAAGGCGCCGGCGTGCGAGGGCCCGTCGCTCGGCGTCCTGGTCACTGGTCCCCGCATCGCCGGATGCGGGAGCGGCGTCGAGCGCGGCCTCCAGCCCCGGCACGTCACCCAGGGCCAGCGCGGCGTCGAAGCGGAGGCGCGGATCAGGAGCGGTGAGCGCCTCCCGGAGCGGATCTCCCAGCGCCTCCAGCCTGGCGCGGTAATCCTGTTCAAAGGCGCTCTGGCCTCGCCACAGTGGGAGCGCCACCGCGATCGCCGCCCACGGCCGCAACGTGGCCTCTCCCAGCGCCTTCGACGCGACCTCGGAGCGGCGCCGGAGCAGCCGCCACTCGGGCCACTCCTCCGTCCAGGACCGCCACGAGGACAGCGCCAGCACCGCCTCCAGCTCGAGGCGCGGGTCTCCGCACTCCACCGTGTACCTGGCCAGCTCGAGCACCGGCCGGCGCACCTTCCCTGTTCGCAGCAAGGCCAGCGCGGCCAGCACGCGGGTGCCGTGGAGGGTCGAATGCTCGAAGAGCTCCTCCAGGTCCAGCCCCGCGGCGGGCGGGAGCCGGCCGATGGCGTCGGGCGACGACGCCGGGAGCATGGAGGTCAGCTCGTCGTCCAGCCGCTCCCAGTAGCCGTGCTGGAGCAGGAAGCGCTCGCAGAAGCGCACCTCCTCCACCAGCCACGCCGCGCGCGCGGCCTGCGTCGCGTACTGCGCGCCCAACGTGTCCCGCTGCCCGGGGTCGAGCGCCAGGGTGCGTCCCGCGAGGCTGAAGCGGTCCACGCCCGCGCCGAGCAGCATCCGCGCCGCCCCATACAGCTCGGGCGGGAGCAGCTCCGCGCCGCAGTGCCGGCAGAACTTCGCGCGCGGCGTCCATCGGGAACACCCGGCGCACCGCTGTTCCGCGCGCACCGCTCCGCCGCACGCGATGCACCGCTCGCCGGCCTTCCAGTCACCTGGTTGACGGACGCCACACTGCTCGCACATCGCCGATTCCATCGACACCCGATAGGTATACTCGGGTCACGATGCCCAAGGCCTTTACGACGCTCGAGAAGAACATCCTCAAGTCGAAGGGTGTCACCGCCGCCCATCTCAAGAAGCTGAAGGCCGCCGGCGTGAACGCCCGCGAGGACTTCGCCACGGTGGGAGATGCGAAGACGCTCCACCAGCTGACCGGGATGCCGGCGAAGGCGGCCGACCAGGTCATGGAGTGGGCGCTCTCCGGTGGCGGCGGGGACAAGCCGTCCGCCAAGCCGTCGCAGGTCCGCGTGGATGGCGCGGACGTGGTGCACTGCGTGCACTGCGGCGCGAAGCAGCCCAAGGACTACAAGAGCGGGCACCTGTGCACCAACTGCGGGAAGCAGGCGGAGCCCGTCCTCACCTGCTACTGGTGCGCGGCGAGCGGCCCCGGAAAGTTCTGCCGCAACTGCGGGGCCGCGCTGGTGCCCACCGGCGAGCTGGAGCTGGCCATCCTGCTCAAGCGCGACGGCCTGCCCAAGGACGACATCCCGAAGAAGCTCGAGTCCCTGACCCCGGCGGAGAAGGACGCGCTCTGGGGTCGGGTCCGCCGCACCGGGCACTGGTCCGCCTGACGCTGCGATTGCCGGTTGTAGACTGCGTCCCGCAACGCTCGACCCGGGGGACGCACCATGCAGGGCGGAACGATGATGGACCTGCCGCTGACGATCGAGGCGATCGCGCAGCGCGCGGGCAGCTTGATGTCCCACGTGGAGGTCGTCTCCCGGCGGCCGGACAAATCGCTCGACCGCACGACCTACGGCGCGGTGTTGGAGCGGGCGCGGCGCCTGGCCCAGGCGCTCGTCCACGCCGGGATCAAACCCGGCGACCGGGTGGCGACGCTGATGTGGAACCACGCCGAGCACCTGGAGGCCTACTTCGGCGTCCCGCTCGCGGGTGGGGTCATCCACACGCTCAACCTCCGCCTCGCGCCCGAGGAGATCGGCTACATCGCCGCGGACGCGAAGGACCGGATCCTCATCGTCGACGAGGTGCTCCTCCCGCTGCTGGCCAAATTCCGCGCCATCGCCGGTTGCTTCGAGCGCGTGCTGGTGGCCGGCGCCACCAAGCCCACCGAGGGAATGGAGGACTACGAAGGGTTCCTCGCGGCCGCGCCCGACGTCGCGCTCCCGGCGCTCGAAGAATCTCAGCCCCTGGGGAGCTGCTACAGCAGCGGCACCACCGGGAAGCCGAAGGGGGTGGTCTACACGCACCGCTCCACCGTGCTGCACACCCTGGTGTCGGCGATGCGCGACTGCCTGGACCTCTCCCGGACCGACACGCTGCTCCCGGTGGTCCCCATGTTCCACGTCAACGCGTGGGGCCTGCCGTACATCGCGGCCATGGTCGGCGCGCGGATCGTCTTTCCCGGCCCGCACCTGGATCCTCCCAGCCTCCTGGAGCTGATGGAGCAGGAGCGCGTCACCGTCGCCGCCGGCGTGCCGACCATCTGGCTGGGTATCCGCGACGCGCTGGAGGCCCAGCCGCGCAAGCTGCAGCCGGGGGTGCGGATGATCGTGGGAGGCTCGGCGGCGCCAGAGAAGCTGATCCGCGATTTCGACCGCCTGGGCCTCACGCTCATCCACGCCTGGGGGATGACGGAGACCTCGCCCATCGGCACCGTCTCCCGCCTCCCGCCCGAGGCCGCTGGCTGGAGCGATGACGAGCGTTACCAGGTCCGCGCCAAGCAGGGCGTCCCGGTGCCGCTGGTGGAGTTGCGGGTGCGCAACGACCAGGGCGACGTCCCGCGCGACGGGAAGACCAGCGGCGAGGTGCAGGTGCGCGGGCCGTGGGTGACCGGCAGCTACAGCAACTGCGATGTCCCGGAGCGCTGGACCCAGGACGGCTTCTTCTGCACCGGCGACGTGGCCACCCTGGACGCGCGCGGCTTCGTGCAGCTCGTGGACCGGACCGCAGACCTGATCAAGTCCGGCGGCGAGTGGATCGCCTCCCAGTTGCTGGAGAACTACCTCATGGGCCACCCGGCCGTGCGCGAGGCGGCGGTGATCGGCGTCCCGGATCCGAAGTGGAGCGAGCGTCCGCTCGCGGTGGTGGCCTTCAAGACTGGCCAGTCCGCCTCCGCCGACGAGCTGCGGGCCTTCGTGTGCGAGAAGCTCCCGAAGTTCTGGGCGCCGGATCGCGTGGAGGTGGTGGAGTCGCTCCCGCGCACCTCCGCCGGAAAGTTCGACAAGCGCGCGCTCCGCAAGCAGTACCGCCCGTCATGAACGCTGCAACCCGGCGCTGGAGCTTCCCAGCCATCGCCGCCGTCGCTGCGCTCGTTCCGTCGATCGCCTGGCCGTGCGCCTTCGTCGGGCCTCCGAGGATGCTCGTCCCGGGTGACGGCGCGGCGGACGTCACCTGGCAGCAGCCCGTCCTCTTGATCGCGTCGCCGCTCGCCGCCGGGATGCCGGTGCTCTCGGAGGTTCTGGCGGACGGGGGACTCCAGGCCATCCCGTCCACCCACTCGCGGGTCCCGTATCCGAACAATCCCTACGAAGACCGTATGACCGTGGTGCCGTCCTCGCCGCTCACTCCGGATGCCTCCTACGCGCTGAGCTGGGAAGACCAGAACGGGCCCAACGTCCTGGGTCGGTTCTCCACCGGTCCAGCCACCACGGTGCCGGGTCTGCTTCTGTTCTCCGCCGTGCGCGGTCCCTACCGGACCCAAGGGGACTCCGGGGCCTGCCCGAATGACTGTCCGGCGTTCGGTTGGGGCAGGATCTTCCTCCTCTGGTCCAGGGACAGCGGGGACACGTTCCTCTGGATCACGGACGCGGCGACCGGGAAGACGCTCGCCTACGGCGTCACGCCGGGCGAGTACCTCTTCTTTCCATGTCATCCCGACGCGCTGCCGGGCTCCGTTTTCAATGGCTTCTCGCTGGCTGGCGACGCCGGGCTGGATGCTGACGGCGGGCTCAGCATCGATGGCGGAACGCTGGACGTCGTCCTCACGTTCCTGAACCCGTCCGGCCCGGTGATGGTGGACAGGGCGACACTGGATCTGACCTGCGAGGAGAGCCCGCCCATCCCCGGCTGCAACCCGGGGCCTCCGGACGGCGACTCAGGTGGGGAGGAGCCGGATGCCGGAGTCATCTCCCCGCCCCCGCAAGGCTGCGTCTGCCCCAGCTTCAGCCAGTCCGGCGTCATCATCCTCGCGCTGGCGATGATCGCGATGAGGCGGCCCCGCAAGCCCTCCACTTCACCTCAGGGTCCGCACACGCTCCGGTAGCGGACCGCCACCGCCTGGCCGGAGCGCGGCACGGCCCCGGCGTCGAACACCACCTCGTTCGCCGCGGCGTCGAACCTCCACGCGGTGGAGGCCACCCCATCCACCGTCACCGTCATCTCTCCCGGCCCGGTGGCGGGGTCGGTGAGGCGGAACTCGCGTTGCGCCCCGGCCGCTCGCACCGCCAGCCCGTCCAGGAGCGGCAGGTAGTCCCCGCTGCACACGTCGTACGTGGACCCGCCGGTCTGCCTGGCCACCTCGGCGAAGCGCTGCCCCGGCGGCCCCGCGGTGGTGCAGGCGCTGCTCACCGGGACGATGGCGAAGGCCTGCGTGCGCTGCGCCATGTCCGGACCCTTGAACGCCCGCAGGAACTGGACGTAGCTCTCCGGGTCGAAGCCGGAGTGGTCGTCCTCGTCCGAGACGAAGACCACCGCCATCCGCGCCGTGTCGCGCACCAGCCCCAGGTTGCCGTCCTGGGGCGCCGGCGTGCGCGGGTCATCCGCGCCGTTCACCAGTGGGGAGGAGAGCGCCGAGCGCATCGCCTCCAAGCCCTGCACCAGGTTGTGGCAGAGGCCCACCCCGATCTCCCGCTGGAGATCTCCGACCGCGGCGGCGTCGGCGCTGGAGGTGAGCCGCGGCGCTGAGTGGTCCACCGGGAACAGCCGGCCCGCCTCGCCTCCCTGCGCGCCGCCGGGGCACACCGGGCTCCGGGGCACCAGGCCGGTGGTGGTGACGCCGGCGCGCACGTCCACGCCCGCGGCGCGCGCCTTGGCGATGAAGCCCGGAATGGCGGACTGCAGCCGCTGCTGGGAGCGCTCCATGGTGGTGGTGTTGGAGACCACGAACAGCACGTCGAG
>DATBSS010000342.1:0-8433 GCA_036559665.1 Myxococcaceae bacterium
GCCAGGACTGCACCAGGGCCCGCCCGGTGACATAGGCAAACAGCGCGACGAACCCGCCCGGAAGAACCGCCACCGCCACCAACATCATCGTCTTGACCACCGCGCCCATGACCGTGCCTTCTCCTCTTGCTCTGGCATGGACGCAGTGCAGCCCTCGTGCCTGACGGGAGGGTGATACCGGGTCTGATCGACCCCCGTGGTTTCAAGATGTTGTGTATGGCGCAGTGCGCCAATCCGCGGCGTCCGACACAACAGTTCAAGCCCGCACTGGTATTTTTGCCGCGGTCGACGGACCGCGAATGAAGTACCTTGCCACAGTGACCGCTCGCGCCTTCGCCTCGGCGGATGACGCCGCCAGCGCCCTGGAGCAGGTGGGCTACCTGGCGTCCCGCGAGATCGCCACCAGCATCTTCCTGGCGGACCGGATGCAGAAGCCGGTGCTGGTGGAGGGCCCGGCCGGCGTGGGCAAGACGGAGCTGGGCCGGGCCATGGCCACCGCGCTGGGGCGGGAGCTGATCCGCCTCCAGTGCTACGAGGGCCTGGACGAGGCCAAGGCGCTCTACGAGTGGGAGTACGCCAAGCAACTGCTGTACACGCAACTGCTGAAGGACAAGATCGGCGAATCGCTCCAGGGCGCCGCCACCATGAAGGACGCGGCGGACCGGATCGCCTCCTCTGATGCGGTGTTCTTCTCCGAGCGCTTCCTGCTCCCCCGCCCGGTCCTCAAGGCGATCACCTCCGATCAGCCTTCCCTGCTGCTGGTGGACGAGATCGACAAGGCCGACCCGGAGTTCGAAGCCTTCCTGCTCGAGGTGCTGGCGGACAACGCGGTGACCATCCCGGAGCTGGGCACCTTCAAGGCGCGCCACGTGCCGCGGGTGCTGCTCACCTCCAACAACGCCCGCGAGCTGTCCGACGCGCTGAAGCGCCGCTGCCTGCACCTGTACATCGACTTCCCGGCCCGCGACCGCGAGCTGAAGATCCTCCGCACCCGGCTGCCGCAGGTCTCCGAGGCGCTGGCGGTCCAGGTGGTGGACGCGATCAACAAGATCCGCTCGCTAGATCTCAAGAAGGCGCCCTCCATCAGCGAGACCCTGGACTGGGCGCAGAGCCTGGCGCTGCTCAACGCCGACCAGCTCTCGCCGGACCTGGTGGCCTCCACCCTCAACCTGGTGCTCAAGTACGAGGGCGACATCGAGAAGGCCCGGCAGCACCTGTCGCAGATCGCCTGACCTTTGGTGTTCCAGAACCCGAAGCGCGCGCAGGAGGAGCTGGCGGCCCTGGGCGCCGCGCTGGGTGAGCCGGCCCGCGCCCGCGTGGAGGCGCACGCCGGGAAGGCCGCCGACCCCGACGCCCTGGTGGCCGCCTTCGAGCGGATCCTGCCCGCGCTGCAGGGGGTGATGGGCTGGGACGGCGTGGCGCTGGTCAACCAGCTCGCTCCGCTGCTGGAGGCGTCCGAGCTGTCCTCGCGCACGCTCGCCTCCCGCCCGGGGTTGCTCCGGTGGCTGCTGGGGAGCCTGACCCTCCTTTCGCCGCGGCCGGTCGCCGCGTACCAGCGCCAGGCGCGCGCGGCCGCCCGCATCGCGCGGCCCAGGGGGCACGAGGCGCTCCTGCGGGCGCTCCGGAGGCTCAAGTACCGGGAGCTGTTGCGCATCGCCTACCGGGACGTGGCGCTCGGCGTCCCGGCGGCGGAGATCGGCCGGGAGCTGTCCGCGCTGGCGCAGGCGATCATCACCGCCGCCACGGACGCGGCCTGCGCCTCCCTCACCGAGCGCTACGGCGAGGCGGCGGAGGAGCCGGGCTTCTGCGTCCTGGGCCTGGGGAAGCTGGGCGGCGAGGACCTCAACTTCAGCTCGGACGTGGACCTGATCTACCTCTACCGGGCGGGCGGGCTCACCCGCGGCGGCCGGGAGGCGGCCATCCCGGCGGTGCAGCTGTACACGCGCATCGCCGAATCCATCACCCGCACGCTCTCCTCGGTGACGGTGGAGGGCGCCTGCTACCGGGTGGACCTCAACCTCCGGCCCCAGGGGCGGGGCGGCGCCATCGTGCTCTCGCTGGCCCAGACGCTGGCCTACTACGAGACCCACGGGCGGACCTGGGAGCGGTCGGCGATGCTCAAGGCGCGGGTGGTGGCCGGGGACCAGGTGTTGGGGGACGAGCTTCTGGCCTCGCTCCAGCCCTTCGTCTGGCGCCGCAGCCTGGACATGTCGGCGGTGGACGCGCTGCGCGAGATGAAGGCGCAGATCGACCTGCGCGGGAAGGCGTCTCCGGGCGACGTCAAGCTGGGGCCGGGCGGCATCCGCGAGCTGGAGTTCTTCGCCTCCGCGCTCCAGTTGCTCCACGGGGGCAAGGACCCGCAGCTGCGCGAGCGCCACACCGCCCGCGCGCTGCGGCGGCTGGAGCAGGCCGGGCACCTCTCCGCCACCGACGCCGACGCGCTGGAGGAGGCGTACCTGTTCCTCCGCCGGGTGGAGAACCACCTCCAGGAGTACGCCGAGGAGCAGACCCAGCAGCTCCCACAGGAGCCGGCCGAACGCCTCCGGCTGGCGCGGTCGCTGCGCTTCCCGGACTGGGCGGCGCTGGAGCTACAGCTGTCGCGCCAGCGGGGCCTCGTCGCCCGGGCGTTCTCCACGCTGCTGGGCCAGACCGCGCGCGAGGAGGTCCCGGACGAGCCGCTGCTGGCGCTGGCGTTGGACCTGGACGCCCCCCTGGCCCAGCGCATCGCCGCCCTCGAACAGCGCGGCTTCGAGGGCCCGGACCGGGCGCTGGCGGCGCTGGAGCGCCTCTCCCGCGCGCCCGAGTCTCCCTTCGCCGCCGGCCGCGGCAGCCTCCACGGGTTGAAGCTGCTGGCGGAGGTGGCGCGCACCGCGGACCCGGACCAGGCGCTCCAGCACTTCTCCGACTTCGTGGCCCGGCTGCATTCGCCGCAGGGCTACCTGGCGCTGCTCTCCTCGCACCCGGCGGCGGCGCGCCGGCTGCTCAACCTCTTCGGCCAGTCGGACTACCTCTCCCACTTCTTCCTCCGCCACCCGGAGCTGCTGGACTCGCTGGTGCAGCCGGCGGACGAGGCGCGCAAGCCGCCGGAGCGGATCCGCCAGGAGCTGTCCGCGCGCGCGCTGCGCCACCAGGACACCGAGGGCCGGCTGGGGGCGCTCCGCCGCTACAAGAACGAGGAGGTCCTGCGCATCGGCCTGTGCGACATCCAGGACGAGCTCACCGTGCCGGAGGTGGCCGCGCAGCTCACCGCGCTGGCGGACGGCTCGCTGGACGAGGCGCTGGCGCTGGCGGAGGACGAGGTGCGCGAGCGCTACGGCGAGCCCTCCAGGCCCGGCGGGCGCGACCGCCTGGTGGTGCTGGGGATGGGGAAGCTGGGCGGGCGCGAGCTGGGGTACCACTCGGACCTGGACCTGATCTTCCTCTACTCGGGGGAAGGGCAGGCGGAGACGGCCGGCGGGGCGCGCGGGAAGGTCACCCACCACGAATGGTTCGCCCGCGCGGCGCAGCGGCTGCTGGCTTTCCTGCAGATGCAGTTCCGGGAAGGGCTGCTGTACCAGATCGACGCCCGGCTCCGGCCCAGCGGCAACCAGGGGGCGCTGGTGGTGAGCACCGAGGCGTTCCTGGAGCACCACGACCGGCGCGCCCAGCTCTGGGAGCGGCAGGCGCTGATCCGGGCGCGCGGCGCGGCCGGGGACGTGAAGCTGTTCGACGCCCTGCGCCCGCGGCTGCACCACCTGGTCTACGAGCGGCCGCTGCCGGAGAACGCCGCCGCGGAGATCGACCGGCTGCGCGGGCGGATGGAGCGGGAGATCGCCCGCGAGACGCAGGAGCAGCTGGACCTCAAGTCCGGCCGCGGCGGCCTGGTGGACGTGGAGTTCGCCGTCCAGTACCTCCAGCTCGTCCACGGCGGCGCGCTCCCGTCCGTGCGGAGCACCAGCACGCTGGAGGCGCTCGCCGCGCTCCAGGCCGAAGGGGTGCTGGACGCGGCGCGGGCGGACCGGCTCCGGCGCGGCTACCTCTTCCACCGCCGGGTGGAGAGCCGGCTCCGGCTCATCCACGGCCGCTCCATCTCCAACCTCCCCGCCAGCGGCCGGCCGCTGCAGCTGCTGGCGCGGCGGCTGGGCTACCTGGGCGAGGGGGCGGGGGAGCAGTTCCTGGCCGAGTACCGAGCCACCGCCGCGCAGGTGCGCGAGGTGTACGCGTCGCTGCTGCGGCCAGGGTGACTACTTGTCCAGCTTGTCGACGAGCGCGGACCACTCGTCGGACCCCTCGGGGATCTGCACGATGTTGGTGCGCTCGTCGGGCGGCTTCTTCGGCTGGAGCGGCTGCGCGGCCGGGCGGGGGCCGGTCGTGCCGGACTTGGCGCCCGCGTTGGTCTGCGTCGGGCGCGCCACGGTGGTCTTGGGGCCCGGCAGCGGCGGTGAGGAGGTGGGCTTGGACGGATGCAGCGGGCCGTCCTCGTTGCCCAGCGCGGCGGGGGCGTGGCCGGGGCTGGGCGGGGAGGGCGTCGTCGCCGCGGGCATCGTCTTGGTGGCGGCGCGCGGGGCGGCGCCGGTGGGCGCGGCGCCAGGGGTGGCGGGGGTGCCTCCAGCCGCCGGGGCCCCTCCTGCGGCCGGCGCGCCCTGGATGGCGTTGACGTTGGTGACGCCGGTCTTGCCCTTGTAGCGGGCCAGCTCCAGCTCCACCACCTTGAGGGCCTTGCTCTTCTCCTGGACGGTCTGCTGCAGGCGCTGGACCTCCTGCGCCTTCAGCTGGTCGCGGCGCTCCAGCTCCGCCTTGTGCTTGGCGACCTGGTCCTCCTGCTCCTTCCAGGCGCGCGCCTCGAAGTCCTTCTTCTCCTTCAGCGCCGCCTGCAGCTTCACCTGCGACTCGGAGGCCTTGCCCTCCGCCGCCGCCACCTTGGCGTTGAGCTCCTTCTCCAGCTTCACGCGGGCGGAGTGGGAGTTCTCCACCGCCAGCTCCAGCTCCTGGAACTTCTTGGCGCGGGCGGCGGCCTGCGACTGGGCGTCCTTCAGCCTGGTCTCCAGATCGAGGATCTTGGCCTGGCTCTCGGAGGTGACCTGGGCCAGCTTCTGGTCCGCCTTCGAGTACTTGGCGAACACCTCGTCGTAGATCTTCTTCGCCTCGGCCTTGTCGCGCTGGGAGACCTGCTGCATCTCGGCCAGCTTGGCCTGGGCCTGCTGGAGCTGGACCTGGGAGGAGGTCTTGAGCGCGTCGCGCTCGGAGAGGAGCTGGGACTTCTCCGCCGCCGCCTTCTCCATCGCCTCCGCCAGCTGGGCGCGGACCGACTCCGTCTCCGCGGTGGCGGCGTCCATCCGCTGGGCGAACTCGTCCTTGCTCCGCCGCAGCTCCTCCTGCGCCGACTTCAGCTTCGCCTCGCCCTGGCGCTGCTGTTCGGCGCGGGCGGCGGTCTCGCGGTTCACCTGTTCGGTGAGGCGCTGCTTCTCGGTGGTGAGCTGCTGGAGCTTGCGCTGCGCGTCCGACAGCTCCTTGGTCTTCTGCGCCAGGTCGCTCTGCAGCAGCTCCTCGCGCCGGGCCGACTCCTCGATGGTGCTGGCCAGGCGCTCGTCGGTGGAGGCGCGGTTCTCTTCGGCCTGGGCCAGCGCCGAGGTCATCGCGGTCAGCTCCTGGAGCTTCTGCCCCAGCTCCTGCTTGAGCGCGTCCCGCTCCGCCGAGGCCTCGTTCAGCTCGGCCTGCACCGCCTCCGCCGCCGCCCGCTCCGCCTCCTGCTGGCCGCGCAGGTCCGCCAGCTGGGCGCTGGCCGCGGCGGCCTCCGCCGACATCTTCTCCTCGAGGGCGTTGGCGGCGGCCTGGGTCTCCTGGAGCTTCTGCTGGAGCGCGTCGCGCTCCCCGGTCGTCTCCTGCAGCCGGGCCGAGGTGTCCGAGTGCCGCCCCTGCTCCTGCGCCAGCGCCTCCTCGGTGGCGCGGAGCTGGCCGGTGAGGTCGGCCTGCGCGTGTTCGGCCTGCGACTTCAGCTCCGCCAGCACCTGTTCGGACTGGTCGCGGAGGTCGAGCAGCTTCTGCTGCGCCTCCCGGGCGTCGCGGTCCGCCTGGGCCTGCGCTTCCGCCAGCCGGCGCTGCGCCTCCTGCGCGTCGCGGTCCGCCTGGGCCTGCGTCTCCACCAGCCGCCGCTGGGCCTCCTGGGCGTCCTGGTCCGCCTGGCGCTGCGTCTCCTCGAGCTTCTGCTGGAGCGCGTCGCGCTCCCCGGTCATCTCCTGCAGCCTGGCGGAGGTGTCCGAGTGCCGCGTCTGCTCCTGGGCCAGCGCGTCGTCGGTGGCGCGCAGCCGGGCGATCAGCTCCTGCTCCTTCTTCTCGGAGGTCTCCTGGAGCGCCTGGAGCTGGCCGTTCAGATCGGCGATGGCGCCGTCCTTGACCGACCCTTCCGTCTGCAGCGAGAAGACCTGCTCGTTGAGCTGGGTGATGTTGTCGCCGGCGTCCTTGAGGTCCGCCTTGAGCGACTCCACCTCGCCTTCCAGCTCGCCCAGCTGCTCCAGCTTCTGCTGCAGCTGCGCGCCCAGGTCCGCCTCGGTCCGCTCCGCCTTCTGGGTGACCTGGGACAGCTCGTCCTGCAGCGCGGCGATCTTGGCGTCGCGCTCGGCCAGCCGCTCCCGCGCGGTCTGGTCGTTCTGGTCGCGCTCCGCCCGCGCCTCGTCGCGCTCGCCGCGGGTGGTGTTCAGCTCGGAGGTGAGCTCCTCCACCTGCGCCTGGAAGCGGGCCTGGAGGTCGGCGCTGGTCTGCTTGAGCTGGGCCAGCTCCTGCTCCGCGGCCTCGGCGCGGCTGCGCTCCTGGGCGAGGTCCGCGTTGAGCGACCGCACCGTGGCGTCGCGCTCCTCGCGCTCCTGCCGGAGCTCGCCTTCCTTGTTGTGGTAGGCCTGCTCGTACTGGACGTAGCGCTCGTCGCGCTCGCGGACGGTGTCGTTCAGCCGGCCCTCGAGCAGCGAGAGGTCGTTCTTGAGGGTGGCGATCTCCTGGTCGCGCTCCGCAAGGCGTTCGCCCGCCTCCTTGTGCTTGACCTCGAACTCCAGGGTCTCGACGTTGAACGTCTTCTCCAGCTTCTCGTACTCGGACTTGTGGCCCTCGATCTCCTGGGCCCGGCGCGACAGCTCCTCGTCGCGGGCGGCCACCTCCTTGCGGAGGACGTTGATGTCCTTCTCCTTGGCCGCCACCACCTCGATCAGGTCCTTCTCGGTGGCGAACTTCTGGATCAGGAGGTCGTCGACGGTGGCGCCGTGCTCGCGCTCCTTCTGGATCAGCGTCTGCTGGGCCTCGTTGAAGCGGCGGAGCAGGTCGTCCACCTGCATCTTCAGGCCCTGCAGCTCCACGTCCTTCTCGTGGACGCGGTCCTCCACGGAGAGCAGCTCGCGCTCCCGGACGCTCCAGATCTCGGAGAGGCGGGCGATCTGCGCCTCGCGGCTCTTCAGCTCCTCGCGGAGGATCTGGATCTTTCCCTCCGGCGTCCCCAGCGCGTCGCGGCGGGCCGGGGTGCGCTTGACCTGGCGGGACTCGGCCAGCAGCTCCGTCTTCCGGTCGGCGATGGACTGGAAGGTGCGGTCGAGGAAGCTCTTGTCCTCCTCGGTGATGGCGCTCCGGCGTTCCCGCTTGGGGAGCCTGGGCGGCCCGCTCTGGGCGACCTTGAGCGGCGGCGGCCCCAGCGGCGGCGGCGCTTCGGACTGCTGCGCCTCGGCGGTCCCTGCGGGCGCGGTGCCCCGCGCGATCGCGTTGTCCAGCGAGGCGTCCACGTCGTCGCCCGCGTCCAGCTCGTCCAGCGACGGCGGCGCGTCCGCGGCCCCGTTCCCTCCCGCGGGCGGGGGGAGGATGCCGGCCGTCATGGAGGCCAGGTCCCCCATCTCGAACGGGATGGTGAGGTAGCCGTCGGCGGCATTGGGGGTCTGGGAGTGCTGGGAGAGCCCCTCCTGCCCCACGTCCGAGGACAGCAGCAGCACCCGGAGGTTCTGCCCGAAGCGGCCCTTCTTGATCTGGCCGCAGAGCACGAAGCCGGACTGGTCCGGCAGCTCCGCGCGCAGCACGACCAGGTCCGGGCGGCGCTTCTCCAGCTCCCGCTGGGCGTCAGCGGCGTTGCCAGCCAGGGCGGTCTGGTAGCCCACGCCCTTGAGGACCGAGGCCATGCTCAGGGCGAAGTCGCTCTGGCTCTCGACGATAAGGACTCGGCGTTCCATGGGTGGGGCGGAGAAGGCATCCTATCTAGCGGATCCGCGGTTAGGAAACGACTGGCGCCGCCCACGGTCGCTGTACGAACAAGGAAGGAGCACCGTCCAGGGGAAAGTGGACGGTCCGGCGGCACGGGCCTGCTGGCTGCCAGGCGAGCGGGCGGGCGGCTACAGGTTGCTACGGGTCGCTATTTCGGGGGGCGGCGGGTCGCGCCCGGGACCGGGGTGGCGGGGCGGGGATCGCGGCCGGGCATGGTGGTGGGCG
>DATBSS010000343.1:0-1711 GCA_036559665.1 Myxococcaceae bacterium
AGCGGAGCGCCACCACGCGGCCGGCCACGCCGTACCGCGGCTTCGACTGCTCCAGGACCTCCGGCGCGTCCTTCTCGTGGGTGCGGAGGATGTCGCCGGCCAGGTGGGACGGGCGGTGGCCGTTGCCCCAGGGGTTGGCGCCCAGCTCGCGCCAGCGCTGCGCCTTGGCCAGGCGCTCCTCGTAGATCTCCTGTTCCTTGGACATCGGTCTCCCCGGAGGGTCGCGGAAGGTAGCAGCAATTGGACGGGGGCCGGGAGACAATGGCGGCGGTCCGGGATTTCCCGGCCATGGAGGGAACATGCGCGTTCGCTGGCTGGCGCTGTGCGGTGTCGCAGTGGTCGGGTTGACCGGGTGTCCGTCGTTCAGCACCATGGGGCTGGCGCGCCCCATCCGGAAGGGCACCACGCAGATCGTCGTCGCGCCGGAGGCCCTGGCCCTGGCGGTGGTGAACCCGACCACGGGCGTGGCGACCGGCGCGGTGCTCCCGCAGGCGGAGATCGCGGTGCGCTACGGCATCACCGATTCGTTCGAGCTGGGCGCCAAGGCCTGGCTGCTCGGCGCCGGGCTGGAGGGAAAGATCGGGATCATCCAGTCGAACCCCGGCTTCGGCCTGGACATCGCCATCAACCCGGGCTTCGCCTACCTGGGGTACGGCAGCACCACGTCGAGCTCGGGCCTGCTCTCCCTCAGCCTTCCGGTGATGTTCGGGCTCAACCTCGGCGGCCACCAGCTGATCGTGGCGCCCAAGGTGATGGACCTGGTGTTCCTCGGGGGGACGTCCCCGGTGCACGTCGTGCTCACCGGAGCCTCGGTGGGGTTCGCCCTCAAGCTGGGCGACGAGCTGCGGATCATGCCCGAGATCTCCGCCGTCTACCCGGCGTCGGTCAATTCGGGGGGCACCACCTTCACCCTGCCCTTCCAGGGGGCGGCCGTCCAGGCCGGCCTCGGGCTGCTCATCGGCGGCGGGCGCTTCGACCAGTGAGCCAGTGAGCGCCTGGCCCGGGAGCTGCCGGCGCGGCCCGGGCGAGAACGGCCGCGGATCAGGAGGCGAAGAACAGGACGGCGGCCACCGCGGCCGCCAGGACGATGGGGAGGACGACCTCGTACGGCACGCGGTAGGCCAGGGCCAGGACGCGATCGCGCCGCAGCGCCTGGCTCTTGCGCCGGCGGATGCGGCGGAGGATGGCGGCGGTGAGCGCGGCCGGGGGCTTCTCCTTCGGCGCCCGGCGCACCAGCGCCACCGTGCGCTCGTAGCGGTCCCAGCCGATCCGGCACTCGTCGCAGCGGTCCAGGTGCGCGCGGACGTCCTGCTCCTGGCGCACATCCAGCTCCTCGTCCACGAGCGCCGGGAAGAGAGACCGCACGTCCTGGTGAGTCGACAGCTCCACGTTCAGCGACCTCCTCGAATCGCCCGGGACATCAGCTTCGCTCCTGTTCCGGGATTCCGTCCAGCAGGTACTCGGCCAGCTTCTCGCGGGCGCGGTGGAGCCGGCTCTTCACCGTCCCCAGCGGGAGCTGGGTGATCTCCACCATCTCCTCGTAGGAGAGGCCCTCGATGTCGCGGAGCGCCACCAGCGCGCGCTGATCCGGCTCCAGCCGGGCGATGGCCTTCTGCACCAGCGCCCGCTCGTGCTCCGCCTCCAGCGCCTCGTCCGGGCGCGGGGGCGCGCCCGCGGCGTCCGCCAGCGCCTCCTCCGGCACGCCCTCCAG
>DATBSS010000344.1:0-10630 GCA_036559665.1 Myxococcaceae bacterium
GCGTTCTTCACGCCGAGGATGAGCTCGTAGTCCGGGTACGGGAGCGTGGCGAACTGGCGGATGTTCTCGGCCAGGTCGTCATCCGCGCCGCAGAGCGGCTTCAGGATGCTGATGCCCAGCGAGTGCTTGTCCATCGCCGGCCGGCGCCGGAAGGTGCTCCAGGTGATGACGAACTGGACGACGTCGGCCAGAAGTCCAACCGCGGCCACGAGCAGCAGCAACCCAGGCAGGAACAGAAGCGCGTTCATCGCATCTCCTCGACGCTGATACGAAACTGGACGGGCGTCCGGATTCCTTCCCTCCTGGCTGCACGCTGCGTTCGGTCGCCCGCTGGCTTCATCGTCGAGGTCAAGAGGTATCGGCGCCGCGCCGCGTAATGCAAGGGCGCCAAGTGCGTAACTCGTTACGCAGACGCAAGGGCGCGCCGTCCTTGGATGACTGAGGGCCCGCGAAAGCGGAGTGGCGGGTGGCCGGTGGGGGGTCCCAGCGACGAAACCTCGAGACCCCAAACGACCGTGCAGAAAGGTGCACGCTTTTTGAAGGGGCCCAAAGGGCCCGCCGGGCCTAGCTCCCGGTGCCCGTCGAGGGGTCGCCCATGGAGGTGTCCGGATCCTCGTCCGGCTCGTCGCCGTCGCCGTCGTGCTCGCTCGGCTCATCGATCGGCGGCTCGCCGGGGGGCCCCTGGTCGTGCTCCTCCGGGGCCTCGGGGGCTTCGAGGGCGGGCAGGATGTTCGCTTCCTTCATCGCCTGCGCGGTGGCGGCGGCGGCGCGCGCGGCCACCACGGCGGACTCCATGGCCACGTCGGTGTCCATTGGCGGAGGCATCAGGCCGCGAAGCCCGGGCGGCGGCGGCAGCAGCGGGGCGTTGATGTCCGGCACCCCGTGGGAGCGCCCCGCCGGCGGCGCGATGGGCGGGAGCCCCGAGTGGCGCCGCGCCGCCTCCTGCAGCGCCGCGTGGTGGCGGTAGCGCGCCTCCACCAGCTTGTGGATGAGCAGCGGGCCGCCCGGCACGTGGCGCGCGGTGATGGCCTGGGTGGCCTTCCGCACCTGGTAGCGCACGCGGCGGATCTGCACCCGCCAGCCTTTGGGCGTGAAGGTGAACAATCCGTAGGCCGGGCGGAGGTCGCCGTCGCGCGGGATGCCGGCGGAGGCCACGTCCGCGATCAGCGTCCGGCCCACCCGCCGCCGGTAGGGGAAGTGGAGGTGCCCGAAGGCGATGGCCGCCGCGTCCACGTGCGCCAGGTACCGGCGGAGCGTGGGCTCATCCAGCGTCGGCTCCAGCGACTCCTCCAGGTTCCGCGGGTTGGCGTGGCAGATGTAGAGGTCCTGGCCGCGGCGAGGGGCGTAGCGCATCGAGAAGGGGAGCTTCCCGAGCGCGTCCACCAGCTCCTGCCCCAGCTCCTGCCGCGTCCACTCCAGGAGGTCCTTCTTCCAGTGCTCGCGTTCGCGGTAGGCGCCGCCCAGGTAGTTGCCGGCGATGTAGCAATCCGTGTTGCCCACCAGCAGGACGTCGCACTGGTCCATCAGCAGCTGGACCGTTTCGCGAGGGTGTGCTCCCCGCAGGGCGAGGTCGCCCGCGGCTACAATGTAGTCTGGCGCCTGCTTGGCGATGTCCTCGAGGACGGCCTCGCAGGCGGGCAGATTGCCGTGGATATCGGCAAGGATCGCGACCCGCATCCTGCGAGCATCCTACCTCGGAGTGGCACCGACGCGATTTCGGGGGCCCCCGGACGCCTGCCGGCAGGGGTCACGGAAGGCGCGGATCGGCCCCGGAGCAGGCGTCCGCCTGCTGGGACGCCGGGTACGAGGTGAGGGCGTTGGTGGTCAGGTCGCCGCCCGGTCCGGCCCCCACCCCGTCCTTCAGGTACAGGCAGGTGTTGCCCAGGAGATCGGCAGGGCCCAGCGCCTCGACGACCAGCGTGTAGCGCACCCCTACCGCCACCTGGATCAGCACCCGCTGGGTGGTCTGGCCCTGGGGGTTGAAGGCCCGGACCACCGCCGGCTTCTCGCGGCCGTCCCGGTCGAGGATGGGCGCGGTGCTCCGCCCGCTCTGCGACAGGAAGTCCCTCAGGCACCGGGGCCCGGTGAACAGGGCGCTGGCGCAGTCCTCCGGGGCGCCCTCGGTGAGGAAGGCGATCTGGAGGTCCGTGGTGCCGGGGGGCACCAGCCCCTGGCCGTCGAACGCCAGCTCGAAGCCGGCGTCCCCGGGCCCGCACCCGGCGAGCGCGAGGGCGAGCGCGAGGGTGCACCCGGAGGGCTTCACCATGACCAGGCCCCCGTCTGGATGACGATGGTGACCGATCCGCGGTCCCGGTGGGTGACGGCGATCAGCACGCCGGCGCCGGCCGCCACCGCCACGGCCCCGCCGCCGGCCCAGACGTAGGGGTTCTGGTACCAGGGTGCTTCCGCGGGGGTGGCGGGCGCCGGCGCATCGGGGCGCTGCGGGAGCACCCGGAAGGTGAACGGGTTGAAGGCGTCCCCCCTTCCGGCAAGCCGCCGCTGGGCCGGGTCCGCCACCTCCACGTAGTACTCCAACTCGTACTCGCCCGGTTCCTGGGGCAGCGCGTAGCCGGGGATGAGCGCCTCGTACGCGCCCGGCGACCTGCGCGCGAAGTCCACCGCGCTGAATGCCTCCGCCCCGGCACGCCGGAAGTACAGCCGGACCCTGGCCCCCAGCGGCAGCTCGTCCACCCGCACGCGCGCCGTGGCGGTCCCGCCCGCGGGCAGGTCCGGGAGCGGCTCCAGCTGGATGGACACCGGGCGCACCCGGCCCAGGCGGATCTCCTCCAGGATGCGCGCGTACAGCCGCTGCAGCTTGGGCGGCGTCTCCCGCGGGAGCCGGAAGTCGGGGCGCGCCTGGAGCAGCTGGCGGTAGGCCTGCATGGCCTCGACCTCGTTCCCCAGCGACAGGTGCGCCAGCCCGAGCAGCCGGTACACCTCCACCAGCTCGTCCTCGGAGAGGTCGGCGCGGTCCAGCCGGTTGCCCAGCGTCTTGAGCGCGTCCTCGTAGTCGCCGCGCTCGATCATGCCTTGCGCGCGCGAGAGCTCCGGGGCGCGGGGACCCCCTCCCGCGGAGAAGGCGATGAGGGCGGCGGCGAGCCACGGCGTCATCCCCTCTTCTTAGCAGGGTCAGAAGCGCCGCTTGTCGCGCGACGCGTCGCGGGAGAGCTTGCCCAGGAGCCGGTCCAGGCGCCTCCGCTCGGGCGACCCGCGGGACTGTTCGCGCTGGAGCTTGTGGAAGTGCTGGAGCCGGCCGGCGGAGAGGTCCCCGGAGGCGACGGCGCCCTGCACCGCGCAGCCCGGCTCTCCCTGGTGCCCGCAGTCCCGGAAGCGGCACTCGCCGGCCAGGGCGGCCACGTCCTCGAAGGTGGAGGCAAGCTCGTCCCCGCCCGCCGCCCAGAGGCCGAATTCGCGCATCCCCGGCCCGTCGATGATCCGCGCCCCGGAGGGCAGATCCAGCAGCTCGCGCCGGGTGGTGGTGTGGCGCCCCTTGTGGTCCCGCTCCCGGACCTCGCCCACCTCCTGCCGCTCCTCGCCCAGGAGCGCGTTGATGAGCGTGGACTTCCCGGAGCCGGACGGCCCCAGGAGCGCGGCCACCGCGCCGGGAGCCAGGAGCGCGCGCAATCCGTCCATCCCGTCGCCGCTGATGGCGCTCAGGGTCAGCACCTGGACCCGGGGCCCGAGCGCCTCGCGCGCCGACTCCGCCGCGCTGAAGGGGTCCTCGCAGGTGTCCATCTTGCTCAGCACGACGACCGGCGTGACCTCGCCGGAGCGCGCCACCGCCACCATCCGCTCCAGCCGGGTCACCCGGACCGGGCGGTCCAGGGGCTCCACGATGAGCGCGAGGTCCACGTTGGCGGCGATGAGCTGCGGCTTCTCGGCGCCCGGGTCCTTGCGGACCAGGACGCTGCGCCGGGGGAGGACGGACTGGACGGAGATGCCGCTCAGCACCACCACGTCCCCCACGACCGGGAGGTCCGCGGCGTCCTGGGCCTCCAGCCGCATCCGCCCGGACGGGCGCGCCAGCACCGTGCCTTCGCTGGTGACGACCTCCAGCGCTCCGCGTTCCTGCCGTACGACGAGTCCTCGCATGATCCGCTCCGACGGCTTCCGGCTCCGGATCCTGACCGCCCGGGGCCGGAAGCGCCATTGACCCACAGCCGTTATCGGGGGAGGATGCGCCCCCTTTTTTCGGCCGAACCTTCCCAGATGCTCGTCAAGATTGAGGAAATCCATGAGGACGGCCTCGTCCTCGACGAGAAGGTGAGCGAGCGCGTGCTCGCGGAGGTGCTGGGCCCCCAGGGCCAGGACACCGGCTTCAAGGCGGACCGGCCCGCGGGGCTGAAGGCCTCCTTCCGCAGGGTCTCCGGCAGCGTGCTGCTGGTCGGGGACCTGGCCGCCCACCTCAGCGCGCCGTGCAAGCGCTGCCTGCGCGACGTAGCCGTGGACCTCCCCATCCACTTCACCCTCAACCTGGTCCCGGAGCCGTCCGTCACGCTGGAGGATGCGGGGCTGGAGGGCGAGGCGGCGGAGGACCCCAGGAACCAGAAGCGGGACAGCGGGGGCTCCTTCGCGATGGGGGACGCGGACCGGGAGTATTTCGACGGGCGGACGATCGATCTGGACCCGATCGTCCGGGAGCAGGTATTGCTGGCGCTCCCCGTCTCGGTGGTCTGCAGGGACGAGTGCAAGGGGCTCTGCCCGGTGTGCGGTCAGGACCTCAACGAGGCGGAGTGCAGCTGCGAGCGCAAGGTGGTGGACCCCAGGCTCGCGGTGCTCAAGTCGATCAAGCTGAACTGAGTCTTCACACAGTCGCGAGGTGAGCCGTGGGAGTCCCCAAGAAGCGAACGTCGAGCATGCGCCGCAACCGGCGCCGGGCCGCCAACAACAACCTCCGCACCGCGGTGCAGGTCATCCTCTGCCCCAAGTGCAAGGAGCCGGTGCTGCCCCACCGCGCGTGCGCCGCCTGCGGCCACTACAAGGGCCGCGAAGTCGTGAAGGTGGAGTGACGGGGCAGGCTTGAGACTGGCCCTCGACGCCATGGGCGGCGACCACGCCCCGGCCGCCGCCGTCGAGGGCGCGGTGCTCTTCGCGCGCGAGGAACCGCTGCACCACGTGGTGCTGGTGGGCGACGCCGCGCGCGTGGAGGAGGTGCTCTCCTTAGCGGGGCACCGCCCGCCCAACCTCTCGGTGCGCCACGCCACCCAGGTGGTCGGCATGGGCGACCATGCGGCGGCGTCCATCCGCCAGAAGAAGGACTCCTCGCTGCGCGTGTGCTTCGAGCTGGCCCAGCGGGGGGAGGCGGACGCGGTGGTCTCCGCCGGGCATTCGGGCGCGCTGATGGCGGGGGCGCTCCTGGTGCTGGGCCGGATGAAGCTGGTGGAGCGCCCGGCCTTCGCCGCGCTGATGCCGGCCCTGCGGGGCGGCGGGCGCTGCCTGCTGCTGGACGCCGGCGCCAACGTGGAGTGCAAGCCCGCCCAGCTCGCCCAGTTCGCGGTGATGGGCGAGGCGTACGTCCGCGCGGTGCTCCACAGGCCGCGCCCGCGGGTGGCCCTCCTGTCCAACGGCGAGGAGCCGTCCAAGGGGACGGACCTCACCCGCGCGGCGCTCTCGCTGCTGATGAAGAGCGGCCTCGACTTCCGGGGCTACGTGGAGGGGAAGGACATCTTCTCCGGCGAGGTCGAGGTGGTGGTCACCGACGGCTTCACCGGGAACGTGGTGCTCAAGACGTCCGAGGGCACGGCGATGGCGGTCGCCGGGTTGATCCGCTCCGCGGTGGAGAAGGCGGGCATCGGCGAGAAGCTGGGGGCGCTCCTGCTCGCCCCCACCTTCGCCGGGCTGAAGAAGGTGGTGGACTACGCGGAGTACGGGGGCGCGCCGCTTCTGGGCGTGGAGGGCGTGGCCATCGTCGCCCACGGGCGCTCGAACGCGAAGGCGGTGAAGAACGCGCTCGTCGCGGCGCTGGCCAACGCGCAAGCTCACCTAAAGGAAGAGATTGCCGCCGCTCTCGAACGGGCGTCGCAATGGTTGCCGCGCAGGGCCAGTCGAAAGGTAGAGGAGGCCTAGGGAATGACCTTGAACAAGACCGCAATCATCGGCACGGGCGCCTACGCCCCCGAGAAGGTGCTGACCAACAAGGACCTCGAGAAGCTGGTCGAGACGTCCGACGAGTGGATCGTCGAGCGGACCGGCATCCGCGAGCGCCACGTGGCCGCGGACGACGAGGTCACCTCCGACATGGCGCTCAAGGCGTCCATCCGGGCGCTGGAGATGGCCAGCACCCGGGCGGAGGAGCTGGACCTGGTCATCGTGGGCACCATCTCCGGCGACCTGCCCATGCCCGCCTGCGCCGCCTTCCTCCAGCAGAAGCTGGGCGCGAAGAAGGCCATGGCCTTCGACGTCTCGGCGGCCTGCGCGGGCTCCATCTTCGGGCTCTCCATCGGCGACATGTACATCCGCGCCGGGACGGCGAAGCGGGTGCTGGTCGTCGGCGCCGAGCTGCTCACCCGGCTCACGGACTGGAAGGACCGGAACACCTGCGTGCTGTTCGGCGACGCGGCCGGCGCGATGGTGCTGGGGCCGTCCCCGGACCCGGCCCACGGCATCCTCGGCCACCACCTCCGCACCGAGGGCTCGCTCACGGACATCCTCACCATCAAGGGCGGCGGGTCGAGGTACCCGATGAACGAGGAGCGGCTGAAGCAGGGCTTCAACCGGATCGCCATGAACGGCCGCGAGGTCTACAAGTTCGCGGTCCGCGCCCTCACCGAGTCGAGCAAGGCGGTGCTGGAGGCGAACGGGCTCATGCCGTCGCAGGTGACCCACGTCATCGCCCACCAGGCCAACATCCGGATCATCGACGCCATCCTCGAGCGGCTGGAGGTCCCGCGCGAGAAGTGCTGGCTGAACATCGACCGGTACGGGAACACCTCCTCCGCGTCGCTCCCCACCACGCTCGACGAGGCGAACCGCGCCGGCCGCCTCAAGAAGGGCGACCTGGTGCTGATGATGGCCATCGGCGCGGGCATGGCCTACGGCTCCTCGGTGGTGCGCTGGTGATCGCCTTCATCTTCCCGGGGCAGGGCAGCCAGGCCGTCGGCATGGGGAAGGAGCTGTACGACCAGTTCCCCGAGGCCAGGGCGGTCTTCGACGCGGCGGACGACGCGCTGGGCGAGAAGCTCTCCCGGCTCTGCTTCGAGGGGCCGGAGTCCGCGCTCAAGCTCACCGCCAACACCCAGCCCGCCATCCTGGTCACCTCGGCCGCGGCGCACGCCGCCTTCGCCGCGCGCGGGCCGAAGCCGGCGTTCGTGGCGGGCCACTCGCTGGGCGAGTACTCCGCGCTGGTGGCCGCGGGGGCCATGCCGCTGCGCGACGCGGTGAAGGCCGTCCGCGCCCGCGGCACCTTCATGCAGGAGGCGGTGCCGGAGGGCCTGGGGGCCATGGCCGCCGTGATGGGGCTGCTGCCCGAGAAGGTCCTGGAAGGCTGCGAGAAGGCCCGGGAGGGCGAGGTGCTCTCCCCCGCCAACTACAACTCGCCGGAGCAGACGGTGATCGCCGGGCACGCCGCCGCGGTGAAGCGTTCAGAGCGGGTGCTGGCGGAGCTGGGCGCCAAGCGGGTCATCCCCTTGCAAGTGTCCGCTCCCTTCCACTGCGCGCTGATGGAGCCGGTGAAGGGCCGGCTCCGGGAGGCGCTGGCGGCGGTGCCCTTCCAGGCGCCTTCCTGCCCGGTGGTGTCGAACGTGGAGGCGGCGCCCAACGCGGACCCCTCGCGCATCCTGCCGCTGCTGCTGGAGCAGGTGACGCACCCGGTCCGCTGGATGGAGTGCGTGCAGGCGATGGAGAAGGCCGGCGTCACTAAGGTGGTGGAGCTGGGGCAAGGGAAGACCCTCACCGGCCTGGTGAAGCGGATCACCAAGGGCATCGAGCTGTTCAACGTGGAGAATGCGGCCACCCTGTCCAAGGCGCTGGCCGCGCTGGGAGCGTAGGTCCATGCAGCTGAGCCTGAAGGACAAGGTGGCGCTGGTGACCGGCGGCTCGCGCGGCATCGGCCGGGCGTGCGCGGTGGCGCTGGCCAGGGCGGGCGCGCAGGTGGCCATCACCTACGCCGGCAACGAGGCCGCCGCGCAGGAGACGGTGGCGCAGATCGAGAAGGAAGGCGGGAAGGCGCGGGCCTTCAAGTCGGACGTGGCCGACTCCAGGGCGTGCGCGGAGACGGTGGAGCTGGTGGTCAAGGAGCTGGGCCGGCTGGACGTGCTGGTGAACAACGCCGGCGTGGCGGTCGACGGCCTGGTGATGCGCGTCAAGGACGAGGACTGGGACAAGCAGCTGGACACCAACCTGAAAGGGCCCTTCGCGCTCATCCGCGCCGCCTCGCGGCCGATGATGAAGCAGAAGGGCGGGAGCATCATCAACCTCACCTCGGTGGTCGGGGAGATGGGCAATGGTGGCCAGGCGGCCTACTCGGCGTCCAAGGCGGGACTGATTGGCCTCACCAAGTCCGTGGCGCGCGAGCTGGCGTCGCGCAACATCCGGGTCAACGCGGTATCACCCGGGTTTATTGACACCGACATGACCGCCAAGATCCCACCCGACCTGCGCGTCAAGATGGTGGAGGGGATCCCGCTGCAACGGCTGGGGGCGGCGGAGGACGTGGCCAACGCGGTCACGTTCCTGGCCTCCGACCTCGCCTCGTACATCACCGGAGAGGTGCTGAAGGTGAACGGCGGCATGTACATGTAGTGAGGGCCGGGCTATATGCGGCCCGCCTTTTTTCATCTTCATGGAGAGGGGATTCGAGCATGGCGACGTCTGCAATCGAGGCCAAGGTCAAGAACATCATCGCCGACCAGCTCGGCGTGGGAGAGGACGAGATCAAGCCCGAGTCCTCCTTCATCGAAGACCTCGGCGCCGACAGCCTGGACATCGTTGAGCTGGTGATGGCGATGGAGGAGGAGTTCGAGGTCGAGATCCCCGACGAGGAAGCGGAGAACATCAAGACCGTGGGTGACGCCATCAACTACATCAACACCCACAAGAAGTAGCCGGCGCAGGGGGAGGGGTCGCCGAGGGCCGAAGGAGGAACCGCCGTGGCGGACCGTCGAGTCGTCGTTACTGGTACAGGGCTGATCACCGCGCTCGGGACGGGCACGGAGAAGAACTGGCAGGCCGTGCTGGCCGGCAGGAGCGGAGCGGGCCCCATCACCCGCTTCGCCGTCGGCAAGATCGACACGAAGTTCGCCTGCGAGGTGAAGGACTTCGCCGTCGAGGAGTGGATCGACCGCAGGGAGTCCCGCCGGATGGACCTGTTCACCCAGTTCGCGATGGCGGCGGCCGACATGGCGGTGAAGGAGAGCGCGCTGCCGGTGGGGCTGGACAAGGCGAACGGCTACGACCCGGAGCGGGTGGGCGTCATCGTGGGGAGCGGGATCGGCGGCATCAGCTCGCTGGAGGAGCAGCACCGGAAGGGCCTGGAGAAGGGGTTCGACCGGCTGTCGCCCTTCTTCATCCTCCAGATGATCATCAACATGGCCCCCGGCCTGATGAGCATCAAGTACGGCGCCAAGGGGCCCAACTGGTCGCCGGTCTCCGCCTGCTCCACCTCCGCCCACGCCATCGGCGAGGCGTGGAAGTCGATCAAGGTGGGGGAGACGGACGCCATGATCGCCGGCGGGTCCGAAGCGCCGCTCACGCCGCTGGGCATCGGCGGCTTCTCGGTGATGAAGGCGCTCTCCACGCGGAACGACGACCCGGCCAAGGCCAGCCGCCCGTTCGACAAGGACCGCGACGGCTTCGTGTGCGGCGAGGGCGCGGGCGTGGTGGTGCTGGAGGAGCTGGAGCAGGCGAAGAAGCGCGGCGCCACCATCCTGGCGGAGCTGGTGGGCTACGGCGCGACCTCGGACGCCTTCCACGTCACCCAGCCCTCCCCGGAAGGCGAGGGCGCGGTGCGCTGCATGCAGGTGGCGCTCCGCACCGCCGGGCTCAACCCTTCCGACGTGGGCTACATCAACGCGCACGGCACCTCCACCCCGTACAACGACGCCAGCGAGACCAAGGCGATCAAGAAGGTGTTCGGGGACCACGCGAAGAAGCTGATGGTCAGCTCCACCAAGTCGATGACCGGGCACATGCTGGGCGCCGCGGGCGGGGCGGAGGCGGTGATGAGCGTGCTGGCGCTGCACCGCAACGTCATCCCGCCGACCATCAACTACACCACGCCGGATCCGGACTGCGACCTGGACTACGTGCCCAACGCGCCCCGCGAGGTGCGGGTGAACGCGGTGATCTCCAACTCCTTCGGCTTCGGCGGCACCAACGCGGTGCTGGCCTTCAAGCGCTTCAGCAAGTAGCGCGGGTGCCAAGCCGATGAAGATCGCCATTGCCTCCGACCACGCCGGGCTGGAGCTGAAGACGGAGATGGTGCGGGTGCTGACGGAGAAGGGGCACCAGGCGCAGGACTTCGGCACCCACTCCGGGGACTCGGTGGACTACCCGGACTTCGCCTCCAAGGTCGCCAAGGCGGTCCAGAAGGGCGAGTGCAACCTCGGCGTGCTGATCTGCGGCACCGGCGTGGGAATGAGCATCGTGGCCAACAAGTACCGCGGCATCCGCGCGGCGCTCTGCCACACCGAGT
>DATBSS010000345.1:0-3259 GCA_036559665.1 Myxococcaceae bacterium
CCCGGTGACCTCCTGGAACCTCTGGGTCCACGCCGTGACGGCAGATCTCCGGGTGGGGTCGGCGCAGCGGGAGACGCGATCCGCCAAGGAGCTGATGGTCCGGCCCTACGTGCCGCGCTTTATGCGCGAGGGCGACCGCGCCGACCTCAAGGTGGTGCTCAACAGCGCCGCCGAGCTCGACCTCTCCACCAGCGTCACCCTGGACGTCCTCGACGCCGACGGCGGCCGCGACGCCAGCGTGCTGGACCTGTTCTCCGGCGGGGTGGGGAAGGGCGACCGGCGGCCGAAGACGGTGAAGGTGGCCAAGGGGGGCAGTGCCACGCTCCAGTACGCGCTCGCCGCGCCGGCGCGGGTGGGACTGTACGCGGTGAAGGTGGTGGCCACCTCGGGCAACGTGTCCGACGGGGAGCTGCGCCCGATGCCGGTGCTCCCCAGCCGCGTCCACCTCACCCAGTCCCGCTTCGTCACCCTGAAGAACGCAGACCGCAAGGAGCTCACCTTCCCGGAGATGAAGCGGACGGACGACCCCAGCCGGATCGACGAGCAGCTGGTGGTCGGCGTCGACGCGCAGCTCGCATACACGGTGCTGGGAGCGGTGCCGTACCTCGTCGAGTACCCGTACGAGTGCACCGAGCAGACGATGAACCGCTTCGTCTCCACCGCCATCCTCAGCTCGCTGTTCAAGCAGTACCCGTCGATCGCGAAGATGTCGGCGAAGCTGGCCGCCGATCGTTCCACCGAGTTGGAGACGTGGGACGCGGCCGACCCCAACCGCAAGATGGGGCTGGAGGAGACGCCCTGGCTGATGGAGTCCCGGGGCGGGGGGACGGCCCGGCTGATCAAGGTGCTGGACCCGAAGGTCGCCGCCGCCCAGCGGGACGAGGCGATCGCCAAGCTGCGCAAGGCCCAGCTCTCGAGCGGTGCGTTCCCGTGGTGGTCCGGCGGACCGTCCAGCCCGTACATGACGCTCTACCTCGCCGGCGGACTGGCGCGCGCCGCCGAGTACCAGGCGCCCGTCCCGAAGGAGATGACCCAGCGCGCCTGGCAGTACCTCGCCGACTACTACCGGCGCGAGACGAACGGCGACCTCAAGAAGCTGGGCTACGAGTTCCTCACCCTGCTCAACTACACGGCGTCGGCGTACCCGGACGAGAGCTACGTCGGCGGCGCGCTGAAGCCGGAGGAGCGCAAGCAGATCCTGGGCTGGACCTTCGACCACTGGAAGGGCCACTCGCCGTACCTCAAGGGCCTGCTGGCGCTGACGCTGAAGCGGATGGGCCGGCCGAACGACGCGAAGCTGGTCTGGGACAGCGTGATGGATTCGGCGAAGACCACGCCGGACCAGGGGACGTTCTGGGCGCCCGAGGACCGCGCCTGGCTCTGGTACAACGACACCGTGGAGACGCAGGCCCAGGCGCTCCGCGTGCTCACCGAGCTGCAGCCGCAGGACCCGCGCCGCGACGGCCTGGTGCAGTGGCTGCTCCTCAACAAGAAGCTCTCCCACTGGAAGTCCACCCGCGCCACCTCGGAGGCGGTCTACGCGCTGGTGAAATACCTCGAGCAGGAGCGCGCGCTCGGCGTCCGCGAGGAGATCGCCGTCTCCGTCGGCGACCGTTCGCCCGTCCGCTACGTCTTCGAGCCGGACGAGTACCAGGGCAAGCACCAGCAGGTCGTCATCCCGGGCGCGGAGCTGAAGCCGGCCACCGACGCCACCGTGGTGGTGGAGAAGTCCACCAAGGGCTTCGCCTTCGCCTCTGCGGCCTGGCACTTCTCCACCGAGAAGCTACCGGCCGAGGGCAGCGGCGACTTCTTCTCCCTCTCCCGCAGGTACTTCCGGCGAGAGTCGCGCGGGCGCGAGGTCACCCTGCAGCCACTGGTGGACGGCGCGGCGATCCACGTGGGGGACGAGCTGGAGGTGCAGATCTCCCTGCGCTCCAAGCACGCCGCCGAGTACGTCCACCTCCGCGACCCCCGCGGCGCCGGCTTCGAGCCGGAGTCCGCCACCTCCGGGTACCGCTGGCAGACCGGGCTGGGCTACTACGAGGAGGTGCGTGACTCGGGGGAGAGCTTCTTCTTCGAATGGCTCCCGGCCGGCGAGTACACGTTCAAGGAGCGCGTGCGCGCGACGATGTCCGGCACCTTCCGCGTCGGCCCCGCCACCGTGCAGTCCATGTACGCGCCGGAGTTCAACGCCTACTCGGCGGGGCACGTCATCCCGGTTTCACCCTAGACGGGCATCCGCTCCATCGGGATGCGCTCCGCCAGCTTCCGGGCCTCCAGCGGCTCCAGCCGACCGTTCAGCGTGAGGCGGTAGCGGGCCTCCACCAGATCCGCCCGGTCGAGGAGGACCGCGGTCACCTCGAAGCCGCCCTCGGGGGAGATCACCAGGCGCACGGGGCGCAGGGCGCGGATCGCATCCTCCTTCTGCTTCGGGGCCGCCCCCGGGTCCCACCGGATCTGCTCCGGCCGCTCCACCACCCGCGCGCCCAGGCCGTGCTGGAGCGCGAAGCGCGCGTAGGCCTCCGCGTGCTGGGGGACGAGCTGCAGGCGCTCGCGCGCGTTGGCCGCCGCCACGGGACCGAAGCTTCCGTCGAGCAGGGTGAAGTCCACGCCGTCGTCGAGGTAGCGGGTCACCATGGGCACCCGGACCTGGAGGGTCAGCGTCACCAGGTGGTGGCGGCGGTAGAAGGGGAGCGCCTCGCGCGCGGCCTGGTGCGGCCGGCCCTCCAGTTGCCTGGAGAGCTCGGGGAACTTCAGCCGGAGCCGGTCCACGAGCGAATCGCCCATGGAGGGCATTGTCGCCGACTACTGGACCGCCCCCGACGTCGCGGCGACCGGGTACCGGCGGTTGTAGTCGTCCACGTAGGTCTGGCGCTCGGTCTGCCAGGACGCGCCCGCGGAGCCGTCCCGCATGGCATCCACCATGGCCTTGACCCCCGCCTCGCGCCGCTCCTCCGGCGTGCCGGTCGCGCCGTTCACCGCGGCGTCGTAGATGTCCCGGAGTTGCTGCGTGCTGCTGTGCGGGAAGTTGCGGTCCCGCGCCAGGTCGTACGCGCGCGCTTCGGCGCGGGCCTCCATCTCCATCCCGTGGTCCGCGTAGGACTGGGCGTTGGTAAAGGACTCCATCGGCTTCGGCGCGCCGTCTCGCGCGGGGTTGAGGCCGTCGCTCTGGCTGGCGTGGGTGAGCTCGTGGGCCAGGGTCTGCGTGTAGCCCTCGATGGTCGCGTAGCTCTTGGGGTCGACGGCGATGGTCCGGCTC
>DATBSS010000346.1:0-24313 GCA_036559665.1 Myxococcaceae bacterium
CGGTGATGCGGGCGGTCTCGCGCTTGACCGTGGCGGACTCCACGTGGAAGCGGACGTCGTCCGGGCTCATGCCCTTGAGGGTGTTCTGGGCGGCCTCCAGGCGCTTCTTGGCCGCCTCCACGTCCACCTCGGCCTCGGTCTCCGCCTGGTCGGCCAGGATGCGCACCTGGTCGGAGGAGACCTCCACGAAGCCGCCGGCCAGGTAGTAGCGCTGGGCGGTGGCGCCCTCCTTGAGCGTCATCCAGCCCGGCTCCATCAGCGACAGGAACGGCGTGTGGCCGGGGCGGACGCCGAACAGCCCGCGCGCGCCGGGGACGATGACCTCGTCCGCCTGCACCGACAGCACCCGCTTCTCCGGGGTGACGATCTCCACCTTCAGCTTCGCCATCGCGCTCCTCGCTGACCTCTCTTGAAGCTTCAGAACTTCAGCTGCTGCGTCTTCCCGGAGACCGGTTCGAACTCCAGGAGCTCCGCGTCCGACACCCGCGGGGACTTCCCCGGCACGTCCAGCACGCCCTGCACCCACTTGAAATGCTTCTCCAGCTTCCGGAGCAGCCCGCGCCGCTTGTACTCCAGGAAGTCCTTCAGCTTCTTCGACTGGAGGGCCTTCCCGTCCTTGTCGTACTCCGAAGCGACGACGGTCTCGTACATCGGGTCGGTCCTGGTGCTCACCGGGGTGTTCCGCACCGAGGGCCCTTCAGGGAGCTCGGGCAGGATGCGCAGCACCCAGAACCGCGTCCCCTCGTTGTTGATGAACAGCAGGTCGTTCGCCGAGCCCACGCAGCGCTCCAGCTTCCACGCCACGTCCCGATCCTTCGTCACCACCACCTGGCAGGTCTTGTCGTCCACCTGCTCCAGCCGGATGGCGTACAGGCCATTGGCGGAGGTCCTGGTCGGCGTGGACCTCGGCTCCGCCGCCAACAGCAGGAGGAGTGCGAACGCCGCGCCGGGCATCGGGAGGCTCAGGCCGCCGCCATCTTCTTGGCGTTCTCCACCACCTCGTCGATGCCGCCCACCATGTAGAAGGCGGCCTCCGGGATGTCGTCGTGCTTGCCGTCGGCGATCTCCTTGAAGCCCTTGATGGTGTCCGCCAGCTTCACGTAGCGGCCGTCCTTGCCGGTGAACACCTTGGCCACCCGGAACGGCTGGGAGAGGAACTTCTGGATCTTCCGCGCCCGCGCCACCGACAGCTTGTCCTCCTCCGACAGCTCGTCCATGCCGAGGATGGCGATGATGTCCTGCAGCTCCTTGTACCGCTGGAGGATGGACTGGACCTTGCGGGCCACCGCGTAGTGCTCCGGCCCCACCACCTGCGGGTCGAGGATGCGGCTGGTGGAGTCCAGCGGGTCCACCGCGGGGTAGATGCCCAGCTCGGAGATGGCGCGGTTGAGCACCGTGGTCGCGTCCAGGTGGGCGAAGGTCGTCGCCGGCGCCGGGTCGGTGAGGTCGTCCGCGGGCACGTAGATGGCCTGCACGGAGGTGACGGCGCGCTTCATGGTGGAGGTGATGCGCTCCTGGAGCGCGCCCATCTCGGTGGAGAGGGTGGGCTGGTAACCGACCGCGGAGGGGATGCGGCCCAGGAGCGCCGACACCTCGGAGCCCGCCTGGGTGAACCGGAAGATGTTGTCGATGAAGAGGAGCACGTCGCGCCCCTCCTCGTCGCGGAAGTACTCGGCGATGGAGAGGGCGGAGAGCGCCACGCGCGCGCGGGCGCCGGGCGGCTCGTTCATCTGGCCGTACACCAGCACGCACTGGCTCTCGTCCAGCTTGTCCTTCCGGATGACCTTGGAGTCCTGCATCTCGTGGTACAGGTCGTTGCCCTCGCGGGTGCGCTCGCCCACGCCGGCGAACACCGAGAAGCCGCCGCGCTCCTTGGCGACGTTCCGGATGAGCTCCTGCAGGAGCACCGTCTTGCCCACGCCCGCGCCGCCGAAGAGGCCGATCTTCCCGCCGCGGGTGTACGGGGCGAGCAGGTCGATGACCTTGATGCCGGTCTCGAACGCCTGCACCCGGACATCCTGGTCCACGAAGGACGGGGACGGGCGGTGGATGGGGTAGAACTTGGTGGCGCCCACCGGGCCCAGCTCGTCCACCGGGTCGCCGGTGACGTTGAGGATGCGGCCCAGCGTCGCCTTGCCCACCGGCACCTGGATGGGCGCCCCGGTGTTGGTCACCGCGGTGCCGCGCGCCAGGCCGTCGGTGGTGTCCATGGCGATGCAGCGGACGGTGTTCTCGCCCAGGTGCTGCGCCACCTCGATGACCAGGTTGTCCTTCTGGTTGGAGATGGTGGCGTTGGTCAGCTTGAGCGCGGTGTACACCTCGGGCAGGCCGCCGGGCGGGAACTCCACGTCCACCACGGGCCCCAGCACCTGGGTGACCCGGCCAGTCGTCGGAACGTTTGCGCTCATCGTTGTCGTGGCTCCGGGCTCCCTGGGAACGGGAGCGTTGGGAAGGCGGCGCGCTATCTACCGAGCCCCCGGGTCCAGGGCAAGGACCCAGCAGGCGGGCCATGGCAGGCGTTGTGCGGCGGATAAGCGCGGCTTGTCGGTGTCCAGGAGCCGAACCTGGACGGGCGGCCGGGCTCCCGCGGGCGGGGGACCATCCCCAGGGTCGCCGCCGTGAACGAGCTTTCCCTGGCCACCGCCGTCCTGGCGGCGCTGGCGGCCGCCTGCTGGTACGTCCGCCGCCTCCGCGCCGCCCCCGTCCGTCTCCGCTCCGAGGTCCGGTCCCTGCGGGTGCGGCTGGACCGGCTCGCCGCGCGCAACGCCGAGCTGTCCCGGCTCCTCCAGCGTTCGGTGCAGCGCCTGCAGCTGATGGTCCAGGTCGACACCGAGCTGACCGACCGGGTGCTGGACCTGGACGCGCTCTGCGCCGCGCTGGCGCAGCGGGCGGCGCAGGCGGTGGGGGACGCGGCCGGCGTCTACCTGCCGGAGCCCGGGCGGCCGGCCTGGCGCGCGCTGGAGGGCGCCACGCCCTCGCTGCGGGACCGGGCGGCGGCGCTGTTCCAGTCCGCCTCGCTGGAGCCGGAGCCCGCCCAGATCCGCGATGCGATGGCGATGGGCCGGCCCCAGGCGACCGTGGCGTGCGGGCTCCCCTGCACGCTGGCGGTGCCGCTCCGCTCCCGGAGCTCCAAGGTCATCGGCGCGTTGCTGCTGGCGCGGCGGACCGGCTCGCCGCCCTACGGGCCGGAGGCGATCGCCCTCTGCGAGCTGATCGCCGAGCGCGCCGCCTCCGCGCTGGACGTGGCGCGGACGCACCAGGCGCAGGCGGTGTTCGCGGACATCGCCACCCGGGAGCTGCGGGCCCAGTCCCGCCGCCGGCTGGAGGCGCGAACCGGCCTGGACCCGGTGCCGCCGCGGGTGAACGGCGAGATCGAGATCCCCATCGAGCCGCTGGCGAACTGAGTCCTGAGGAAGCCGGGCGCCAGCCGGCCGCATCAGCGTCCCCTGGTTCGGGGACCGAGGCGGGCTCGCCCCTGGGGCGCCGGGGCGTGCAGAATGGCCTCATGCCGGCCCCCGACCAGATCCTTGCCACCATCGAGCGCGAGAGCGAGGCGCTGTGCAAGCTCTCCCGCCGCATCCACGAGCACCCCGAGCTGCGCTTCCAGGAGCACCAGGCGGCGGCCTGGCTCAGCGCCGCCGTGGAGGCCGCGGGGGTCCAGGTGGAGCGCGGCGTCGGCGGCATGGAGACGGCCTTCCGGGCCCGCATCGGCAAGCCCGGCGGCGCGCGGGTGGCCATCCTGGCGGAGTACGACGCCCTCCCCAACGTCGGCCACGCCTGCGGGCACAACCTCATCGCCGCCGGCGCGGTGGGCGCCTTCCTGGGCCTGGCCTCCGTGCGCGACGAGCTTCCGGGCGAGGTGCTCCTGTTGGGCACGCCGGCCGAGGAGGGCGGGGGCGGGAAGATCAAGCTCATCGGCGCGGGCGCCTTCGAGGGGCTGGACGCGGCGATGATGTTCCACCCGTTCGACCGGGACCTGCTCGCCAACGGCGCGCTGGCCAGCGAGTGGATCACCTTCAGCTTCACCGGAAAGCCCTCGCACGCGGCCGCCGCACCCTGGGAGGGCAACTCGGCCCTCTCCGGGGTCATCCAGACGTTCAACCTCATCGACAGCCAGCGCGTGCACTTCCGCGACGGCGCGCGCGTGCACGGCATCATCACCAACGGCGGGGAGGCGATGAACATCATCCCCGAGCACGCTGCCTGCCAGTTCGGCGTGCGCGCGACGACCACCGCTCACCTGGAGGTGATGGTGGAGCAGGTCCTCACGTGCGCCCGGGCCGCGGCGATGGCCACGCGCACCGGGCTCCGGATCAGCCGCGAGAAGGGCTACGCGGACATGCGCAACAACATGGCGATCGCGCGCGCCTTCGGGCGCCACATGGAGGCGCTGGGCCGCCCTTCCCCGGAGCGGGACGACAGCGCCGGCCAGGGCAGCACCGACATGGGAGACGTCTCGCACGTCGTCCCCGCCATCCACCCCTACCTGGGCATCTGCGACAAGGACTCGGCGATGTGCCACCAGCACGAGTTCGCGCAGCACGCCGCCAGCGACCGCGGGATGCAGGCCATGCTGGCCGCCGCGCGCGCCATGGCGCTCACCACCGAGGAGCTGCTGCGCGACCGGACGCTCCGCGACGCCGTGCGCGCCGAGTTCGAAGCCTCGCGGACCGGCTGAGCCCAGCGGACGCGGCCGCCAGGCCGCCTCATCAGCGTCCCCTGCTTCGGGGAGTAATTACCCCTTCTGTGCCTCGGCGCCGGAGACGATCTCCATCAGCTCCTTGGTGATCACCGCCTGGCGGGTGCGGTTGTAGAGGAGCGTCAGCTTGCCGATCATGTCCGAGGCGTTGTTGGTGGCGCTCTCCATGGCGCTCATCCGCGCGCCGTGCTCCGACGCCACCGACTCCAGCAGGGCCCGGTAGATCTTGATCGCCAGCGCCTGGGGCACCAGCCGGTCCAGCACCCCCTGGCGGTCCGGCTCGTACTTGAAGTCCACCAGCGAGGCCGCCGCGGCCGCCGCCTTCTTGTCCTTCTCCGGCTCCGGGGCGGCCAGGGACTGGAGCGGCAGCATCTGGGTGAGCGTCACCCGCTGGCTGATGGCGGAGAGGAACTCGTTGTAGACGAGGAACACCGCGTCCACCTCGCCCTTGAGCACACTCTGGGACAGCTCCTGGGCCAGGTTGGCGGCCTCCCGGTAGCTGACCCGCGAGTACATCCCCGCGTAGTCGCGGCGGATGCTCACGCCCGGCTGCTTCTTGAAGAAGTCGTTCCCCTTGCGGCCGATGGTGGAGAGCTGGATGCGCTCGTACCGGCCCTTGTTCTCGAACAGGAAGCGGCCGGCGCGGCGGATGATGTTGGAGTTGAAGCCACCGGCCAGGCCGCGGTCGGAGGTGAGGACCAGCAGCTCCACCTTCTTCGCCTCGCGTTGCTGGAGCAGCGGGTGGGCCAGTCCCTCCGACCGCGCCGCCAGCTCGCGGATCAGCTCGTCCAGCATGTTCGAGTAGGGGCGGGCTGCGATGATCGCGTCCTGCGCGCGGCGGAGCTTGGCGGCCGCGACCATCTTCATCGCCTTGGTGATCTGCCGGGTGCTCTTCACCGATCGGATTCGCTTCCGGATGTCGCGCAACGACGCCATCGCTCACCTGCTCCCTGGACGATTCGGGGCGCGGACCCTACGAAGGGCCTGTCCTCCCGTCAACGCCCGGCATCCGGGCAGGCGCCCCGGAGGATGCGCCCGCCTCATGGCTCCGATTTCGCGTGTAAGGTCCCGTGCGCCGCATGGCCCGCCGCCCCACGCTCCACCGCACCCTCCGCTGGGCCGCCGCCGGACTGGGGCTGCTGGTGGCCGCCTTCGCCGCCGCCTCCGTCTACGTGGACCTGCGCTACGCCTCGCGCATCGTGCCGCCCGCGGAGGCCCCGGCCGCCCCGGTGGCCCTGGTCTTCGGCGCCGGCCTCACGCGGGCGGAACCCTCGCCGCTTCTGGCCGAGCGCCTGGACACCGCCATCGCCCTCTACCGCCAGGGGAAGGTGAAGCGCATCCTGGTCAGCGGCGACAACTCGGACCGCTACCACGACGAGACGGAGGCCATGCGGCGCTACGCGGTGGACCAGGGCGTCCCGCAGTCCGACCTCCTGCAGGACGACTGGGGCCTGTCCACCTACGACTCCTGCGTGCGCGCCCGCGAGGTGTTCCACCTGGACCAGGTGCTCCTGGTCACCCAGCGCTTCCACCTCCCCCGCGCCACCTTCATCGCCAACTCGGTGGGGCTGGACGCGCGCGGCGTGCCGGCGGACCCCGCCTCGCGCCAGACCTCCCCCTACGCACTGCGCGAGCTGATCTCCCGCCCGGTGGCGCTGGGGATGGTGCTGCTCCGCCCAAGACCGGCCGGCGTCGACCAGCCGACACCTTGACCCGGGCGCCCCTGGCCGCCGCCGGGGCCTGGTGACACCTTCCCTTCATCGTGAAGCTCGCCGTTCCGCTCGCCGCCGCGCTGCTGGCCGGCTCCTGCGCTGAACCGCAACCCGTCCGCGTCTCCCCGGCCGCCTCCAAGGCGCTGGGCGCGCCGGACGAGGCCTGCCGCACAGCCTCCGCGGAGGTCCCCTCGTTCGCAGAGGGCGGCTCCGGCACCCGGCCCGCCGAGCCCGAGGGCCTGCCGCCGGAGCCCGCGGCTTCGCAGGCGCCCCGGCCGGTGTTCCAGGGCAAGCCGCTGCTCCCGCCGGAGCGGCCGGGCGAGTCCGTCTTCGAAGTGCAGGGGTGCCTGGCCGCCGCCGAGCACACCGCCGCCGCCGGGGCGCGCCATCCCCAACCGCCCGACCGTCCGGAGGACGCGGTGCGGGTGACCCCGCTCTCCTCCGGCCTCATCGTCACCCACGAGATGGCGCACCCGTGCTGCCTCCGCGCCGCCGTCGCCGCGTCCGTGGAGGGAGCGGCGGTCCAGGTGAGCGAGACGTTGAGCGGGTCCCCCTGCGCGTGCCGCTGCGCCTCCCGGCTGAGGACCGCGATCGCGCTGGCGCCGGGCCGCTATTCGGTGTCCGTGGTGGTGCGCGGCCCCGGCTCCGGAGAGGAGCGGACGGCCTGGTCCGGCGAGACGGCGCTCCCCGGGAGGTAGGCGCGGCCGGCGTGCCGGGTCGGAGGGCACCCCGGCCGCGGATCGCCTGAAATGCCGGGGCGCTTGAGGGCGCCATCACGGGGTGACACGCTGCCCCTGGCCAGTGAGCAAGTCCCCGCCCCTCGTCGGGCCCGAGTACCTCCAGCGCTTCACCTGCATCGCGGACCACTGCGAGGACACGTGCTGCGCCGGGTTGAAGGTGCCGGTGGACGCCTACGGCCGCGGGCGGATGCGCGAGGCGCTGGCGGCGGAGGGGATGCCGGTCGCTACCTTCGACCAGCTCGTCCCGCTGAACGTGGAGCGCGACGACCCGGAGCAGGCGGCCTTCATCCAGATGAACGAGAAGGGCCGCTGCCCCTTCCTGGACGAGCGGCAGCTGTGCAGCGTGCACCGCAAGCACGGCAACAGCGTGCTGGCCAACGCCTGCGCCATGTTCCCGCGGTCGGTGATCCACTTCCCGGACCGGCGCGAAGTGGCGGGCTCCTTCGCCTGCCCGGAGATCGTCCGCCTGGCGTTGCTCACCGAGAGCCCGCTGGAGCCGCTGCCGCTGCCGCCCGGGGTGGTGCCGCGCGACTTCGTGAACCGGAAGCTGGACGCGGACGCCGGCACCGCCTACGCCACCGGGCGCGACGCGGTGCGCGCGGTGGTGATGCACCTCTTGTCGTCCGACCGCTTCCCGCCCGGGTCCCGGCTGGTGTTCCTGGGCCAGCTTGGCCACTGGCTGCGGCCCTTCTACTACCGGGGCGCGCCGCCGTACGACAAGCAGGAGATGGAGGAGAAGCTCCACAGCGTCGAGAGCTCCTCCCTCCTCCTCTCCATCCACCGAAACTTCGCCAAGCTGGAGCTGCTCACCGACAAGTGGATCGCCCTCTTCCTCTCCATCCTGGAGGAGCGGCTCCGGGCGGGCGCGCCGGTCCGCCTGGTGCGGGTGGCGGAGGGCGTGCTGGAGACCTACGGCGGGCCCAACGCGCGCGGGCTGACCGCCCGCTACCGCAAGGTGGTGAACAAGCTCCAGCACGGAGACTTCGGGGCGAGGCTGGAGCGCTACTTCCGCCGCCACGCCATGGCCTGGTGGTACCGCAACCCGCACACCGACTCGGAGCACCTGACCGCCCACGTGTTCAAGCTGGCGTTCCGCGCCGCCATGCTTCGGGTAATGCTGATGGGCCACCCGGACACCGCGCCGTTCATGCTCGACTCGCCGGATCCGTCGGGCGATTCGCTGGACGGCCTGGCCGTGGAGGTGGTGCAACTGTTCTCCAAGCACCTGGAGCTCAGCTCCGACGTGCAGCACTGGACCAGCCGCCTCTCCGAGTCGGCGGACGTGTTCGCCAACCTGGTGGTGGTCGCCAAGTTGCTCTAGCCCGGAGGCCGAGCCTGGCCGCTCGCCCAGGGTGACGGCATCCGACCACGCCGGTGACACCTTCTGTCACCGCCGTTACGCGTGGTCGCGGGCCCGCAGCCGCGCACCCGGTCCGGAACCCGCGCACTTCCGAGAGTGTCTCGCTCCGGGAGAGGGTGGCGCGCCGCTTGCCAGTGCCCACCCGACCCCCGCTGGAGGCTCGTCACATGAACGCCTGGCTCCCACCGTCCCGCCTGCGCCTGTGGGCTGCACGCGTCCTCGCCGCCGCCGGCGCCCTGTTCGCGGTAGCCCCCGTAGTCATCCAGGGGCACCTGGACGCGTACCCACTGCGGCTGGGCGTGGACGCCCTGGCGATCTGGCTGGCCGGCAAGCGTCGCTTCCGCTTCGCGACCGCGCTCTGGTTCGGTTGCAGCGCCTTCCTCCACCTGTTCCTGGCCGTGGACCGCGGCGAGTCGAGGCTGCTTGGGTTCGCGGCGGCCGTGCCGCTCGCGCTGGCCACCGCCCTCCAGGTCTGGCCCATGCTCCGCGCCCCGAACGAGCAGGCGCGGCTGGCCCGGCTCTCCGGCGTCTGGGTGCTGGTGGCCACCCTGGTGGTGACCGCGGTGGACGCGACGCTGGGCCGCGGGTTCGGCTCCTTCGGGCGCGACGCCGTCTTCGTCGCCGGCGCCACCGCGCTGGCGCTCTTCGCCGGCTCCATGGTCGCCTCGCACTTCGGCCCGATCCGCTGGCTGGTCCAGCTGGGCGTGGTCGCCCTCATCGGCGCGGCGCAGACCTCGGAGCTGGGCGACTTCAGCAATGGCCCCACCGCGGCGATGGACCTGGCGAAGCTGGTGACCTGGCTGGGCCTGGGGACGTTCGCGCTGGGCCTGGACTGGATCCGCGCCGGCGCGGACAGCCGGACCCGGTTCCTCCGCGCGGGCGCACTGTCGCTGGGCGCCTCCCTGGTGCCGCTGGCGCTGGCCGCCTTCTGGAGCCCGCTGCCGCCGTGGGACGTAGCGGCCATGGCCGCCGCCCGCGCCGCCGCGCTCGGCCTGGCGGCGGCGATCATGCCGCGCGTGGCGGGCGTCGGGGACAAGGTCTTCCACCGGGCTGACCCGGTAGGCCGGCCGCCCTGGGCGCTGGTGGGCTTCCTGAGTGCTGCCTTCATCCTGGGCGCGCTCTTTCTGGCCTACGAGCACGACTTCTCGCCCGGGATGGTGGTGTCGCTGGTCCCCGTCGCCTTCTGCCTGATGATTCGCACCCGCCTCACCCGCGCGGTGCTGTTCCTGATGGCCGGCCTGCCCCTGATGACCCTCGCGCTGGCGGCGAAGGAGGACCTGGGAAGCGCGGGCGCCATCGCCGCGCTGGCGGCGGCCGGCGTCTTCGGCTTCTGCATCACCGGCCCCGCGGCCGGGAAGCACTTCCAGCGACGCCTCCGCTGGGCCAGCGTTCCGTCCCCGCGCGTCAGCCTGGCGCTCGCGGGCGCCGCCGCGGCGGCCCTCCTGGGCCCGTTGGTCTACACCAGCGTCACGCAGCCGGAGTCCCGCTCCGGCCTGCTCGCCGCCGCGGGAGGCTCCATCCCCCTGCCGGAGCCGCTCTACTTCCGCCCTGGCACCCTCCGCGACGCGCCTTCGCCCGGCCGGCTCACCGGCGCCACGGTGGCGGTGGACCCGCTGGGCCGCGGCACCTGGGTGGTGGACGAGGAGCGCGACGAGGTGGCCCTGGTGGGCCCCGACCAGAAGGTGAAGCGCTTCCCGGTGGGCGAGTGGCCGGAGCTCCTGGTGGTCACCCGCGAGGGCCGCGTCTTCATCAGCTGCCGCGAGGCCGCCCGCATCGACGTCATCGAGCCGGACTTCGAGCGCCGCGCCATCGAGGTGGGCGACGAGGTCCGCGGGCTGGCGCTGGACCCGTCCGAGGACCGGCTCTACGCGGGCTTGCTGATCACCCGCGCGCTGGAGTCCTTCGACGCCCGGACGCTGGAGCGGGTCGGCCACCTGGACCTGCCGGCGGACCCGCGCTCGGTGGCGGTGACGGCGTCCACGGTGGCGGCGCTCCCGGACCGCGGCAGCGCGCTGGAGTTGGCCTCCGCGGACCTCCGCCGCCACTGGTCGGTGAAGCTCCCCTCGGGCCGCGGCGTGGCCTGGCACGGGCAGGCGCTGCTGCCGGCGGGGCGGGACCTCCTGGTGCTCCACGCGCAGGTCAACACCGGCCTGGACCACCCGGTGTCCAGCGGCGGCTACGGCGGCGCGGTGTCGCAGCCGATCAACCTGGTCGCTACGGTCATCGAGGACGGGCGCGCGCCGCTGGTCCCGCCGAACGCCCGCGCCATGGCGGGCACGCTGACCGTGCCGGACGTGTCCGGCGCCGCGCTGGGGGACGGCGCGCTGTACCTCGCCTCGCGCATCAACGGCCAGGTGGAGCGGATCCCGTTCGAGACCGGCGGCCGCCTGGACCAGGGAAACCGGACGCTGGTGGCGAATCTGCCCGAACCCAGGAACGAGGAGGGCCAGGCCGATTCCTCCGTGCCGATGGCTCATGGCAACGGGATGACCGGCGTGGCGCTGGAGGGCGACCGCGTCGTTTCCTTCGCGGCGTTCGACCGCGTGCTGGTGTCGGGGACCGCGCGGGGCGCCACGGTGACCTCCGAGGTGAAGCTGGGGGCGGGACGGCTGGACGCGCAGATGGCGCGCGGGCGCCGGCTCTTCTTCCGGAACGACCGCGTCATCAGCGGGGCGAACCTGGCCTGCGCCAGCTGCCACCCGGACGGACGCGAGGACGGGCTGGTGTGGCGGCTCCAGGGTGGCCGGCTGCAGACGCCCAGCCTGGCCGGCCGGGTGGCGGACACCGCGCCATACAACTGGCACGGCACCACGAAGACGCTCCCGGACAACATCGCCCAGACCATCAGCCGCCTGGGCGGTTCCGGGCTGGACCAGGACGACCGCGAGGCCCTGTCCCGGTACATCTCCCGCGGCCTGCGCCCGGTGCGCCAGGCCCCCTCCGGTGAAGCGGCCGTGGTGGCGCAGGGGAAAGCGCTCTTCCACGACCGCACCGTGGGCTGTTCGTCCTGCCATGACCCGGACAGCGCCTTCACCGACGGCCAGGCGCACGACGTGGAGTCCCTCTCGGCGGCGGAGCACGAGGAGCTGAAGCGGTCCGGCCAACCTCCGGAGCCCACTGCCGGCGTCTTCGACACGCCGACGCTGCGCCAGGTGGGCCTCACGGCCCCCTACTTCCACGACGGCTCCGCCAGGTCGCTGGAGGAGGTGGTGGAGCGCAACGGCGACCGGATGGGGAAGACCAGCCAACTCTCGGCCGGCGAGCGCCTCGCGCTGGTGGCCTACCTCCGGACGCTCTAAGAAAGGCGGATGACCAAGGGACGGCTGGAGGCCTTCAGCGACGGCGTCATCGCGATCATCATCACCATCATGGTGCTGGAGCTGAAGGTCCCGCATGAGCCGGACTTTCACGGCCTGCGGCCCATGGCCCCCACCTTCGCCAGCTACGCGCTGAGCTTCGTCTTCGTCGGCATCTATTGGGTCAACCACCACCACCTGTTCCAGGCGGTGCGGCACGTGACGGGCTCGGTGCTCTGGGCGAACCTGGGCCTGCTGTTCTTCCTCTCGCTGGTGCCGTTCGGCACTGCCTGGATGGGCGAGAGCCACTTCGAATCCGGCCCGGTGGCGTTCTACGGGGCGACCTTCCTGCTGGCCGCGGTGGCGTACACCGTGCTCGCCCAACTGCTGGCGCACGCGCACCCAGACCACGCCATGCTCAAGGAGGCGCTGGGACGCGACTGGAAGGGGAAGGCCTCCCTGGGGCTGTACCTGCTGGCCGTGGGGCTGGCCTTCGTGGAGCCGGTGGCCTCCTGCGCGCTCTACGTGCTGGTGGCCGTCATCTGGCTCATCCCGGACCGCCGCATCGAGAAGAAGATGGCTGGCCACGCGCCGTCCGAGTAGCCGCATCGAGGTCCGAAAACCGCCAGCGCCCGAGCGGGAGGGCCTTAGAATTCATCCCGTGCTCCCCGCCGACGAAGAAATCCTCTTTCGCGCCCTCCGCCGCAAGGACGTCCGCTTCGACGGCCGCTTCTTCGTGGGCGTGACGTCCACCGGCATCTACTGCCGCCCGGTCTGCCCGGCGCGCGCGGCGCTGCGCAAGAACCTCCGCTTCTACGAGCAGGCCGCGGCGGCGGAGGCGGCCGGCTTCCGCCCCTGCCGCCGCTGCCGCCCGGAGACCGCGCCCGGCAGCCCGCCCTGGCTGGGGCCGGCGGCGGTGGTGGGCCGCGCCCTGCGCCTTCTGGAGCACGGCGCCAGCGAGGAGGGGCTGGCCGCCTTCGCCTCCCGCTTCGGCGTGGGCGAGCGCCAGCTCCGCCGGCTGTTCGTCCGCCACCTGGGCGCGTCCCCGGGGCAGATCCTCCGCACCCGGCGCATCCACTTCGCCAAGCAGTTGGTGGTGGAGACGGCGATGCCGCTCACCGAGGTGGCGCTGGCCGCCGGCTTCCGCAGCGTCCGCCAGTTCAACGCCGCCTACCGGGAGACGTTCCGGCGCACGCCCACCGAGGCCCGGCGCGGGAAGCACGCGGGGGCGGCGGACGCGCCCGACGCCACGCTCGAGCTGCGGCTCCCGTACCGGCCGCCGCTCGCCTGGCGCGAGCTTCTGGGCTTCATCGGCGCGCGCGCCATCCCCGGCGTGGAGGCGGTGACCGGGGACGGCTATCGCCGGACGTTCGACGTGGAGGGCCGCGCCGGCGTGCTGGAGGTCCGGCCCTCCGGCGACGAGGGGCGGCTCTCGTTGTCCATCCGGGGGGGTTCGCCGAGGGCGCTGGCGGAGCTGGTTCGGCGGCTGCGGCGGCAGCTGGACCTGGACGCGGACCCGGTCTCCATCGGCGAGCAGCTGGGCCGTTCGCCGATGCTGGCGCCGCTCCTGCGCGCGCGCCCCGGCCTGCGGGTGCTGCGCGCGTTCGAGCCGTTCGAGACGCTGGTGCGGGTGGTGCTGGGGCAGCAGATCTCCGTGCGCGCCGCCACCACGCTGTCGGGGAGGCTGGTGGAGCGGTTCGGCGCGCCGTTCGCGGGCGACCCCGACCTGACGCGGCTGTTCCCCGAGCCCGCCGACCTCCAGGACGCGCCGCTGGAGGAGATCGGCCTGCCCGCGTCGCGGGCGGAGGCCCTGCGCGCGCTCGCACGGCAGGTGCTGGACGGGACGCTGCCCCTGGACGGCTCCGCGGAGCTGGAGGAGCTGGTGCAGCGGCTATGCGCCGCGCCGGGCATCGGCCCCTGGACCGCGCACACGCTGGCCATGCGCGTGGCCGGCGAACCGGACGCCTTCCCCGCCTCGGACCTGGTGCTCCGGCAGGTCGGCGGAGGCGCCGGGCGAGACCCGGTCAGCGCCGCGGAGCTGGAAGCCCTGGCCGAACCGTGGCGCCCGTTCCGGGCCTACGCGGCGATGCACCTGTGGACCCACGCAGCACTCGATGGAGAAGGTCATGCGAATCATCCTGTCGCGGTATGAGTCCCCCATCGGCCCGCTCGTCCTGGCCGCGGACGGCGACACGCTCCTCACGCTCGAGTTCCCGGATCGCTGCAAGGGTCTCCGCGCCCGCCTGAAGGCGTCCAACCCAGGCGCCGAGGTGGAGGAGGGCGCCATCTCGAAGAGAATCGTCTCGGCGCTGGAGGCGTACTTCGCCGGAGACACCCGCGCGCTGGACCGCGTCGAGGTCCGCATGGGGGGCACGCCGTTCCAGCGCGAGGTCTGGACCGCGCTCCGCCGCATCCCCGCCGGCCAGGTGTGGAGCTACAAGGAGCTGGCGAAGGCGGTCGGGCGGCCCCGGGCGTCTCGCGCGGTGGGCGCTGCCAACGGGGCGAACCCGGTGGCGCTGGTGGTCCCCTGTCACCGGGTGATCGCCACCGGCGGCAAGCTGGGGGGTTACGGCGGCGGGCTGCACGTCAAGGAGTGGCTCCTCCGACACGAGCACGCACTCATCGTCTGAATCCCACTGGAAGAATTCTGGCCCGCCACCTTTCGGAGCCGGCGCCGGCCCGCCGCGCCTCGAAGCATCACCGGCACTTCTTTCGTCAACCCGGGTGGCACGTTGCGTGCTTTTCCTCCGGCCTGGCCGGGGGGAACAACACACGATGCGACGGATCGAGGTTCGGGCGAGGGCGAATGGGTGGGTCGTTCGGGTGGAGGAGGAGGATGGCGGCGCGTTCCATTACGCGTGCGCCAGCGAACGGCAGGCGCGCTACTTCGCCGCGGTGTATCGGCTCCAGCGCGCATGCCTGAAGCTGGAGCGGAAGCTCGGCGCTCCGGCCAATTCCCAGGTCAGCTCGCCGGAACCACGGGAACGCGGGCAGCCCCCAGGACGTGCCGGTGGCTACGTCCCTGCGTGAAGGCCACCACGCTCATCGACTTCTGGTCCCACGCCGCCTGGTAGGGCAGCCGGACCGTCGCGCGCGGCGCCGCGCTCAGCACCTTGAGGGTCCGCACCACCGCCGCGTGCTGGAGCACCCGACCCGCGTTCTCGCCGCGCTTCACGTCCGAGGAGAGGCCGCTCTGCGTGAGCGCCACCACCAGCGCGGCGCCGTCGGGCCGGGCCCCCTCTGACAGGGACACCTCGACCTCCACCGCGTCCTTCAGCACCTTGAGCACCTTCACCGAGACCGGGGCCTTGGGCGCCGAGGCCGCCTCCTTGAGGGCCGCCACCGTCCGGTCGCGCCCGCCGGGGAAGCCCACCGCGCCATCCACCACCATCTCCGGCGTGTACGTGCCGCCGCCGATGGCCTCGGCGTACCCGGCCTGCCGGTCGGCGAACGCTGGGTTCCCGTAGGCGTCGGGCCAGCCCAGTCCGTCCCAGTACGTCACGTGCAACCCGAGCGGGATGACCTCCACGCCCGGCACAGGCTGGGTCGCCTCCAGGTCTCGCAGCAGCGAGTCGGCGGACGGGCAGCTGGAGCACCCCTCCGAGGTGAACAGCTCCACCACCACCGGCGTCTTCGAGGCATGGGACGGCATTCCAACCTCGCCGGCGAGGGCGATCGCGGACACGAGCATGAAGGCAAGCGCGAGCAGCTGCATGCCTCCACTATGCGCGACGCCGGGCGCCGGTTACCGCGGCAGCTGCCGGTCCCGGGCGAGGCCGAGCAGCGCGTTGAGCAGCCCGACCTCCCGCGCATACCAGACCACCCGCTCCACCCACTCCCGCTTGGTGGTGCCGGGCCCGCCGAAGTCGGTCCACTCCAGGCCGAGGGCGGAGTGGAAGATCTCGTAGGCCAGCGCCTTGAGCTGCCCGCGGCTGAAGCGCAGGGTGAGCGCGGAGGCGATGCGGAGGTCGCCCTCGTCCAGCGCCGGGTGCTCCAGCGGGAGCGGGCCGAGCGGCGTCGCGGCGTCCGGGTCCTCGTCGTACTCCAGCCAGGCGCCGGGCTTGTGCTGCCGGGCTACGTCCAGGAGCTCGTGGAAGAGGCCCACGTTCTCGGCCCAGCAGACCAGCCGGAGCGTGCGCTCCGAACGGCCCACGGCGCTGCCGCCAAAGTCGTCCCAGTCCAGCCCCAGCCCGTCCAGCGCGTCGTCGGAGAAGACCCGGAGCTCCTCTTCTCCGTAGTGGCGCGAGAGCACCGCGGCCGCGCGCAGGGCGGCGGGCGAGGGCGCCCGCGCGCGGGTGGGGACCGCCAGCCGGGGCGGGTAGTGGGCGTCGGCGTCGAACTGCACCCACGGCTCCGGGTCCAGCTCCCGCGCCGCCGCCATCAGCGAGTGGAGGAAGCCGTCGCGCTCGGCGTAGGCCACCAGGGCGTGGATGCGCTCCGACTTGCCGACGGTGGCGGCGGCGAGGTCGTCCCAGTCCACGCCGTGACGCACCAGGATGTTCAGCGCCAGGTCGCGGAGGTCCTCCACCGGGTAGTGGGCGGAGAGCAGGCGCGCCACCCGGCGGGCGTCGTCGCTGGCCACCAGGGAGAAGCGCGGCAGGCGGACGCGGGCGGGGTAGCCGGGGTTGGCGTCGAGCTTCGCCCACGCCCCGGGGTCCATCCGGCGCGCGCCCTGGAGGAGCAGGTCGCGCTGGCCGGCCTCCTCTGCCCAGGCCAGCAGCCGCCCGCACTTCTCGGCCTTCCCGGCGTCCGGCCCTCCCAGCGAGCGCCAGTCCACGCCCACCCGCGCCGCCAGGTACGACAGCTCGTACGGCGTGAGGTGGAGGGACAGCATGGAGCCTTCACGGTCCAGCACGTCCTGGCTGAAGGCGCGGTGCGCGTCGGTGCTCAGCACGCGCGTGGGGATGCTGTCCGCGTCCGCCGCGACCGGCAGCTCGGTGGTGTTGACCGCGTCCGCCGATTGGCCGAGGCGGTGGCGGTCGGTGGGCTGCGCTCCGGTGCTCAGCTCCTCGGTGGGGAGCCGGTCGGTGTTCCCCAGCGCGAGCGCGGCGTCAGGGCGAGGCCCGGCCGCGGTGGGGCGGTCGCCCTCCGTCCAGTACTTGGGCCAGTTCGGTTCGGGCGCGCGCCCGGAGAATTCGGAGTCTTCGTCCTGGCGGCTGGAACGGCGGCGCTGCACCGGGTCCGCGCCCGCGTCCACCGACTGCCCGCGCCCGGGACGCTCGCCCGACCCCTTTCCTGCCATACGGGCGCATTCTGACGGATCCAGAACAATCCAGGCATCCGGCCCGAACAAACTGAGGAATTACGCGGGGCTGCGCTGGGCGGGCACCGGGACGGCCGGCGCGTCGGGCGGGCGGATGAAGCCGCTCACCCTGAACCGGGAGCCGCGGTGGAGCTCCGCGAGCGGGTAGAAGGTCCCGCGCCAGAAGATGCCGCCGCGGATCATGGCCAGCACCGCCGAGCGACCCATCATCCAGCAGGTGATGGCGGCGCCCGCCGGGTGCAGGAGCGCCGGCCACCCGGGCTGCCCCATCCAGCGGTTCAGCCCGACCGAGAGCCCGAGCGCCACCGCGCAGGTCGCCAGCGCCAGCGCGCGAGCCCAGGGAGGCTGCGGGAGCGCGGCGGCGAGGAAGGGGAGCGTCTCGAGCGCGAAGAGCACCCCCGCCATGACGAGCATCAGGGGCGGCCGCAGCGCGCCGGTCCCGGCGCTCTTCTCCACGTTGACCATCATGTGGGGGATGGATTCGTAGAAGCGCAGGTGGATGAGGCGCCGGCCGTTCACGAACACGGCCCTGGCGCCGTACGCTTTGAGCATCTGGCCCAGCGCGACGTCGTCGCCCACCTCCATCCGGAGCCACTCGAAGCCCGGCGTCCGGTCGTAGGCGCTCCGGCGCATCATGTTGAAGGCGCCGCATCCGCCGCAGGCGCTGGAGGCCGGATCCTCGATCTTCCAGGGCCTGCCCGCCGCGCAGATCTGCCGGAGGCAGAAGGCGATGGCCGCGTCCAGCAGCGGGCGGCTGCGCCAGACGGAAGGAAGCGCCGACAGGTGGTCCAGCCCCTGGGCTTCGGCATGCGCCACCGCCCTTCGCAGCGTGCCGGGCTGGAAGTGGACGTCCGCGTCGGTGAGGAGGATCCACTCGCCGGTGGCGCGCTGGACGCCCTGGTGCATCGCGTGGAGCTTGCCCAGCCACCCGCGCGGGAGCTCCTGGACGTGCACCGGGACCACGCGGGGGTCGCGGGCCGCCACCCGATCCAGGATGGCCCCGGTCTCGTCAGTGGACCGGTCGTCCACCACCACCAGCTCCAGGTCCGGGTAGTCCTCCTTCAGGCGCGACTCCAACGCTCCCTCCAGCTCGGCGGCCTCGTTGCGCGCGGCGATGACGAGGGTGAGCTTCGGCCAGCGCAAGGGCTGGGGCGGGGAGAGGTCCTCCAGCACCGGCACCGACCGGACGACCCGGAAGGCGTTGAGCGCCGAGAAGGCCCAGTAGGCAGCGGCGACGAGGGCGAGGATGGCGGGGAAGGTCAGCATGCGAGCGTGCGGTTCAAGCGGTGTGCCTCGTGGACGTCCCTCATGAACGCGGGCCGGCAGGCCCCTCATCGTGACAGGTTGTCCGCGCCGCCGCTTTTGCCCGCGCCATCCCGGCAGGCGAGCGAATGGGGCCGGGAGTGGACACGCTACCGGCATGGAGACCATCGCTCCGACCGAGGAGGACCTGCCTCCGGCATTGCTCGTCCCCGAGCAGGGACGGTGGCTCCGGGACAGGCGCTTGGACGGGAGCGACGCGCCGCCATCCGACCCGGACGAGGAGGGATTGGCCGGCCTCCTGCCGGTCGAGCCCGAGCCGACCAGCCAGGACATCCTGCCGGACCTCATCTACCGGCGCGGCGCGGAGCCAGACGAGGAAGCGCTCACGGCGCAGCCCAGGGAGTGGTTCCACGCCATCCGACCGGAGGAGCTCCCCCCGCGCTAGCGGCGCTTCCTGGCTGCCTTCTTCTTCGGCCTGGCCTTCGGTTTCGACTTCGGTTTCGCCTTCTTCGGTGACTTCGCCTTGGCCTTGGCCGCCTTGGTCCGGGCCTTCGCCTTCTTCTTCTTCGGCTTTCCGGCCGGCGCGGGCTCCTCCTCCAGCGCCTGGAGCGCGTCCGTCACCGCGTTCATCGCCTTGGCGAGGGTGTTCTCGCCGAAGTCCTCGGACTCGACCGGGGGGATCAGACTCCACAGGAGCGCCTGCAGCGACTTGAACAGCTCCAGCTCTCCGGTGTCGGAGTTCTTCCGGCCGAAGAGCCAGGTGTCCGCCGCCACTTCGCGGATCCACGCGGGCGCGGCGTCCGCCGCCTGCGCCATCACCGAGCGCCGCGCCGCGAACAGGTGATCGCCTCCACCGCGCAGGCCGAAGCGCCAGACGCCCTGGCCTGGCAGCCCGGAGAGGCCGCGCCGGGTCGCCTCCACGACGCCCGCCGCGTCCGGCGCCTGCTCCAGGGCATACAGCGCCACGTCCGGCTCGAACGAGCCGCCGTCAATCTGCGCATAGAGGGTCCGCAGCTCACCCGGAAGCGGAAGCCCGACCTGCGCTTCCACGCGGGTCAGCGCTTCCTCGCTCACGCCCGGCCGCGGCTCTACCGCCGCCTTCCTCAAGCCGACGATCCAATCCGCCATCTGAAGGCAACGGTATCCGATCTGCCTGTGGGTTCCAGCTCTTACCGGGTGAGAAACTTTGGGGAGGTAAGGTGCGATAATTCAGGCAAGGGCTTACTCCATCCCCGGAGTCGTTACATGCACCGCACCGCTCGATGGATGGTTGTTGCCGCCGCCATGCTGGTCAGCGCCGCCGCCTGGGCCGGCCCGATGTCCCTCTGGGTGGGACAGAAGCAAACCCTCTTCATCTTCTCGAAGATTTCGAAGATCGAGGTCTCCAATCCGGCCGTGCTGCAAGCCTCCCGGGTGCCATCGGTGGGCCTGGACCTGCGCGCGGTGACGGCGGGGATCTCGGACGTGAAGATCTCCTGCAAGGACGGTTCGGTCTACGCGTTCCGGATCCACGTCACGCGGGGCGCGGAGGTCTACTCGACCAACCGCAACGAGCCCGAGCACTACACCTGGAGCCCCTCCAGCGAGCCGCTCGCGTCGCGCTCCACGCCGCCGGCGAAGAAGAACGCCAAGCGCAACGCGTAGGCGAGGGCCTCACACAAGCCCACTGCCGCCCACTAAAACTCACAAGTGGGCGACAGATCAGGCGAAAATCGCCCCTGGTGAGGGGACCGGCCAGACGGTTGTCCGATAATCGAGATCAGGCGTCTTCCTCTCGATTCCCCGACCGAGTCCCCCGTCATGGCCCGCATCGACCTTCCCGTCAATCGCAGTTTCGACCTGAACACCCAGCCGCGCACGGACGGGTTTGAGCAGAAGTCCGGGGGTGGCGGAGTCCCGGCGGCCCAGAGCGGCTTCCCGCAGGCGGACGCGTTCGGTCTCGGGCTCCTCCAGGGCCTGACGCAGGGGTTGGTGGATGCGCTGGGAGGGGCGTCCGCGCAGGCTCCCGCCGCGCCGGCCGCTCCGGCCCAGCCGGCCGCCACGAGCAGCGCGCCGGCCCAGACGCAGCAGCCGGGCGTGCCGACCAAAGAGCAGTTCATGGCGATGCCCGAGGATCAGAAGAAGCAGATCCTCGAAGGCCTGGGCATCCCGGCCAAGCACCTCAAGAAGACCAAGGGCAAGAAGCTGGACGACGCGTTCGGCAAGGTGATCGACGCGCTGATGCAGCCCGGCAAGCACAAGCTCACCGTCAAGCTGGACAAGAAGTACGAGGTGAAGCTGAACGTCGGGCAGAACGGCGAGCTGCTCGACGTCAAGGTGAAGCAGAAGAAGGGCCTGTTCGGGAAGATCGTCGACGGCATCAAGAAGACCTCCAGCATCTGGGGCCCGCTGCTGGCGCCCGTCACCGGCGGTCTCTCCCTGGTCGCGGCGGCCGGCATCCAGGCCTACGACGCCATCAAGAACAAGAACTGGCTGGGCCTGGTGGCGGCGGTGGCCGGCGGGGTGGGCGGCTTCGGCGCGGCGGCGGCGAACCTGGGCGGCGGCCTGGCGAACATGGCGGCCAGCAAGGGGTTCCAGGCGCTCTCCACCGGGGCGAACTGGGCGGCCAAGACGGCCACCGCGGTGCAGGCGGGCATCAACGCCTGGAACGGCAAGAACCCGGGCGCGTTCCTGGGGGCGCTGGCCAACGGCGCCGGCGCGGCGGCGGGCCTCTTCGGCGGCGCGTCCAACACGTTCCAGGGCATCGCGGACAAGCTGGGCACCGCGTCCAAGATCGCGCTCGGCGGGCAGCAGGTGGTGGGCGCCATCAAGAACGGCGACTTCTTCGGCGCGGCGCAGGGCCTGCTGGGCACGGGCGCGGCGGCGCTCAACGGCACCCAGTACCAGAACGTGGCGGACACGCTGACCCGCGCCGGGCAGGTGGTGAACGGTGCCAAGGGCGTGGCCACCGCCATCAAGACGGGCGACTACGCGGGCGCGGTGAACGGGGCGATGGGCCTGGCGAATCAGATCTCCAAGGACCTGCAGGGCAAGGCGCTGTTCGACCCGCGGGCGGAGAAGGCGGTGCAGGTGCTGGGAACGGGCGCCTCGGCGCTGCAGAAGGCGATCAAGACCGGCGACGCCGGGGCCATCGCCGAGGCCGCGCTCCGGCTGGGGGCCACGGTCGACAACGTGCGCCAGGGCTACTACGAGCAGGGCGGCGCGGCCGGCCAGGTCGGGGCGACGCTGCTCCGCGCGGCGGACGGCGTGGACATGGCGGAGAAGGCGATCGGCCTGGCGAAGAAGGGCGACTACGCGGGCGCGGCCGGCGAGGCCCTCCGGCTGGTGGACCAGCTCCGCGGGGACAACAAGTACGCGCAGGCGGCGGCGGTGGCGGACAAGGCTGGCACGCTGGTGGGCGCCATCCGGACCGGGGACCCGGCGAAGATCGCCGACGCGGCGGCGCAGCTGGGCACGGCGGTGGACGCGGCGGGGAAGGGCTACGACCAGCCGGGCGTACAGCAAGCGCGCTTCGCGCAGACCCTGAGCCGCGTGGCCGGCATGGTCAAGACCGCCGAGGCGGCGGTGCAGGCGGCGCAGGGCGGGAACTGGGCGGACGCCGCGGCGCAGGGCATCCGGCTGGCGAACCAGCTCCACACCGACCGCCGCGCCGAGCCGGCCGCCAAGGTGGCGGAGGGCGTGGGCGACCTGGTGCAGGCCATCCAGGCCCGCGACCCGAGGTCCATCGCCCGGGCCGGCGAAGCGCTGCTGGACGACGTGAAGGGCCTGCGCGACGCCTTCCGCGACGAGAAGCGCGGCATGGTGAAGACCGGGCAGATGCCGGTGCGCGACCAGGTCACCAACCTGGCGCAGAAGGTGGACGAGCTGGCCCGCGCGGTCGTCTCGGTCCAGCGGCTGCTGGCGGCCTAGCGCGCCGTCTCGATCAGCCCGCGCAGGAGCGTGCGGTGGCAGCGCGCCTCATCGGTGCAGGCCGATGAGCAGAGCAGCGTCAACGTCTCGCCCTGCTTCACCCGCTCCGCGAGCGCGCGGAGCTCCGGGGCCTGCGCCTTCATCTCCGCCAGGTACCGGCGCTTGTACACGGCCCAGCTGATCGGCGGCCCGTGCTTCCCGTAGTAGTCCGCGTGCAGCTCGACGCTGGGTCCCAGGTCCTTCTTCCAGACGTCCCAGGTCTCCTTCGCCTTGGGAACCCCGCGTGGCCGGTACCGGCAGATCAACACCCGCAGCCCGTCATCCGGGCGCTCGGGGTCGTTCCATCGGCGGGTGTAGATCGGCACGGCCTACAAGATGCTCACCGCGAGCGCCGGCGCGAAGCCTTGCGCGGCCGCGCCTCGGCGTGCTCCGTCAGCTCCCCGAGCGGATCCGCCGCGCGCATCGCCATCTCCCGCGTCGCCTCCAGCATGGTCCGGGCGATCTTCGCCTCCGCGGCCGGGAGCGCCGACACCCACCGCGGCTCCTCCCGCAACCCCGCCAGGTAGCTGCTGACGCTCGCCGACTTCGCCCGCCGCCGCACCTCGCGCAGCAGGTTCAGGATCTCCCACTCCGGCTCGGTGATGTCCTCGGGCGTCGCCACGGGAAGCGCGCCGTGTAACACGCCTGTAGCACCTGCCAAGTTTCCCGCCCCGCCCGGCCGCCTCTCACGGGCAGGTGAAGCGATTATTCATCAGGAACGCCTTCACCTCGGCGAACCAGAAATCCACCAGCGCGTCCGCGCCCGCACACCCGAACTGCACCCACCCGTCCCCGCCCGCGCCCGTCGAGAACCAGTCCTCGGCGCAGCTCCTCCCCAGCGCCGAACAGCACGGGTGATGGCCCACGAACGTCCCCTGGAGCGTCCCCGCCATCCGCACGTGCCGGTCGCTCCGGTTCTGCGCCCGCCACGCCGCCGCGCCCGTCGCGTTCCACTCCGGCCGCTTCCACCCGCACCCGCTGGCGTCCTCCGTCCCAGGCTGTCCGTGCCACTCGTGCTGGGGCGAGACCATCACGAACGCGGCGGTCCCGTGCGCATCCAGGAACCGGTCCAGCCGGAACCGCCAGTGGTCCGCGTAGCCGACCTGGTCCTCCTCGGGCGCGTTGCTGTCCGTCCCGCCCCCGTGGCAGCGGTCCGTCTCGTTGTCGGCCGAGAACAGCACCAGCGGCGCCGGTTGGTCCGCGCAGACCGCCAGCGTCGACCCGGTGGCCCCACCTGCCGAACACTCCCCGGGCGGCACCGCGTTCGAGAAGGTCCCCAGCGTCGCCCCCGCCCGCGCGCACGAGCGCACCATCCAGCTCGCCCCGAACCTCGCCACCAGCTCCGGGTCCTCCGCGAGCCGCGCCATCAGCCGTCCGGCGAGCGTCTGCAGATACCCCGCATCGCCTCCAGAGAGCCCCGCGCCGGCGTCGGCGCCCAGCGGCACGTCCACCCCGCCGCAGCCCGCGAAGGACACCGCCGCGCCGCCGTAGACGTCGATCCGGGTCGGGCAGAACGCGTAGTCGACTCCGCCATCCTCCAGGCCAGGCTCCCCGCCATCCCCGAGCTCGCCCGCATCGCCGCCCGTCGCCTCTTCCGGGCAGCCGCTGGAGAGGATCGCCATCGCCCCCAGCAACGCCCCGGCGATGATCAGCGCGCCCGTTCGAGACACCGCGCGAAAGCTACTCCGATCACCCGCAAAAGATCGGGCCGCGAAGGTGTCTCCCCCACCTCCACGGCCCGGGTGCTTCTTTTTGTCTCTAGCAACCAGCAGCCGTTGGCACCTGCCGGAGCGAGACCCTGATCCTCAAAGCAACCATGGTGCCAATGTGGGCACGTGTGAACACCTTGAACTCACTGGTGATTTTCAACGCCATCCACGATATGGAGCGGACGGGCGCACATCGGAGTGTCCGGGAATCGGACATCCGCAAGGCGCCCGATCAACCCACGCGCGGAACCGCGTTTCCCACGGCCGGGCTCGCTCCCCTCTGAAGCCGCCGCGGCACATCGGTTGCTTTTCTGCCGCCTCTG
>DATBSS010000347.1:0-14624 GCA_036559665.1 Myxococcaceae bacterium
GCCCGAGCGCGCGCTGGAAGTCATTCGCGCCGGCCTCGAGGGCGGCATGCGCGCGGGCCTCGAGGCCGAGGCCACCGCGTTCGGCGAGCTGGTGATCAGCGACGTGAGCAAGCGCCTGGTGGAGATCTTCTTCGCCACCACCGCGCTGAAGAAGGACAACGGGGTGAAGGACCCCACGGTGAAGGCGAGGGAGGTCCGCAAGGTGGCGGTGCTGGGCGGGGGGCTGATGGGCGGGGGGATCGCCTACGTCACCGCCAACAACATGGGGTTGCCGGTCCGGCTCAAGGACAAGGACGACGCCGCGGTGGGCCGCGCGCTCCAGCACATCCACGGCCTGTTCGACGAGCGCGCCCGGCGCCGCTCCCTCACCGCGCGCGAGGCGGCGGCCAAGATGTCACTGGTCACCTCGGGAACCGACTACTCCGGGTTCAAGAGCGCGGACCTGATCATCGAGGCGGTGTTCGAGGACCTGGAGCTCAAGCACCGGGTGATCCGCGAGAGCGAGGCGGTGGTGCGGGAGGACTGCATCTTCGCCTCCAACACTTCATCCATTCCCATCACCAGGCTGGCCCAGGGCGCCGGCCGCCCGGAGCGGGTGATCGGGATGCACTACTTCAGCCCGGTCAACAAGATGCCGCTGCTGGAGATCATCACCCACAAGGGGACCGCGGACTGGGTCACCGCCACCTGCGTGGAGGTCGGCAAGAAGCAGGGGAAGACGGTGATCGTCGTCAACGACGGCGTCGGCTTCTACACCTCGCGCATCCTCGGGCCGTACATGAACGAGGCCGCGTTCCTCCTCTCCGAGGGCGCGGACATCGCGGAGCTGGACCAGGCGCTGGTGGAGTTCGGCTTCCCGGTGGGGCCCATCACCCTTTTGGACGAGGTGGGCATCGACGTCGCCGGCAAGGTGGGGAAGATCATGGTCGACGCGTTCGGCGACCGGATGACCCCGCCGGAGACCACCGCCAAGGTGCTGGCGGACGGCCGCATGGGCCGCAAGAACAAGAAGGGCTTCTACACCTACGACGGGAAGAAGAAGCAGGTGGACGAGAGCGTCTACGCGCTGCTCCCGCACGGGAAGGACCGCAAGCACCTGGATGGGCAGGAGATGGCGGAGCGGTGCACGCTCCAGTTCCTCAACGAGGCGCTCCTCTGCCTGGGCGAGGGCATCCTCCGCAGCCCGCGCGACGGGGACATCGGCGCGGTGTTCGGGCTGGGCTTCCCGCCGTTCCTCGGCGGCCCGTTCCGGTACGTGGACTCCCTGGGCCCGGCGAAGGTGCTGGAGCGGATGGAGTCCTGGCAGAAGAAGGTGGGCAACCGGTTCGCGCCCGCCCCCCTGCTGGTCGAGACGGTGCGAGCGGGCAAGAAGATCTACGGCGGGTGAACTAAGGTGTCCGCCCGATGCTGGGCGAGCAGCTGGTAGGGGCCGGGCTCCTCCATCCCGACAAGCTGGCGGAGGCGAAGCTCCACCAGGAGATGACGGGGAAGGACCTCGTGGAGGCCCTGCTCACGCTGGGCTTTGTCCCGGAGCGGGACCTGCTGCGCGTGCTGGCCCAGCACCACCAGATGCAGTACCTGACCACCGAGAAGATCGCCCAGCTCAAGGTGGCGGACGACATCCTGGAGCAGGTGAAGGTCCGGGTGGCCGAATCGCTCATGCTGATGCCCATCCGGCGCAACCCTGACGGGACGCTGTGGGTGCTGGGGAGCGGCCCGCTGCCGGAGGCGAGCGAGGAACGGCTCAAGCGCGAGTGCGGCGCCAAGAAGGTGAACGTCATCCTGGCGCGCCCGGCCAGCATCCGCGCCGCCCTCCGCCGCCACTACTACCGGGACCCGGACGCCTTCGCGGTGGAGAGCGACCACCTTCCCTTCCTCGGGGAGCCCGATCACACCCAGCCTTCGCTCCCCGCGGTGGTGGACGACCTGACCCAGACGCCCGCCACTGACTCGCGGGAGGCGACCGACCCGCACCACCTGATGACCGCGGTGGCCACCTCGGTGACGTTGGTCGCGCCGACCGACCCGGCGGCCTCCTCCCGCGGGGTCACCGGCAGCTACACCATCGTCGAGACGAGGACCGACCCGGGGCATGGCCTCACCCAGGCGGTCCCGCTGGGGGAGGACGACGGCGAGGCCACGCGGAAGGTGAAGCTGGCGATCAGCGACGCGCAGCAGGCCCTGGAGCGGGAGAACCAGCGGCTCCGGGTGGCGCTGTCACTGGCGTCCACCATGGGGCAGATCCACAAGCTGGAGGACGTGGCCCGCGAGCTGTTGGTGGCGCTGCTGGACCTCCTCCCGGCGGACGGCGCGGCGCTGGCGCTTCTGGGCGAGCAGGGCAAGCCCATCCTGGTGGAGACGCTGCGGCGCGATACCGGCCCGGCGTTCCAGGTCTCCGCTGCGCTGCTCACCGCCGCCATGGGGACGCGGGCTCCGGTGGTGAGCGGGAACGTGCCGGCCGACCCGCGGCTCCAGGGGGAGCCCGGGTTGTCCTCCCGCGGAGTCCGGTCGGTCATGATCGCCGCGCTGCGCTCGCGCGACGGCCGGCCCAGCGGCGCGCTCTACGCGGAGGCGAGGGACCCGAACGCCTTCGGCGCCGACGCGTCGGAGTTGCTGCGGTCGGTGGCTTCGGTGGGAGGGCACGCCATCGACCACGTGAACCTGGTGCTGCGGCTGGAGGCACAGTCCCGGCAGCGCGCCGTCCACGAGCGCTTCCTTTCAGGGCAGCGGGCGCTGGCGGCGTCCCTGGCCTCGCCGGCGTTCGACCTCCGGCCGCGGTCGGTGGAGGGGACGTTCCTGGTGGTGCGGCCCATGCCGCCGCTCCGGCCGCGCAGCGGCGAGGCGCTGGCGCAGCTGTTCCAGCGGATGGAGGTGCACGTGGACTCGGTGAGCGCGCGCATCCACGCGCACGGCGGGCTGGTGGAGTCCGTCTCCCGCGGCGAGGTGGGCGCGCTGTTCGGCGGGCCGGAGAGCCACGACCACCACGCGGAGAACGCGCTCTCCGCCGCGCTGGAGATCTTCTCGCTCACCTCGTCCGACGGGCGGACGCTGCCCTCGGCCATGGGCGTGGCGATGGGTGGGATGCTGGCGGGTGGGGCAGGGCGAGGTGGGCAGCTCCAGTACGCGGCGCTGGGGGAGCCCGTGGAGCTGGCGCGGGCGCTGGCGGCGTCCGCCGCGTCGCTCGACCTCCACGCGTCGGAAGCTGTCGAACAGACGGCCGCCGGTTATCACCAGTGGGAGCCGCTGAAGGCGGGGATCGCCTTCGGGGGAGAGCTGCGGCCCGCGTTCAAGCTTGTTTGGCGGTAAACCAAGGTTGGCCTGGAAGTTGCTGTTCAGCAGTGCCATGTACCACGCCATGCGCGTCGCGAACCCACCACTTCAAGGAACGAGCAAGGTCTTCGTCCAGCGGGTGCTGGAGTTCATGGTGAGCGCCGCCATCGGGCTGGCGCCGTTCCTGGGGAAGACCGGAGTGCCCGGGTTCACCAACATCCTGGCGCTGTACCCGCAGCAGCTGCAGAACAGCCTGGTGCCGCTGTCGTCGTTCGTGATGGGAGCGGCGGTGGTGACCACGGACTTCTTCGTGCGCGGGAAGATGCCGTCCGAGTCGCGGGCGCGGTCGCTCTACCGGCGGATGCTGGTCGTCATGGGGCTGGCGCTGACCGGCATCCTGGTCATCTACAGCCTGGCGGTGGCGGCGGTGCCCTTCAACAACGGGGAGAATTACGCGTCGTTCGTGGTCGGGTTCCCGCCGCGCCGGTACGTGAGCGAGCTGTGCAAGAAGTCGTGCGACGGGGTCTCCGCGGCGGAGTGCATCAAGCGGCAGACCGGTTTCCGCACGGACGTGGTGACGTCGTGCTTCGGAGAGAACGACGTGGCGCTGGCCAGCCTCGCCGGGTCGGTGTTCTACCTGGTCTTGATGGGGACCCTGGCCGCGATGATCGGCCTGGGGATCGTCACCTACCGGAAGCCCGGGACGGCCTGAGGTTCGCTACAGCCTGCTGGGTGGCTTGGCGGGCGGAGCCTTGGCCTTGTCGGGGCTCGGGGTCTTGTCGCTGGCCGGCGCTTCACAGCCGGGCGTGGACTTGTTCGGGTGGCAGTGCCGCAGCCCGTACTGGTGATGGCAGCCGCACTTGTCGGTGCGGCGCTCGTGTGACCATGCGGGCGCCGCCGCCAGCAGCCCCGCGCCCAGGAGAAGTGCCCACGCCCTCGTCATTCGTCCGCCCCCCGCTGGAGGTGTGAAGTGCGGACGGGGGAACGCGAGGGCAATGCGTCCTCCAGGGCAGGTGGCCAGTGGAGGACGAAGCGCGCGAGCTCTGTCGCCGACGCTGCGGCAATGTGCCGCATCCGGCAGCTGCCGGAGAAGCGCTACAAAGGTCCGGTGACCTTCAGGCGCTCCGTCCTGCCCGGCATCCTTCTGCTCGCCTCGTCGCTGGTGCCCGCCGAAGCGCTGGCGTGCGCGACTTGCGGCTGCGGCGACCCGACGCTCACGACGATGGGATCGGAGCAACCCTTCGCGGGGCGGTTCCGGATGGGGGTGCAGGCCACCGCCGGGACGCTGGTCATCGGGACCAAGGGAGTCGATCTGGAGCAGGTCGCGGAGGCCCGGTTCGACCTGAGCGCGGCCTACGCCCCGTTGCCCTGGCTCTTCTTCTCCGCCTCGATGCCGCTGCTGGCTCGCCAGGTCACCGACGTCAACCTGGCGCGGGAGCTGGGCGTGGGCCCCGGAGACCTGGACCTTCGCGCCCGGGCCTACGTGTTCAAGGACCGGGACTTCGGCGCCCACCACCTCCTCGCCGTGTCGCTGGGGGTCGCGCTGCCGACCGGTCCCGCGCTGCACGACGAAGCCGCCGTGCCGCTCTCGCTGGATGCGCAGGTCGGCACCGGCGCGGTGACGCCCATCGCCGGGCTCGCCTACAGCGGGTTCTTTGGAGACGTGTCGGCGTACGCCAGCGTGACCGGCGCCCTGCCTGGCCGGGGCTATCAAGGGTTCCGGCGGGGGCTCCAGGTCCGTTCGACACTGGCCGGCCAGTTCCAGCTCAACACGCGGTGGGCGCTGCGAATGGCGGTGGACACCCAGTGGGAAGCGCCTGGTGAGGATGCCGACGGCACGCCCGACCTGGTCGGGGCCGGACTGATGGCGTACGCCTCGCCGGACGTCATCTTCAGCCCCACCCAGGACGTGGTGCTCCAGCTCGGGATCCGGTGGCACTTCCTGGCCCTGACGCCCCAACCGTTCCATCCCGGCCCCCTGCTGGCCTTCGCCGTGGCGTACGACCGATGAGCGCCGTCCGCACGCTGGCGCTCGCCTCGGTGGCCGTGCTCGCCGCGTGCGGCTGGCGGAGCGAGGGCGTGCACATGGGCTTCTCGGCGGCGACCGCCGTGCCTGGCTCGGCTCGGGTCGACGCCTCGGGGCTCCACTGGACGGCGGCGGACGGCGCGGAGCTGACCATCCACCGCGGCTGGGTGGTCGTCAGCGCGATCGAGATCTTCCCGTGCCCCGCCTCGACGCTGCGGAAGGTGTGGAACGAGCTCGGGTACGGCACCGCCTGGGCCCACACGATCTCCAGGCCCACCCGGATCGGAGAGCCCAGCGCCGTCCCCGCGCTCCAGGAGGCCGGGATGGCCATGCCCCTCGGCACGCTGCATCCCCCCGCGACGGAGTTCTGCCGGGTCCAGGTGACGTTCGCGCCCGCCGACGAGGACGCCGCCGGGTTGCCTGCCGAAGTGGAGATGGTGGGGAAGACCCTCTGGCTGGATGGCGAGCGCTCGCTTCCCCCGGCGTCGCCGGAGCCCTTCCACCTGGAGTCGGCGGGGATTCAGGAGGTGGCCTTTGACGTGGGCCCGTGGTCGCTCGACGAGGAGACCCAGGCGCGGTCCGCCGCCGTCACCCTGACGCCGTCGCGCTGGCTCGACGGCGTGGACTTCACCTCCACGACTCCCGCGTCCGCCGCGCTGGCGGCCGTGGCTGCCTCCACGCAGGTCCAGTGACTTCACCCCAGCCGCTGGATGCGGACGCTTCCGCGGAACGGAACCGGATCAACCTCGGGTGGCTCCTGCGGCTCCGCTGGGGTGCCTTCGCTGGGCAGGCGGCGCTGACCCTGTGGTGCGCGTGGTCCGGCGCGGTGAAGCTGCCGCTGGGCCCGATGCTGGGAGTGCTCGCGCTGGGCGCGGCGTCGAACGCGGCCGGCGAGTGGCTGAAGCGCCGCGCCGCCTCGGCGTTCGAACGGCTGATCGCCGCGGCGATGCTGGTCGACACCGGGCTCCTCACGGCCTTGCTGTACCTGAGCGGCGGGCCGTTCAACCCGTTCTCGACCCTCTACCTGGTGAACGTGGCGCTGGGCACGGCGCTGCTGCCGACCCGGTGGGCCCTGGGCCAGGCCCTGTTCAGCTTGATGGCCTTCGCCTCGCTGTTCTGGCTGGCGCGGCTCCCGTCCCCGGACGGCTTGATGCTGCCGGGCCACACCGAGCTGATGGAGGTGCACTTCGGGGGCATGTGGGTCGCGTTCGCCACGGCCACCGGCTTCATCGTGTACTTCGTGGGGCGCGCGCGGCGGGCGCTCGACCAGCGCGAGCGGGAGCTGGAGGTGGCCCGCGACCTCCATGCCCGGCAGGAGAAGCTGGCGGCGCTGGGGACGCTCGCGGCCGGCGCCGCCCACGAGCTCTCCACCCCGCTGGGCACCGTGGCGGTGGTGGCGGAGGAGCTCCGCCGGACGCTGGCCGCCCAGGGCGCGAGCGGGGAGCTCCTCGAGGACCTCCAACTGCTGCGCTCGCAGGTCGCCCGGTGCCGGTCGATCCTGGAGCAGATGGGCGCGCGGTTCGGCGAGCCGAGCGGCGAGGGCCTGGTCGAGATCGAGCTGGGCGCCTGCGCGGAGGCCGCGCGCGGTCAGCTGGACGAGGGCGGGCAGGCGCGGCTCCAGATCATCGAAGAGGGGGTGGAGGACGCCCGCGTCCGGGTCGCCCCGCGCGCGCTCCAGGCGGCCGTCCTGGGGCTGATCCGGAACGCGCTCGGCGCGTCTTCCGGGCCGGTGCGGCTCCGGCTGCTGGGGGGGCCGGTCCGGGTGGGTCTGGAGATCTCGGACCAGGGCACCGGCATGGCGCCGGACGTGCTGCGGCGGGCCGGCGAACCGTTCTTCACCACCAAGCGGCCGGGGCAGGGCATGGGGCTGGGCCTGTTCCTGGCCCGGGCGACGGCGGAGCAGTTCGGCGGCACGCTTGAGCTTTCGTCCGAGGAGGGCGTGGGAACCCGGGCCAGGTTGTGGATCCCAGCGGCCCTCTCATCACCGGAGACCCGCGATGCGCGTGCTCCTGGTGGATGACGAGGAGACGTTCCGCGAGCGGCTCGCGCGCGCGCTGCGCGCCCGTGGCCTGGAGGTCTGGACCGCGTCGTCCGTGGAGGAGGGGCTCCAGGTCGCCCGGTCCGCCGCTCCCGACGTGGCGCTGGTGGACCTGCGCATGCCCGGGCCGTCCGGCCTGGAGCTGGTCAAGGCGCTGCGGGTCGAGTCCCCCCAGACGCGCACCTTCGTGCTGACCGGCTTCGGCAGCATCGGCACCGCGGTGGAGGCGGCGCGCCTGGGCATCGCCGGATACCTGCAGAAGCCGATCGACGCGGAGGCCATCGTCGCGGCGATCTCGTCGGGCCAGGCGCCGGAGGCCCCCGAGCCGGAGATGCCGTCCCTGGCGCGCGTGGAGTGGGAGCACATCCAGCGCGTCCTGTCGGACTGCAAGGGCAACGTCTCGGCCGCCGCGCAGCAGCTGGGCATCGACCGGCGCACGCTGCAACGCAAGCTGCAGAAGCTGCCGCCGCGGCGGTGACCGGTCCCCGACCTGCGGCAACGTGCCGCATCGGCAAACCGGGGCTGCTCCGGTACGACGCATCCCGAACCAGCTCAAGGAGCTCAGTGCATGAATCGCCGCCTCACGGGCGCGCTCGCCGCGGTGCTCGCCTCCGCCGCGTCCGCCCACGTCAGCATCGCCTCGGGCAACGCCACCGCCAACGCCAGCCAGGAGGTGGTCTTCTCCGTCGGCCACGGGTGCAACGACGGCACCAGGATGGTGGATACCTATCGGCTGAAGGTCGACATCCCCATGGGCTTCACGGCGGTCCGCCCCATGGCCAGCGGCTTCGGTCCGTTCACGATCGAGAAGGATCAATCGGGCGCGGTCACGTCGGTCACCTGGACCAAGCCGCTCACCGACGTGCGCGCGGACGATGACGCGTTCTACAGGCTCACCCTCCGGATGAAGGTGCCGGACAAGCCGTTCTCGACGGTCTACTTCCCGGTGCACCAGACCTGCCGCGATGCGAGCGGCGCGGAGACGGTGGTGGACTGGGTCGGGACCCCTTCGGTCCCCGCGGACGAGCCCGCCGCGACCCTCATCATCGTGGGCGCGCACCAGCCCGGCTGGAACAAGTACACGGCGCCCGTCGCCATCCCCGACCTGTCGGTCTACTTCAAGGACGCGGTCATCGTCTGGAAGGGCTCCGCGGCCTACAGCTTCAACGGCCAGACGACCGCGCAGATCGCGGCCACCAGGGGCACCGGCGCGCTCGCCACCATCGAAGCAGGTGACGAGCTCTGGGTGAAGTACTGATGCGAGGGCCTCCGCACATGCGTCGACTGATCGCGTTCATCGTGGCGACCCTCGTGCTCGGGTGGGCGTGCGGCGCGTCCGATCGCCTGGCCTTCTCACTCGAGCAACCGGCGGACCTGCCCAGGCCGCCGACCACCGAGGCGCCCGGCCTGACCAGCGACCTGGTACCACCCGGCTACCAGGCTGGGTGATGCCAGGGCGCCGGCTGGGCCGGTGGGCGTCTTATCCGCGAATCCGGGACGGATCGTTCCCGTAACTGTTTTTCGAGCCGATCTGACCGTTCTTCTTGTGGATGGTGTGCTCGGTGTGCTCCCGCTTGGCCAAGCTCCGACCTGCCTTGGCTGCGGGCTCCTTGGTGGAGTGATGGCTGGTCACCTTGCCGTTGAACTGATTGATCCACCCTGACCCTTTCGGATCCGGGAGGGTGTGCACGCCACCGCCGCGATTGCTCTTCGGGCTCATCGGCTCTCCTTGAGTGCGGCAGCGACTATCCGCCGACGCACGCGGAAGTCTAGCCGTGAACCGGGCCTGCCTGGACGCTCAAGTGGGCTGGCGGAGCAGCGCGCCGAGCTTCGCCAGCAGGTAGTCCCGGTCCAGCGGCTTGGAGACGACGCCCGAGGACCCGAACGCGCGGGCGCGGTTGAACGCGTCCAGCGAGGTGGAGGTCGTCATCACCACCACCGGGAGCTTGGAGGTCCGGGAGTCGGAGCGGATGGCGCGCAGGAGCTGGATGCCGTCCATCATGGGCATCTCGATGTCGGTGATCACGGCGTCCGGGCGTTCGGCGAAGATCTTCTTGAGCGCCTCCACGCCGTTGTGCGCGAAGGCGCAGCGGTAGTCCGGATCGAGGAGCCGGGCGACGTCCTCCCGCGCGGCGGGTGAATCGTCCACGATCAGGACCAACGGGAGCGTCGGAGAGGCGCCCATCCGCGACCGACCTTACTGGCGGGGCGTTCTGAGATAAAGCCGCAGCGCGATGCACCTGGTCACGAGCCCGCTCGAGGTCTACCGGCCGCTCCCTTGGCGCGAGCGCGCGTTCGTGCGCGCGCGCTGGGGCTCCGCGCCGCTGGGGCGGATGGCGGCCCTTGCCCCGGAGCGCGGGTCCATCGCGGACGTGGGGTGCGGCCACGGCGTGCTCTCGGCGGCGCTGGCGCTGGGCCATCCGGAGCGGCGCGTGCTGGGCGTGGACCCGGACGAGCGGAAGATCGCCCTGGCGCGCCGGGCGCTGGCGGCGCTCCCGAACGTGGAGGTGCGCGCCGGTACCGCCGGCTCGCTCCTTCCTTCCTGCGAGTCCTCCTTCGACGCGGTCACCGTCGCGGACGTGCTCTACCTGTTCCCGTTCGACGGATACCCCGCGTTCCTCGGCACCTGCCTCCGCCTCCTCAAGCCCGGAGGACGGCTCCTGCTCAAGGAGGCGGAGGCGGACCGCGGCTCCTGGAAGTACTGGAAGTGCGTCGCGCAGGAGGCGGTGATGGTGCGCCTGCTCCGGAAGACGCACTCCAGCGGGGGCCTGGGATTCCGCCCCCGCCAGGAGATGGCCCGCGCGCTCGAGGACGCCGGGTTCCGGGTGGAGTCCGTGGAGGACGTGTCGCGCGGCTACACCACGCCCCACGTCCTCTTCACGGCCATCCGGGCTGGATGACTACTCGGCGCCGCGGAGGCCGTGGCGAGCGAGCAGCTTGTGCGCGAACTGGCGGGACACGCCCATCGCCCGGGCGGCGGCGCTCACGTTCCCTCCGTGCTTCTGGAGCTGGTGCTCCAGGTACTTCTTCTCGAAGGCGGCCAGCACCGCCTCGCGCGCCTCCTTGAGCGGGAGGTCCTCCACGGTGGCGCGCGGCTCCCGGGCCGACAGCGCGTCGATGGCCGACTCGCCGAGGTCGGGGAAGAGGGCCAGCCGCCGCACGGTGCGCTTGAGCTCGCGCGCGTTGCCGGGCCAGTCGTGGCCCTCCAGCAGGCGCAGGGTCCCCGCCGGGAGATCGGCCAGGCGCCTGGGCGGGACCAGCTCGGAGAGGAAGAGGTCGGCCAGCGCGGCCAGGTCCTCGCGGCGTTCGCGCAGCGGCGGGACGGTGACTTCCAGGCCGGCGAGGCGGAAGTAGAGGTCTTCGCGAAGGCGGCCCTCGCGGACGAGCGGCCGGAGGTCGGCCAGGGCGGTGGAGATCAGCCGGAAGTCGGCGGGCCGCCGGGCGGGGCTGCCCAGCGGGTGGACCTGCTTCTCCTCGAGCGCGCGGAGCAGCAGCGGCTGCACGTCGAGCGGCAACTCGCCCACGTCGTCCAGCACCAGGGTCCCGCCGTGCGCCTGCTCCAGGAGGCCGGGGCGGTCCCCGGTCACGCCCGGGAGCGCGCCGGCGGCGCAGCCGTAGAGCTCCGCCTCGGCGGCGCCGGGGTGGGCGCTGGCACCGCAGTCGAAGACGACGAGGGGGCCGGCGGTGCGCGCGCTGGCGGCGTGGACGGAGCGGGCGAGGACTTCCTTGCCGGTTCCGGATTCACCGCGGATGAGCAGGGGTTCGTCGGTCGAGGCGGCGGCGGCGAGCGCGGCGAAGGCGGCGCGCATCGCGGGGGAGGTGCCGATGGCGTCGCCGAAGCGGCCCTCGGAGGAGAGGGCGACGTGGCGCACGCCGCCCTCGAGCTCGACGCGGAGCACCGAGCTCCCGAGGGTTGCGGAAACGCCGACGGGGAGGAGCGCCTCCACGATGCGGACACCGCCGACCGAGGTGCCGTTCTTGCTGCCCAGGTCCCGGATCACGATCCGGTCGCTGGAGGGGAGCCAGAGCCGGCAGTGGTGGCGGGAGACGCGTTCGTCGGCGCAGACCAGGTCACAGTCCGCGGCGGTCCCGACCGTCACCGCCGGGAGCCCGAGTGGCACCTCGGCCCGCTTCCCGCCCGCCTCGCGCAACACCACCCGCAACAGCGGCAGCTCCAGCGTCGGCCCTTTGCCAGGGCCGGGGAGCGAATGGGTGATGTCCGGGCGGTCCGCCATCTCGCGGACTGTACGTGAGCGCGCGAGCGCGTGTGAGGGTGCGGCCGCGCCGCGGATGGGTATCAAGCAGCCGCGCCGAACAGCGCGCCGTACGTCGTCAGCTCGATCTCCCGCTCCTCCACCTTCCGCCGCACCGCTCCGGACACCAGCGCGGCCAGCTCCCGCTCCCATCCGTACTTCCACGCCGGATCCTCGGGCACGCCCTCCGGCTCCATCCCCGGATGGCAGATCAGCTCGAAGTCCCCCTCCGGCAACCCATCCAGCACCTCCAGCAGCGCCCGCTCATCCAGCGCCCCGGATCTCGACAACCCCGCCAACTCCAGCGCCCGCGCAGGTCTCCTCGCCACCGCCGCCAACCCCGCCAGCACCGCCGCCTTCACGCTCGCCACCCGCGGCCGCTCCACCGGCCACCGCAAAGGCAGCCTCGCCTCGTCCGCGATCTCCCGCACCACCCGCGCCAGCCCCGGCAGCACGTGCACGTGCTGGTGCGCGTCCAGGTGATCGACCTCCGCGCCCAGCTCCCTCGCCCGCGCGATCTGCGCCGACAGCTCCGCCCGCGCTTCATCCATCCGCACCCGCCCCAGCGCCCACGCCTTCACCAGCGCGCTCCAGCTCCCCCGGAACACACCATCCGGCGCCAGGGTCCGCACCTCCGCCGCCGGCAGCACTGGCGGGAGCGCAGTCACCAGGCACAGGTGCACCCCGATCCGCACCCCGGCCGCCTGCGCGGCCCGGACCGCCACCCCGGCGGTGCGCCCGGTCACCAGCAGGGACGCGGAGGTCAAGATCCCCTCCCGCCGCGCCTTGAGGATCCCCTCATCGAGCCGCGAATGCAGCCCCAGATCATCCGCATTGACGACGAGCCGTCGCCGCACCGCCGTACCCTCGTCGTCTACGCCGACTGGCGCGCCCTCAGCGCCGACACCGACGGTGGCAGCCGCACCGGATGCTGTGGTTCCCGCGGGTTCTTCACCTCGCCATACAGCGTGGCCAACTCCCGCATCATCTTGGCAATGACGCCGGGCGACGCGAGCGTGGAGACGCCGCGGGTCCGCGGGAAGTAGTCCACCCCCATCTGGAACACGCGGAACCCGCGCTTGATCGCCTTCACCACCAGCTCCGCGTCGATGAAGGACCCCTGGCTCTTCAGCTCGACCGCCTCCAGCACCCGCCGGTGGATCACCTTGAAGCTGAAGTTCACGTCCTTCACCTGCACGCCGAACAGGTTGCGGATCAACGAGTTGTACACGAAGGAGTAGACGATCCGCTTGGCGCCCTCGCTGGTCCGGTCGAACCGGAAGGCGCAGATCATGTCCGCCTCCAGGTAGGACATCAGGTGCAGCGCGCGCTCCAGCTCGTCCAGGTCCCAGGGCAGGTCGATGTCCGAATACACCACCACTTCCTTGGCGGACGCCGCCAGGCCGGTGCGCATCGCCCCGCCGAGCTTGAGGTTCGCCGGGTGGGTGATCACCCGCACCTGCTTGTGGCGCGCGGCCAACCCCTCGGCGATCTCCTGCGTCCGGTCGGTGGACGCGTCGTTGACGATGATGATTTCGAAGTCGTCCGTCAGCCGCTGGAGCACCTCCATGGCGCGCGACACGGCGCGCTCCACGTAGTCCTCCTCGTTCCAGGCCGGAAAGAAGAGGCTGAGGCTGGGTCGCTTGGCCATGGGCGGCGGAGTACCATACTTCCCGCGATGTTCGGGCAACGGCTGGTCCTGATCCTCGAGCAGGCGTCAAAGGTGGGGGCGCTGGAATCGCTGGCCCGCTCCGAGGGCGCGGACGTCCTCACCGCCCCCGACGGTGCCGAAGGCCTCAAGATCGCCTGCAACCACGAGGTGGATCTGGTGCTCGCCGCCGCCTCCCTGCCCGGGATGGATGGGCTCCAGATGCTGCGGAGGCTGCGCGACCTCGACCACCGCCGCTACGTGCCGGTGATGGTGATGCTGGATGGCCCGGACAAGGCCCAGCGGCTGGAGGCGCTCCGCCTGGGGGCCGACGACGTCATCGCCCCGCCCTGGGACGAGGAGGAGGTCCGCGCCCGCATCGCCCGCGCCCTCCTCACCAAGCAGCGCTTCGACGACGTGCTGGAGGAGAGCGCCCGGCTCCACAAGCTCTCCGTCACCGACGAGCTCACCTCCATCTACAACCACCGGTTCTTCCAGGACCGCCTCCGCGAGGAGTTCCGGCGCGCCCAGCGCTACGACGACCCGCTGTCGCTCATCCTCCTCGACCTGGACCACTTCAAGGAGGTGAACGACGCGCACGGTCACCAGGTGGGGGACGAGGTGCTCCACGACGTGGCCGCCGGGCTCCGCAAGGGCGTCCGCGAGACCGACTTCGTCGCCCGCTACGGCGGCGAGGAGTTCGCGCTCATCCTCCCCCAGACCCACCTGGCCGGCGCGCTCACCGTCGCCGAACGCGTGTGGAAGGACGTGGGCGCCATGCGCATGGGCCCGTCCCAGAAGCTGCGGATCACCGCCAGCCTCGGGGTGAGCGGCTATCCGGCCCGCTCCGTCATCTCCGCCGACCGGCTGCTGCGCACCGCTGACGAGGCGCTCTACCGCGCCAAGCACGAGGGCCGGAACAAGATCTGCCTCTACCAGCAGGCTCCGTACCTCCCCTCGGACCCATCCGCCCGCGCTGGCTGAGCCCTGAAGGAAGCCGGCCGAGCAGGCCGGCCGCATCAGCGCCCCCTGGGCTTCGGGGGGTGAAGCGGGTCAGCGGCGACCTGAAAATGAATGATGGGTTTGGGGTGACCCGGCGCGCCCGGTGCTTCCCGAGCAAGGAACCATCAGGTTTCGGGCGGTTACGAAAGCGAGCGATCTGGCGGCTGCTTTGCACCTGAAGAAAGGATTGGTCCCTTCTTCTTGCCGCGGGTCATGGTAGCCGTTCAGATGACACCACCCCCGATTGCTGCCGGCACGGCCCCGGGTCGGCTCCTATTAGTCGATGACGAAGAGAACATCCTCCGGTCGCTTCGGCGCGTCCTGCGCCGGGGCCGCTGGGAGATCGAGACCGCCCAGGACGGAGACCGCGGCCTGGAGCTTCTGACC
>DATBSS010000348.1:0-20134 GCA_036559665.1 Myxococcaceae bacterium
GTTCCGATCCACCACGTAGTCGTTCTCCTCGTTGATCTGGTAACGCGGCAGGTAGCGCGGCGGCAGCTCCGACGGGACCTTCTCCCAGCCCGGGTATTTTGCCTTGGCGGCTTCAAGGTCGATAGCGCGGCACGAGGCCGGGAGCAGGCGCTTCTGCGAGGTCGGGCCCGGGGGAACCCTGCCGTCCGGGAGGAACACGTCCGTGGCCGTCTTCCAGGTCTCCCATACGGTGGCGTGGTCGGGCCGATCGTCGAAGCTCGCGGCGTAGTCGGGCTCCCGCCTGGCGTTCACGGGCCAGCTCGACGCGGTCCAGGACCACGCCGAAAAGAGGCCCAGGAGGAGGGACGTCGGCGTCTGGACCGAGCTCGCGTAGCACGGCGCGATGATGTTGCTGACACCGGCGACCTTGGTCTCGAATCCGTGGCTGGTGCAGTAACAGGAGAGTTGCTGGAGCGGGTCGTCGCACGTCGCGACCTGGGCGGGCTGCGGCTGGCCCGGGTCGGAGCGCGGCTGGACCGTCGCGGCCGAGCAGCCGGCCATGGTCACCACCCCGAGCACGCCCCAGCTCAATCCGATTTGCCTTATCAAGCTCGAATCCCCCACGTGGACAGGGCGGCGAAGGTACCACCCGCGTGCCGGCGAGCTCTGTGAAGCGCATCACATCGCCGGTGTGAAACAGATCACACGTCGAGGAGGGCCCGGCCAGGTGTAGAACCGGCCCATGGGCTCGCCGCCCCGCGTGGGGACCGTGGAGTGGGAGCGCGCCGGAGGGCCGCCGCTGTCGTTCCCCCAGCGGGTGTCCCTGCTCTCGGGCGCGGGCGCGATGGTGGCCTCTCACTTCGCGCAGCGCCTGCGTTGGAGGCTGGGCCCGGCGAAGATCGCCCCGAAGATCGACCTGTCCCGCTGGGTCCCGCCGGACACGCGCGCGGCGCGCGAGGTGGAGCAGTTGCTGCGGGAGATGTCGTCCCCGCAGATGATCGACCACAGCTACCGCACCTACTGGTTCTCCGCCGTGGCCTACGAGCTGTCGGAGGAGAAGCCGCCTTTGGACCGGGAGACGCTCTACGTGGCGGCGCTGGCGCACGACGTGGCGCTATTCGACCCCTCGCCGCCGCCCCAGGAGCGCTGCTTCACGGTGGGCTGCTCGCGGCGGGCGCGGGAGATCGCCATCCGCGCCGGCTGGGAAGCGGAACGCCAGGACCGGATGGCCATGGCCATCACCGCCAACCTCAACCCCTCCGTCCCCACCGGCGTCTACGGCGCGGAGGCGCACTTCATGAGCCTGGGCGGCCGCATCGAGGTGCTGGCCGAGGAGTGGAAGGTCCACCCGGAGAACCTGGCGGAGATCCTCGGCCGCCACCCGCGCGGCGGGATGGCGAAGGACGCGCTGGTCCACGTGGCGCAGGAGCGGAAGCGGAACCCGGGCTGCCGGTTCGCCTGCCTGCACCCGGTCTTCCCCTACATGCTCTCCCGGTCGCACTTCACCCTCGACGCGCCCGGTGACCTGGGGTGAACAGACGACGGACGAGATGTGCCTGGCGTTCCTCTCCTTCGCCACCGCCAACCCCAACGACCGCTGGGTGCTGCTGGCGTCCATGGCGGTACAGCTGGATTTGTTCAAGGTCCGCGATCAAATCCAGGGAAAGGTGCGCTGAACGGCGTGCCGGGCGGCGGTTGCCTTCGCCTGGGGAGCTGCGCAATATGCGCTGCTTTTTCGAAAAGCACCCAGCTCTTCAGGGGGATCCCTTCATGCACTTGCCGACCCGCCTCACCATGGCGTTCCTCGCCCTCTCCGGCGCCGCGTACGCCGGTAGCTCCGACACCTCCGACGTCGCCTGCGGGAGCGCTCCCGCGGGATGGAACGTCCCCAACGGCTCGCTCGTGCTGACCCGCGGCAGCGGAGGCCCGGTGACCGCGGTGCTCGATTCGGTCGGTGAGTACCGGACGCACTCCATGATCTCGCACGGGCCGGGCGGGGAGGTGACGCACGAGACGATGCACAACCCGGGCACCAACGGCTGGCCGACCTACTGCTCCACCCCGCTCCGGGTGGGCGAGCTGCGCGATGGGTACCCGGGCGCGTCCCGCATCAACCAGGGCGCCGTCTACCGGACCCTCTACGGCAGCGGGACCCTCGAGTACATCGCCTACCAGCGCAGCCGCACGGCCGCCGGCTACGACGAGAACGGCGCCACCGTCGCCAACTGGATCCTCAGTTCCATGCCGACGGTGACCGTCACCTCGCAGCAGAATGGCGGGCAGACGCTGAAGCGGCTCATCGGCCCCAACGGCGCCATCCTCCAGTACGTCCTCTACCAGTACCGCGACCTGGGGAACGTGAACTACGGCGGGACCGGCTGGAACAACGGGATGGTGTGCTCGACGCTGCTCGGCCACGCGAACTACCGCGCAGGCTTCGGCGCGGTGAACGCCTTCGCGTACAACCACAGCCAGCTGCAGACCGCCGGCAACGCGCTCTACAATTCGGTGGAGAGCGAGTGCAACAGCGGGCTGGGCTTCTGGGGCAGCATCGGCACCAGCATCACCTGCTTCGAGAGCATCTGCGACGACGCCGCCCGCCAGGTGCGCAACTGCATGTCGGCCGGCCAATGCAACACGGACTCCTCCAGTGTGTGGAACGGCATCTCCAACGACGCCAGCACGGTGGCGCGCTCCATCTCTCCGGACCGGTTGGGCGGCTGGAGCGGCCACCCGTACACCGGGGCCGGCGTGAGCGTCTGGGCGTACGACACGTCGAACACGGTCCAGTGGAACGCGGGTGGCACCCTCTACGGCTGCTGGTTCTAGCTCCCAGGGCTCGCCGCCCGTGAAGCGCCGCCGCCGCTGGTGGTTGGCCGCGGGCGTCGGGCTGATCGCCATCCTCGCCGCCTGCCTCCTCTGGCCGGCGGCGCAGGTCCCCGGGCCGCCTCCGCCGGAGGGGCCCGGCCCCACCGCCTCTCCTTCCGAACAGGCGCGCCTCGCTCCTCCCGCGCAACCCCCGCAGCTCGCCCGCGAGATGCCGGGCGGCCCGGGCGCCGCCCCGGTGATCGACGAGGTCACCGTGGAGAAGAAGGAGGTGTGCGAGGGCGAGGAGAACCTCGTCACCATCAAGGCGCACACCCCGGACGGGAGCGATCCGTTCCTCCACTACGTGGTGGGCTCGCAGGTCGGGCAGCGCGTCCCGCTGCGGACCTGGCTGGCGGACGACGGGGAGAGCCCCAAGCTGGAGGTCCACGTCTTCGGCAAGAACAACGTGGAGACCACCGCCCCGCTGCCCCAGTTCCTGGTGAAGAGCTGCCGGCCGGAGCGGATGATCAACCTCGTCCCGCATCTCAAGGCGAACACCTTCAGCGACTACGTGCTGGAGGCGAAGGTGGTGGACGTGTCGCCGCTGGACCCGGAGAAGGCGAAGGCGCTGCCGCCGTTCAAGCCGCAGAGCTACGAGTGGACGTTCGGCGACGGCGAGCGGGCCACCACGCCCACGCCCTTCGCCGAGCACAGCTACGAGACGCGCCCGCAGGACCGGATGTATTCGCACTTCCTGGTGCAGGTGACCGCGCGCGGGGAGGGCGGTGAATCCGTCACCGGGCGCGCCGCGCTGCAGATGCTCAACCCCGCCTACGAGGACCTGGCCGGCAAGGGCGTGGTGAGCCTGATGGTGCAGCTCACGCCGCGCTTCCCGGAGCTGGGGTCGGACGGGGTGGTCCGCCAGCGCGTGCGCCTGTTCCACTTCCGCGACAAGCCGGTCTACATCCAGCGCGCGGTGGTCTTCCGGCACCGCGGGGACCCCACCGGCAACGCCATCCCGGACCGGGAGGACCCGTTCGCGCTCCTGGGCGGCGACATCATCCCGCCCGGCCACGGCGTCGAATTCGAGGCGCGGCTGGACACCCGGAAGGAGCCGGACGTCTTCTCGCTGGAGCACTACCTGGAGGGCAAGGACTCCGAGGGGCTTCCGGTCCGCGGCGCGTTCTCGGTGATGCGCCCGCCGGAGGGGCCGACGAAGCAGAACAGCATGCCGGTGATGGACCCGGTCCTGAAGCAGAAGATCCTCGCGGCGCGGCGCCTCCTCAACAAGCAGTACGTCTCCGACGAGGACCTCTTCCAGCTGGAGCGGGAGGGCAAATTCGCCGACCTTCCGCCGCTGCCGCCGCAGCCTCCGCCCGTGCGCTCCACCGAGAAGCAGCCGCCGGAGCCGGGCCCGCCTCCGCCCGGGCCGACCGGCACGGGTGACCCGCCGCTCACCGGGCACGACCGGAAGAAGTGATGGGCCCCTGGGTCGTGCTGGCGTCGCTGGTGGCGGCCGCCCCCGCCCCGCGCGACCTGGTGGGGGAGATCGACGGCATCGTCCAGAAGCGCTTCTACGCCCCGGCGAAGCTGGAGGAGACGGGCTGGAGCGCGTCGGTGGCGAAGGCGCGCGAGGCGTACGGGAAGGCGCCGGACCCGGCCGCGCGCCACGAGGTGCTCCGGGCGCTGATGGCGTCCCTGAAGACGTCGCACACCGCCTATTACCCCCGCGAGGACCCGTCGTACTGGGCGCTGGCGGCGATCTTCGAACCCTTCCTGAAGAAGAGCTGCCCCAAAGAACGGGCACCCGCCTTCCCGGTCACGCGGGACGACATCGGCGCGTTCTGGAAGCCCATCGGCGGCGAGTGGTTCGTGGCCGGCGTGTATCCCGGCGGGCCGGCGGAGGCGGCGGGGTTGAAGGTGGGCGACCGGGTGAGCTCCGCGGCCGGCCGGCCGTTCGGGCCGGTGGACTCGTTCAGCGGGAAGGCGGGGCGCGCGGTGACGCTGGAGGTGCAGCGGTCGCGCGAGGGCGCGCCGTTGAAGCTGAAGGTCACCCCCCGCGCCACCCGCCCGCTGGAGGAGTTCCGCCAGGCCACCGAGGACAGCTACCGGGTCATCGAGCGGCGCGGCCGCCGCATCGCCTACGTGCGCGTCTGGTCATGGACCGGGGAGGCGGTCCAGCAGACCGTGCTGGACGCGGTGAACAAGGCGAACGACGAGAAGACGGACGGGTTCATCCTCGACGTCCGCGACGGGTGGGGTGGGGCGGATCCCTCCTACCTGGGGATGTTCTTCCAGGCCGTCCCGGTGCTCGAGTCGGTGGCGCGCGACGGGAAGACGACGCGCTTCGACCGGCAGATCCACACGCCCGCCGTGCTGCTGGTGAACGGCGGCTCGCGCAGCGGCAAAGAGGGGATCGCCTACGGCGCCAAGAAGCACCACCTGATGCGCCTGGTGGGGGAGCGCACCGCGGGGGGCGTGCTGTTCGGAACGCCGATCTGCCTGGGCGACGGGTCCCTGCTCTGGCTGGCGGTGATGGGCGCGCGGGTGGACGGAGAGGTCCTGGAGGGCGTCGGCGTCGCGCCGGACGTGGAGGTGCCGTTCGACCTCCGCTACGCCGCCGGGGCGGACCCGCAGCTCGACCGGGCCGTGGAGCTGCTCTCGGCCACGGGGGGTTGAGCCTTCGGCGCGCCCCGCAGCGCGAGTGCCAGCACCTTCGCCACCATCGACGGAGCGAACAGCGTGGCCGGGGAGCGGGACATCTGCATCACGTGGGCGAACCGCACGAACGCGTCGTGGTCCCACCCGGACAGCTCCGCCACCTTGGCGCCGTACCAGGCCATGAGCGAGAACCCCGGCGGCCGTTTCCCCGGGACCTCCGGGAAGCGGAAGTCTTCGGTGGTGGTCATGCCCCACGGGCCGTCGATGGCGGCGGCGGTGCGCCGGCGAATCCGCCGCGACAGCTCCGCGCCATGGGTCCGCTCGCGCAGGCACTGGTCCAGCGCGTCGACCTGTAGCGCCGCGGTGGTCATCCCCTGCCCGTAGATGGGGTTGAAGCTGCACTGCGCGTCGCCCACCACCGCCAGGCCTTCAGGGAAGCGCGCCATCCGTTCGTAGTGGTGCCGGAGGTTCGAGGGGAAGCGGTGGACGGCTACCGGTCCGGCCGGCTCCGCGTCTCGGAGGACCTCGTACAGCTCCGGCCGGGGCAGCCCCCGCGCGTAGTCCAGGAACCCGGCCTCGTCTCCCGGCGGGTAGTCCTTGAGCCAGCCGCCCAGGGTGCAGATCCACAAACCACCCTCGATGGCCGCCAGCACCCCCAGCCGCTTCTCACCCGGTGGCTTGGGGAGGATCACCATGAACTTCCAGTCGCGAGGGCGCGGCGGCAGGCGGAACAGCCGCGTGGAATAGCCCACGTCCACCTGCACCGTGGTCTCCTCCACCTTCGGATATCCCAGCGCCTCCAGCCACTGCGGCGCGCGCGAGCCTCGCCCGCTGGCGTCCACCACCAGGTCGGCCGCCAGCCAGCGCTCCTCGCCATCCTGCCGGTAGCGGAGGCCGGTGACGCGCTGCCCGCCGTCGCTGCCGGCGAGCGACGCCACCGCGCAGCCACCGAGGGTGCGCACGTTGGGCACCGCGCCCAGCCGGCGCCGGATGCACCACTCGAGGAGCGGGCGGCTGTGGAGCTGGCCAATGAGGCCGGTGGGGACGCGCGGCTTGAGGACGCCGAACTGGTAGTAGAGGAAGTCCGGTCCAAACTCGGCGGTCAGCCCGCCGTCCGCCTGGACCTCCTGGAACAGCCCCGGAAAGAGCCGCTCCACGATGAGCGCGCCCCGGTGGAGGAGTCCGTGGAGGTGCTGTGCCTGGGGCGCACCCTTGCGCACCGTGGGGCCATGCTCCAGCCGGTCCTGTTCAAGGATGGTCACCTGCTGGAAATGCTCCGACAGCACCCGCGCGGCGAGCAGGCCGGCGATGCTGCCGCCGACGACCACTGCATGCGCGCCGCGCGCGCCGACATCCTTCGGATTCGCCATCCTGGGGGGACCTCCCAGCCCTCACGGTCAGAACGGCCCCCCCGCAGGATCTTCCCGGCGGCGGTCAGGTCACCTGCCGCCGGCCGCCGCCTCCCATCTGCTTGCGCTCCATCCAGGCGGAGATGAAGAAGACGGCGCTGGCGATGAGGATGATGGAGCCGACGACGACGGACGCCACGTTGCCGCTCATGGCGCCCAGGATGATGACGATGATGGCGCCGATCGCGAACAGGACGCAGGCGCCCAGGACGATGCTGTTGTTGGGCATGACTTCCTCCAGGCTTCTTCAGTAGGGCCGGCGAGCGCCGTGTGGGAGGGGCGCTGGCGCCAGGGCGCCCACACCCGCCCCCTCCCCGTGCGTGCGGCGAGACTTACCTTCCGCCGCAGCGGGGCATCCATGCGACTCAACAAACTCCTCTTCGTCATCGCCGCGTTCCTCCTCGCCGTCGCCTTCTGCGTGGAGGTGGGCTCGACGCTGTTGAAGGTGCCGGCCCCGACGCTGGCGTCCGTCCAGGCCGCCGTGCGCCGGGAGGACCCGAGCCTGAACGAGGCCCAGGCGCAGGCACAGGCGGCCGATCTCCTGAAGGCCCGCGGGGAGGAGCCCCCGCGCCCGGGGCTGGCGATCTCCTACCTGGCGCTCCTGGACGGCCTGCTCCTGTTCACGGTGCTGCTGATGGGGCTGTCGCTCCTTTTGCCGGAGCGCGTCCACGGCCGCATCCAGGGCGTGGCCAGCCTGGTGGTGTCCATCATCGACCTGATGCTGTTGCTGCTGCTGGTCCCGCTGGCGCTGGCGCTGCTGCTGTTGATGTTCGGCCTGTTCGTCTCCGCCCCGTTCGGGACGCTGGGCTACCTGGCCATCTGGGGGTTCTTCGACCGGGACGGGGCGGCGGTCACGCTCTCCCTGGTGATGGGCCTCAAGGTGGCCTTCGCCGTCGTCCTGGTGCTCTCGCAGCCCCGCTTCATCCAGAACAAGGGCCTGGTGCTGCTGATCGCCACCTCGCTGGTGGCGAACCTGGTGGTGGCCTTCCTCCACGGGGTGGTGCCGGGGGTGATGGTCAGCATCACCGACGCGCTGGCGGCCATCGTGGTCGGCGTCCTCGCCTTCTTCTGGGCGGCGCTGATGCTGGTGGGGGCGCTGATCTCCGTGGTCAAGGCGATCGGGATCGCCAAGGCGAAGGAGCGGGAGCCGCCGCGCGGGCCTATGAGCCGACCTGCACCAGGCACCCGACCTGCGGGTTCACCGGTGCCCGGCAGGTGATCTCGACGCGGGCGCCCCGCTGGCCGATCTGAAGGTCCACCCGCTGGTTCGTGCCGGGGCGCTTGAGCTCCACCGGCACCTTGCGCCCCTGCCCCTTCGCCTGGAGCACCACGGTGACCGCGTCGGTGGACCGCACCGGCAGCGACCTCGACAGCGACCACGCGCCCTTCACCTCGAAGGCGCAGGTCTGCCCCGACCGCAGCGGGCCGCGGCACGCGTCGCCCTCCAGGTCGCCCGGGGCGACCTTCTTGACCCCGCCCAGCCAGCGCTCCTTGAGCTGCTCCTTGTCCACCGTCCCGGTGTCCGGCGCCCGCACGCCGACCGCCACCACGAAGAGCACCACCACCGCCAGGAGCGCCAGCACCAGCAGGATGGTGGAGGGCTTGGGCGCGCTCACTGCCTCAACCCCTCGAAGCGGCGCGCCTCGCTGACCGACTTGTTCTGGAACATGATGATCGGCCCCACGCACTGGTTTCCCTGGCAGAAGGAGGGCGGGAAGCACACGGCCTGGCACGGCTGGCAGGCCCCACCGAAGCAGACGCCGGTCTGGCACTCGGAGGGATTGGCGCACTTCTGCCCCACCACGAGCAGGCAGGTGTCGCCGACGCAGGTGAACGTGCCCGGGCGGCAGTCCTTCGCCGCGGTCGCGGCGGTGCACTTCCCGTCGTCGCGGGAGCAGAGGTGGTCGTCGCGGTGGCAGTACGCGGAGGCGCACTGGATGTCCCCGGTGCACTTCTCCTCCGGCTTGAGGAGGCAGGACTTCGACCCCGGCTGGCTCTGCACGCACCGCTGGTCGTTGGGGCAATCCATGTCGGAGGTGCAGTTCGCGCCCGGAGGCCCGGAATTGGCGGAGCGCAGGAGCGCCACCAGCCCCCAGGTCCCCAGGGCGAGCACCAGCACCCCGCCGGCGAGGTAGACGATCCACCACGGGAACGGGCGTTCCACGTGCTTGACCAGGATGGGAACGGAGGCGCTCTCCGCGTAGATCTCGTCCGGCTCGGCGAGCGACGAGACCACGATGTGGAAGGCGTACGTCCCTTCCTTCAGCGACGCCGGGAGCCTCACCTTGACCGTGAACAGCTTGGTCTCGTTCACCCCCAGCTCCACCTCGGCGCTGTCCGGCGGGATCGCCAGCCAGGAGCCGTCGGTCTCGCCCTCCGCCCGGGCGAGCGCGCGGGTGCGGATGGTGCGGGGCAGCTTGTTGGAGACGGTGAACGAGACCTCTCCCGCTTCACCGCTGTTCAGCTTCACCCTGGGCGCCGAAGGCGTGATGTCGAAGGCACGTGGCATGTTGGTTCCCCCTCGGAAAAACTACGTTCGTTGAACGGCGAGCTCGTAGGTCACGTGCGCCGGCTTCTCGCGCTCGATGATCCGCACCAGGAAGTCGCGGCGGTCCGCCGCGGCGGCGGGCACGGTGATCCGCACGTGGAAGGGCCGGGGCATCCCGTCCGCGCCGGGGACGCGCTCGTCCACCTGGAAGCCGGTGGCGCCGGTGGCGATCTCCAGGAACCGGATCAGCCCACGCGCGGTGCCGCGCCGCTGCGACAGCCCGAAGGCGGCGGCGGTGAGCTCGCGCAGCCGGCCGGGCGGTGCCGCCTGCGCGACCTCCAGGTCCATCCAGCCCGCAAGCAGGGGGACGAAGCGCTCCGCCGTGCGCCGCGGGTCGAAGTACCGGTCCAGGTCCCGCAGCACCGCCTCGGACGGCGCGTGGAGCGCGCTCATCACCTCCAGCGCGGCGGCCAGCGGCGTCCCGCCCGCGGTGGTGCGCTGGAAGACGCCTGGGAGGAGACGCTGGATCTCAGAGGACCGCATCGTCGTGCACCACCTCGATCTCGTGCTTGCCCGAAACGAACAGCCAGGTCGGGGGCAGGGTGACCTTCTGGGGCTCCATCAGCTCGCGCCGGGAGCACGGCTCCCAGCTCTTCGCGTCCTGGCTGCGCACCACGCCCGAGGGCCCGGCGGCCAGCAGCAGCTTCCCGTCCGGGCCGGCGGCCAGCGCGTACACCGGCTGGAAGAGGCGCGCCTCCTCGCGCAGGGGCAGGCCGCTGCCCACGTCGGGCCGGTTCCACTCCACGCCCTCGCGGCTGGAGTCCAGCCAGAGCACGCCGCTGCGGTGCGTGCCCGCGTAGACGGTGGAGCCGGCGGAGGTGAGCGACAGGCAGCTGCCGCCGTCCCATCCCTTGCCCCAGGACTGCCAGGGCCCCGCCTCGCCGGTGGTCAGCTCCATCGACCGGCAGCCGCGGCCGGTCTCCGCGCCGCTAGCCGCCGCCAGGCCGGCCCATAGGAAGGTGCGCGGGCCGTCGCGCTGGATCATGAGCACGCGGACGTCCTCGCCGGCGAGGCCGAGGCTGTTGAAGGCCCACCGGCCGCCGCCGGACGAGACGAAGACGCCGCGGCCCTTCATGGTGGAGACGGCCACCCTCCAGGCCCCGCTCAGGTCCGCCGCCGCCGTCACCGCCCACACGCCCAGGTCGGAGTCCGCCGGATCGACCGGGACCTGGAGGGGCCGCGCGCCGGGCGCCAGCGAGAGCTCGAACAGGCCCACCCGGGTGGCCAGCAGCAGCAGCGGCTGGCCGTCGCGCATCGTCCAGGCGAGGTCCTCCACCGCGTCCACCGTCTGCGGGTTCGGCGCCCAGGTCTCCCCGCAGTCGAACGACAGGTGGACGCGCGAGCGCTTGTCGTCGTCCGCCAGCCGGGCCGCCACCGCCAGCAGGCCGGCCCGCGCCGGGTGGGGCACCACCTTGTCCACCGACTCGCCCGGGAAGACGCCCGCGGGCTCCCAGCCGTCCGCGTCGTTGACGGAGCGGAACAGGGTGGTCCCGCTGGCCGCGTACCAGGTGCGCGGCTGGAACTGGTCCGCCGCCAGGGCCTTGGTGGCCTCCGGGACCTCCTCCACCAGCAAGCGCACCTCCTCCACGTGCGCTACCCCCGGCTCGGAGAGGAGGACGTCGTAGACGTTGGAGGCGCGCAGCGCCTGGCCGAAGCGCCAGCCGCCGCTCTCGCCGCGCGGCAGCGGGCTGAGCATCCGGCGCAGCCGGGCGAGCGCGCGCTGGCGGATCACCTCCGGGTCCTCGGCGCGGTGGGCGACGACCCTGGCCGCGGCGGCGACGCTCTTGAGCCGGGTCCAGCTCGCCACCACCTCCGTGGCCATCGTCCGGCGCGAATCCAGCTCGTCCTGGATGCGGCGGCGCGCCTCCTCGGTCTGGTGCTCCTTGAGGGCCTCCAGGGTGACGCCCTCGTCGTTGGGGCCGCGCACCTCCGGTGGGAGGTCCGGCACCAGCAGCACCTCCACCGTGCCGGGCGCGGCGTGCCGCCAGAGCGCGGCGCGGGTGAACGCGCGGGCGCGGGCCACCGCCGCGGACGTGCGCAGCGCCAGCGCCTCGAAGTCGCGGGCCGACACCGCGCGCTGCAGCGAGTGGATGGCCTCCGTCCCGCGCAGCAGCGCGTTGGCCAGCGTCTCCGCGGCGCGCCCGCCCACCGCCGGCTTCGGGTTGTCGGCGGACAGCTTGACCGGCAGCGGGTCCCGGACGGCCCGGAGCGTGTGCGCCGCCACGTTCCCCACTCCTGTGCCCTCGCGCCGGTACCAGCCGAGGATCTGCTGCCCGGGGCCCGGCACCTGCGCCAGCGTCACCGGGGCCGGCGCGAGCGTCCCGCCCTCCTCCTCGCGCTGGAGCGCGGGGGCGAAGGTCACCGTCCCGGTGGCGCGGTCGGCGACGTACACGTAGTCGTCCGGACCGGGGTGACTGAAGGACTCCACCTCGCGCCACAGGCGGAACACCCGTTCGCCCACGCGGCGCGCCGGCACGCGCTCGTCCAGCTCCTGTCCGGCCACCTCCACGCCGATGACCAGGTCCAGCTCGTCCCCGGTGGGGGCGATCACCGGCGCGCGCTTGAGCCGGTAGGACTGGCCCGGCCGTCCGGTCCCCACGCCCAGCAGCTCCGCCTCCACCAGCTCCGCGTGATAGGCCAGCACCTCCACCGACTGCGCCCCGGCCTCCAGCCGTGCTTCGGTGGCGGTGGTGAACACCACCGGCGGTCCGCCGCTGCCGGCGGATTCGGCCGCCACCCGGGTGCCGCGGGGGATCTCCACCGGGCGCTCCACCGGCGAGGCGGCCGTGAAGACGAGCGCCACCACCGCCGCGCTGGGCGGGTGCAGCTTCACGCCGATCAGCTTGAGCAGCTCGACGTGGACCTTCTCCGGCAGCCGGTTGAGCCGGTAGAGCATCACCTCGGTCAGGTAGGCGAAGACCTCCAGCAGCACCTCGCCCGGCTCGTGCGGGGAGAGGTCGGTCCACGAGGGGCACGTCTGCGCCACGCGCGCCTTCGCGTCGAGGAGCAGGTCGCCGAACGCGCGGTCGTCCAGGTTGGGGGAGGGCAGCGGCATCGGGTCAGACCTCTCCGTCCGCCACCGGCACGGACAGCATCACCTGGTCCCGCCGCTGCGCGGCGCGCACCTGGTAGTCCACGGTCACCTCCAGCACGCCCGGCTGGTCCTCGCTCCGGTTGGCGTCCACCGAGAGCACGGTGATCCGCGGCTCCCAGCGCTCCAGCGCGCGCTGTACGTAGTGCTTGGCCAGCCCTGCGGTGGTGTTGTCGTTGGGCGCGAAGAGCACGCGGTGGAGGTCGCAGCCGTACTCCGGGCGCATCACCCGTTCGCCGGGCCGGGTGGAGAGCAGGAGCAGCACGGCTTGCCGAACGGCCTCCATGCCGTCCACCATCTCGGGCGCGCCGGTGAGCCCCACGCGCATCCCGGCCGGCGGCTCGTCGAGGTCCGGATGGAAGAAGCGGAAGCCTCGGCTCTGCGGAGCGTCTCTCATTGGTCCCCCGAGACCCAGCTCTGGCCCGGCGCCCGCACCTGGTAGTTCACCGTTCCGGGCGGCGTGCCGTCGGTGAGCCCTTGCACCGAGTCGAGGCAGATCCGGTGCCCGCCGATGCGCAGGAAGGTGGAGTAGCCCTCCTTCACCGCCAGGGTGTGCGTGCACGGCTTGATGGAGATGCCGTAGTTCGGGCAGCCGGAGATGGAGCGTTTCTCCGGGTCGTCCTTCACCAGCACCTTGCGCCCCTCCACCGTGACCCAGCCCTGGGAGGCCTGCAGGGAGACTTTCCCCAGCAGGTGGTTGCAGGTGATGGCGGCGTCCTCGGTGAGCAGGCGCATCATTTCCTCTGGAAGTCGACCGAGTCCGCGCGGATGACGATCTCCCGCCCCGGCGCATCGAGCGTCAGCGGCACGGCGGCGTGGAGCTGCACGCCGTCCGGGCCCAGCTCGAGGAAGCTGCCGGTGGGGTCCTGCAGCCGGAGCGTCTGGTGCGCGTCGTCCAGCACCACCAGGTGGCCGGCCCGGCTGTGGAGCGAGAAGCGCTGAACGCGCCCGGACTCCACGCCCGCGTCGGGCGGGCCGCCCACGCCGTAGAGCCCGCCCAGCACCACCGACTCCGCGGGGTCGCCGTGGGCGTAGAGCAGGAGCACCGAATCGCCCACGTCGGGCACCAGCGTGAGCCCCTTCTTCCCGCCCGCGCCCAGGGTGCACAGCGGCAGCAGGTCCGTCTGGGCGTCGGCGTGCGCGGGCAGCCGGACCCGGACCCGGCCGCTCTGGTCGTCCACCTCGGTCACCACGCCCAGCGCCATCCCGGCCCCGGACTGGCGGGCCGGAGGCAACGGCGGCGCGGTGGACAGCTCGGTGAGGTAGCCCCGTTCGGCGTCGATGACGTGCGTCGCCTCCGTCACCACGTAGGTCCCGGCCACCGCCGCCGACAGGCCGGACAGGTCGACCTTCGCCAGGGGCTGGAGGCGGGGATCTCCCTGCGCCACGCCCCGCAGCACCACCTCGCGCGCCGCGCCGGCGTCGAGCAGCGCCTGGGCCTGGCCCTCGACGTGCGCGTCCACCTCTCCGCTGAGGTCCGTCACCGTCCGCTCGCCGGCCGAAGGGGGCGACGCCGGCCCGCTCCGGCCGGACCTGGGCTCGGTGGCGGTGGCGGCGAGCGGGGCGGCCTCGCGCGCGTTCCACCCGGCGCCCTTGACGGCCCGGCAGGCGCCGCCCGCGTTGACCTCCACGTCCGCCTCCAGGAGGGTCTCCCCGTAGGCGAGCGGGAGCGGTTCGCCCAGGCCCTCCAGGGTGGCCAGGTGCAGCGTGCGGCCGCGCAGCGCCAGGTACAGCCCGGAGCGGGCCGCCGTCTCGGCCAGCATCTCGAGATCGGTCTGCCGGTGCTGCACCCGGGACTTCCAGGCCGGCGCCGGTCCGGCGATCTCCACGTCCAGGCCCAGGTCGCCCACCAGCTCCCGCGCCAGCTCCTGGGCGCCCACCCCCGCGTGCGCGCGGACGGGCTGGCGCTCGCGCAGGCGCTGGAGGAGGTCGTAGGCGCGAATCCGGAGCCGCAGGTCGCGGCGCGGGCCATACGAGTGCTCCACCGCGATGACGTCGCCCTCGAAGAGCGGCGTCCCGGACAGGCCGGCACGGATCTCCAGCGCCGTCCCCGGCGCCACGCCGTCGCGGGCCAGGTCGCCCCTGGGGTCGGCGAGGACCAGCTCGCACTGCGAGGGGATGGAGAGCGCCTGGTGGACGCGCACCCGCTCCACCGCCGCCAGCGCCCCGGCGGGGAGTGGCGCGCCCCCGAGGCGGATCTCGAGCGCCGGCAGCCCCGCGAGCGTCATGGCCCCTCCTGCGTGGGGACCTGCAGGGCCGAACCGCCCTCGAGGTGGAGCGGGTCGTCCAGGCCGTTGGCGTTGGCCAGCGCCCTCCATTGCGAGGGGTCTCCGTAGAGCCGCGCCGCCAGCTCGTCGAGGCGCTCGCCGGAGCCGCCGTTCTCTCCGTCGATGGTCTTCCCGCCGCCCACCACGGTGTGGACCCCGGCGATCACCTCCGCCCCCTCGCCGGTGGGCGGTGGCGCGAGCGCGGGCGGGCGGGCGGGCGCGGCGTTGTCGGGCACCCGGCGCAGCCGCATCGACAGCCAGGAGCGCCGGGGCGCGCCGGAGTCCGAGAAGTGCTCCAGCCGTTCGGCCACCGCGACCACCACCGCCGCGACGTTGACCACCTTGCCCCAGACGATGCGGACCACCTCGGGCTGCAGGACGCCGTCGATCACCGAGGCGCTCTCCGACAGGCGCCAGAGCGGCCCGGTGAGGTCGCGCACGTCCTCGGTCTGGATGGTCGACCCGGGCACCGATACGTCGAACAGAAGGTGCAGCGTCAGCTCCGTGGTCCCGCCTCCGGTGAAGACCAGTGGGTCGTCACGCAGCGCCCCCGACGTCGCGCTCACGCCGATGGACCGCCGGGCGCGCACCCCCGCCACCCGGCGCACCACCAGGCTGTCGGGGTTGAGCAGGCAGCCGATCTGCTCGCCGCTGGATTCGATGAGGAAGGTGGCGCGCTCCATCAGTCACCTCGCTGCTCGCGGGCGAGCCGGTGCAGCCGCTCCAGCCGCCGGAGCAGGCCGTCCTCCAGCTCCTCGCCCGGCTCCTCCAGCGGAAGCTCCGGCCATGGGCTGGCGGCGGTCTCCGGGCTCACCGGCCAGGGCACGGTCTCCGGGAGGGGCGATCCCGCCGCGGTCTCCAGCCGCGGCCACGGCGCCGGGGCCGCGCGCGGCGGGTCTCGCGGCTCGGGCATGGAAGGCGGCGCCGCGGCCCGCCGGGGCACGACCCGGTTGTGGATGAATGGCGCCCGATCGGCTCGCGACGAGTGCGGCGGCCGGGCCGGGACCGGCCGCGGTGGCTCGCCGGGCCGAGGTGGCGGCTCCGTCCAGTGCGCCTGGGCCTGTGCCACCGGCATGGGTCGAATGGGCCGCGGCGGCGGGGCCTCCATCCGGGGTGACGGACGTCCGCCGCGCGCGGGCGGGGCCTCCGGTTCCACGCCGTGCCGGACGCCTTCGCTCCACCGGGGCCCACCGGGCGCTTCGCCGGCGACCGGCGCCGGCCAGGCCGGCTGGGCGGCGTGGTTCCGCGGGCTCGCGCCCAGCCCCATCAGGAGCTCCGGCGCGCCCTGGCGCACCCGCTCCACCCAGTGGGCGGGCGGCCCGCCTTCCACGGTTGGTGGAGACGCGCCGGGCTCCGCGGCGGTGGCGGTGGCTGGACCCTCCTGCCGGAGGATCTCCTCCGTCCACGCCTGGAGCCAGCGGGCGATCCACGCGAGGATCGCGCGGCGCAGGCCGGCCGGCTTCACGGCGCGGCGCCCCGGGTCAAGGACTCGTAGACCAGGACCAGCGTCTCGATGGCGATCTCCCGGCCCAGCGCGTCCAGCGGCGCGCCCCGCCACTCGCAGGGCCAGCAGGCGTTGAGGTTCCAGCGGACGCGCTCACCGGTGCCTCCCTGGCCCAGCATCACCAGCGAGACGTTGCGGCGCTCGGGCGTGCCCTCGAGGGATTGCTGGAACCAGCCCCAGAGCGCCGGTGAGGTGGTCATGCCGTAGCGGCAGACGACCTCGGCGTACTCGATGGGACCGGGGAGGAGGTGGACGATCTGGGCCTCGCCGCCGGCCCGGAACTGGAGCGGCACCACGCGGGCGGCGGGCGCGCTGCAGTAGGTGAAATAGGCCTCGCTGGTCGGGTCGATGATCAGCCGGAACTGGTACCCGCGCAGTGGGCTCACGCCCGACGGGTGCTCCGGGGCTCCGGCGGCGTTCCCCGCGGGTGGCGCCTCGGGTGGTGTTGGCTCAGGCATTGCTTCCCTCCGTGACCTCGGTCCCGCCCTGGTGCTGGCCGATCTGGAAGATCACGAACTCCGCCGGTTTCACCACGGCGATGCCGACCATGATGTTCACCTCGCCGGCGAGGATGGACTCCGGCGGGTTGGTCTCGTGGTCGCACTTGACGAAGAAGGCCTCCCGCGGCGAGCGCCCCATCAGCGCGCCCTGGCGCCACAGGCGCATCAGGAAGTCCGTCAGGTCGCGGATGATGGAGCCCCAGAGCGTCGGGTCGTTGGGCTCGAAGACCACCCAGCGCGTGTGCCGGATGATCGACTCCTCCACCATGATGAAGGTCCGGCGGACCGGGATGTACCGCCACTGGCTGTCGGGGTCCCGCGTCCGCGCGCCCCAGACCCGGATCCCCTCCGACGGGAACGAACGGATGATGTTGACGCCGGCCTGGTTGAGCGGCCCCTGGTCCTGGCGGGTGATCTCGTACGGGAGGCCGGTGGCGCCCCGGACGATCTCGTTGGCCGGCGCCTTGAAGATCCCGCGTTCGGTGTCGACCCGCGCGTAGATGCCGGCCATGGCGCCGGACGGCGGGTAGTTGACCAGCTTCGACGTGTCGAAGGGATCCAGGGCGGAGTACCAGGGGGCGTAGTAGGCGCCGCGGTCCGACTGCCGGCAGAGGTAACCCGGCTCCTCCCCCGCTCCGGATGCGGCCGGGCCCGCCCCGGGCCGCGGCCCGGCCGGGGAGGGCGCCTTCGCCGTCGCCACGGTGGCCAGGCCTTCGAAGCTGGCCAGCTCCTCCGGGCAGTCGAGGATGGCGAAGCAGCGCTTGGTGCGCTCGCAGAAGCTCAGCACCGCCTCGTACGCGGCGACGGTGGCGTAGCCGGGCACGGCCACCAGGGCCGCCTCCTCTACCGGGTCCAGCGCGAGGATGCCCTGCCGCTGCCCGCCGGACACGCGCCCGGCGATCTGCCCGCTCTCGCCGACGTTGAGCACGTAGCAGCGGGAGCCGCCGTTCTCGAAGAACGCGTACACCGCCCGCGCCAGCGGCGTGCTCGGCTTCGGCTCCTTCACCGAGGCGAACATCTTGTCGAACTGCATCCAGTTGTTGATGGGCTTCGGCTTGTGGGGATAGGCCCCGGGGTCGGGCGTCACGCCCACGAAGGCCGGGACGCTGGACCCCACCATCTCGATGGACCTTGGTCCACGCGAGACCTCCTCCACGTACACGCCTGGTGTCAGGTACTGAGGCACGTCATCCCTCCTCGATGGGGAAGTGGATGGTCAGCGGCGTCCCCGGGACCTCGGGGCCGTCGAAAGTCTGGACGCCGCCCTTGGCCCGGACGACGACCCGCGGCGGCGGCTTGGGTGGGACGCTGCCGAACCGGAAGCGCCCTTCGCCGTCGGCGCGGGTGAAGAGCTGGAGCGAGGGCACCTCGATCGAGGCGCCGGCCAGCGGGATGTCGCCCGGGCCCAGCACCTGGCCCCACAGCGGCACGCTCACCATCACCTCCGTCAGCGGCTTGCGGACGAGCGGCGCGCGTGGCTCCGGCAACTCGCGGCGGAAGGGGAGGCGCAGGAGGAAGGCGGCGCGCGGCGCGGCGCCCAGCGCCTGCCACAGCTCCGGAGTCACCGGGCCCATGGTGACATCCAGGTCATCGCGGGCGAGCGCGGCGAAGAGCAATTCCCCCACCATCCTCAGCTCCGACTCGGGCCGGGGCGACACCGCGGTCACCAGGAAGTGCAGGTCGACCTGGAGGGGAGGGCGCCTGGGGCCACGCGGCGGCGGGTGGCCCTCGATCTGCACCAGGTGCAGCGAGACCTGCTCCTGGGCGGGTTCGCGCGATGGTGGGCCCAGCGCCACCGTCACCCCGGGCAGCACCGTGCTGGCCCACGACCGCAGCTCCGCCGCGGCGTCATCGAGCCCTGCACCTCGAGCCACTCCCTCGCCTGACGCACCCATCTCGCATTTTCCTGACGCGGCGCGAACGTGGGGAGCGCTCCGGTCCGGGGCAAGGGCGCGCGGAGCGCTTTCTCGCGGAGCCCGTGCTCCTGCGCCGGGGGTATGTTCGATGCCGTTCGAACCGGCCGCGGGACTGTCGAATGGAGGGCCCGGACCCTCCACAGTTCGAGGCACAGGTCAGGCCGCCAGAGTAGGAGTCACCCCATGCAAGTGATGAGCGCGATCGCCCCGGACTTCGCCGAGCTGCGCCCGCTGAAGTCGATCTCCACGCCGGGCTTCCCCGTCTACCCCGGCCTGGCGAAGCGGATGATGGCTGCGAACAACCACCCCGACGATTGCACCGCACACGTCCTGGCGACCTGCGCGGGGTACGCGTACGCCGAGGAGCAGACGGTGGCGATGATGATGGCGCGCCTGGGCCTGGAGAAGAACCGGTGCCTCCGGGTGTTCCTGGGCGTGGACGCCATGTTCATCAGCTCCACCGCGTACCTGGTGCAGAGCGCCGACGGCTCGGTGGTCGTCCTCGCCTACCGCGGCACCGAGCCGACGAACTTCATCAACTGGTTGACCGACGCGGACGTGAACCCGGAGCGGGTCCGCGTCCCCTTCCCCGGCGCGGGCGGCGAGTTCGAGATCCACGGGGGGTTCTACCGGAACGTGCTCGCCACCCGGGTGGAGGTGATCGAAGCGCTCAAGCGAGCCCTGCGCGGCGAGTCGATCGTCCCCGGCGGAGCCAAGGTCCCCGGTGGCGGCAAGGTTCCCGGCCCGCTCCAGGCGCTGTACATCACCGGGCACAGCCTGGGCGGGGCCATGGCGTCGCTGATGGGCGTGATGCTGGTCACCGAACCGGCCTACGAGGCGATCGCCGCCACGCTGCGGGCGGTCTATACGTACGGCCAGCCGATGATCGGCGAGCCCCGCTTCGCGCAGGCCTGCGCGGCGCACTCGTTCCTGAGCCAGAACGTCATCCGCTACGTGTACCGGCACGACGTGGTCGCGTGCCTCCCGCCCACCGCCTCCGGCGACTTCGCCCACTTCGGGCCGGAGCTGCGCTACGCGGACGGCGGTTGGAAACGGAGCGCCACGCCCACCCGGCAGATGGCGAACCTCCTGGAGATCCCCGGCGCGGTGGCGGCGTTCGCCGCCCACCAGATCCGCTGGCTGCGCAAGCTGCCCTTCCAGCGCTCCATCTACGACCACATGCCGCGGCACTACATTTCCGCGCTCAAGCCGCCGGACGTGCTCAGCGAGTTCGGCGACTAGGCAGCGCCCGGGGTGGGGCCTGTAACCCCTCGAGCTCAGAGCGGGAAAAGGGATTGAACCCTCGACCCCCGCCTTGGCGTGACGGCCATGCATCCGAATTTCATATCGACCGCCTCGTGGCACCGGGCTTGCTGTCAGGTCGGTGCCCCTGCCCCGGAAAGAACATGCGACTCCACTGCGTTCCGATCTCATTCGCCATCCTGCTCTCG
>DATBSS010000349.1:0-3550 GCA_036559665.1 Myxococcaceae bacterium
CTGCCCGGGAAAGAGCCGGGCTGCGCCGGGCTGCCCGAGGTGCGCCTGGAGCTGTGGGCATGGAACGCGCAGCTCGGCCTGCTGTACGCGAACGGAGGGCCGCGCTCGACGACCGGCAGCTTGATGTGCGAGCGCGGGGTGAACCTCCGCCTGCTGCGCCAGGACGATCCGACCAAGATGCGCGAGGACCTCGCCGCCCTGGCCACGGCGCTGAAGTCCGGCGCGAACAACCCCGCCCAGGGGACGCACCTGGTCGCCATCATGGGTGACGGGAGCGCCACGTTCCTGCAGGAGCTCAACACGGTCCTGCTCAGGCTGGGCCCCGAGTACCGCGCCAAGGTCGTGGCGAGCGCGGGCTACTCCTGGGGCGAGGACAAGTTCATGGGGCCGCCCGCGTGGCGCGACCGCCCCGCCGCCTCCCGCGGCGGACTGGTGGCCGGCGTCCTCCGCGACGGCGACTGGAACATCGCCCAGAAGTGGCTGGGCGAGAACCGGCTCTGCAACAACCCGGACGAGCACACCTATGACCCGGACTGCCTCAACTGGCTGGCGACGCCCGGCTACGTCGAGGCTGCCCAGGCCTACGTCGCCGGCGCCTGCGAGGAGCGGCCGGTGGTGCGCAATGGCCGCCGGACCGGCGAGTCGCGGCGGGTCTGCGTCAACGGCGTGGTGACCTGGACGCCCGGTGACGTGATGGTCGCGCAGAAGCGCGGCGGGCTGGTGTCCATCGCGTCCACGCGCGAGTACCGCGGGCAGATGCCGAATGTGCTGATCGGCGTGGACCGCTGGATGCGCGGCCACCGGGAGACGGTGGAAGGGCTGATCGCCGCCATGCTGGACGGCGGCGACCAGGTGCGCTCCAGCCCGGAAGCGCTCCGGCGCGGCGCGGAGGTGAGCGCGCAGGTCTACGGGGAGGAGACGCCCGAGTACTGGGCCCGCTACTTCCCGGGCGTGGTGGAGCGCGACGCCCAGGGCCTGACGGTGGAGCTGGGCGGGTCGCGGGTGAACAACGTGGCGGACAACCTGCAGCTGTTCGGTGTGACCGAGCTGGCGCCGGGCGCGGCCAACCTGTTCGCCGCCACCTACACGGTGTTCGGGAACGTGGTCGTCGCGCAGTACCCGGAGCTGGTCCCGCGGTTCGCGCCGGTGGAGGAGGTGGTGGACCTGTCGTACCTGGTGAACGTGGCGCGGCGGAGCGGCGTGAGGACCGCGGCCGACCTGCCGGCCTTCTCGGCCGCGGCGCCGCTGCGGCAGGAGATCAGCCGCGGCGCGTGGCACATCAGCTTCGCGCCGGGCGCCGGGGCGTTCGGCCGGGAGGCGCCAGCCGAGCTGGACGAGCTGTTCCAGCAGCTGGTGATCGCGGGCGGGACGGCCGTGGAGATCCACGGCCACACCGACAGCACCGGCGAGCCGAGGGCGAACTGGGCGCTCTCGGAGGAGCGGGCGTTCGCGGTGAAGCGCTGGCTGGAGGCGAAGTCTCCCGCCAACTTCCCCGAGGGACGGCTCCGCGTCTTCGCCCACGGCCAGGAGCAGCCGGTGGCGTCCAACGGGACCACCGGCGGCCGGGCGCAGAACCGGCGCGTGGAGATCGTCCTCGGCATGACCCGCTGAGACCACGCACGGGGTGACTCGCGGCACACAGGACCGAGGGAGGAGACGCCGTGTTCGCCAGGGGAGCCCAGGTGGTGAGCCCGAACCGGCGCGTCTCCTCCCGGGCGCTGGCGCTCCTGGCGGTGACGCAGGCGGCGGTGGCGCTGTGGCTGTGGGGGAGCGCGCCTTCGGGCGTGCTCCCCCGCCCGGACGAGGTGGTGCGTGCGGTGGGCGCGCTGTGGGCGGACGCCGGCCTGGGCGCGGCGCTGCTCACCAGCATCGGCACCAGCCTCGAGGCGCTGGCGATCACCGCGGTCGCCGGCCTGCTGATCTCCTACGCCACGGTGCTCCCGGTCTTCCGCCCGGCGGTGGCAGCGGTGACCACCGGGCGGTTCCTGGGCCTGGTGGGACTGACCTTCGGCTTCACCTTGATGTTCAGCGGCGGCCACGCGCTCCGCGTGTCGCTGCTGGTGTTCGGGATGACCGTGTTCTTCGTCACCTCGATGGTGGCGGAGATCCGGGCGCTCCCCGCGCGCGCGTTCGACCACGCGCGCACGGTGCGGATGGGCGAGTGGCGGGTGGTCTTGGAGGTGGTGGTGCTGGGAACGGCGGACCGCGCGCTGGAGCTGCTGCGCCAGAACGCGGCCGTGGGCTGGACGCTGCTCACCATGGTCGAAGGACTCACCCGCGCCGAAGGCGGCGCAGGGGCCATGCTGCTGGACCGCAACAAGCACCTCCGCCTCGACGAGGTGATGGCCATCCAGCTCTGCATCCTGGCGGTCGGGTTCCTGCAGGACCGGGCGCTGGGTGCGCTGAGGGGGCTGCTGTGCCCGCACGCGCAGCTGCGGTTGGAGGAAGGGAGGACGTCATGAACGCGCTGAACGTGAACGCGATGAATGCGGTCCGGAAGGAAGTGCTGCTCCGCGCCGACGGCGTCTCGCTCGACCTGGGCGGCCACCCGATCCTCCGGGACGTCTCGCTGGAGATCCGCGACCTGGTGCGCCCCGGCGCGGTCACCGGCCAGGTGGTGGGGCTCCTGGGCCCGAGCGGGATGGGGAAGACCCAGCTCTTGCGGATCCTCGCCGGCCTCACCGCGCCGACCTCGGGCTCCGTCCGGCTCACGCCCGAACAGGTGCCGGTCCGGCCGGGCCTGGTCGGCGTGGTGTCGCAGGACTGCGCGCTGTTCGAGCACCGCACGGTGCTGGGGAATCTCTGCGTCGCCGGGAGGCAGGCCGGGCTCTCCAGCGCGGCGGCGCGGTCGAAGGCGCGCGGGCTCCTGGAGCGGCTCGGGCTGGCGGACAAGGAGGCGCTCTACCCGGGGCAGCTCTCGGGCGGCGAGCGGCAGCGGGTGGCGATCGCGCAGCAGCTGATGTGCAGCGATCACTACCTACTGATGGACGAGCCGTTCTCCGGGCTCGACCCGCTGGCCCAGGCGGAGGTCTGCCGCGTCATCACCGAGGTCGCCTCGCAGCACGAGCTGAACACCATCGTGGTGATCACCCACGACATCCGCGCGGCGATCGAGGTCGCGGACGAGCTGTGGCTGCTGGGACGGGACCGGGACGGGGACGGCCGGCCCATCGAGGGGGCGCGGATCCAGGCCACCTACGACCTGGTCGCGCGCGGCCTGACGTGGCACCCGGACATCGCCCACGCGCCCGGGCTGGCGCCGCTGGTGGAGGAGATCCGCGGGCGGTTCGCGCAGCTGTGAGTAGGATGGCGCCGCCCTCCCTCCTGGAGCCCTGCCATGAGCTCGCCCGCGCGGCCGATGAACGAGGTCTTCGGTGGACCGGTCACCGTCTCCGGCCGGTTCCTGTGGAAACGGTACGTGGGGGGAGCCGCCGGGCTGCTGATCGGGGTAGGGGCGGCGATCGGCTACATCGTCCTGGAGGTGGGCGAGCTCCAGGAGCTCCAGCGAGACACCGCGCTCTGGGAAGACGCCACCGCCGGCCATGCCACG
>DATBSS010000350.1:0-18185 GCA_036559665.1 Myxococcaceae bacterium
TCCTCACTGGCCGGTCTCCTCCGGGCGCTTGCCGGACGGCACCTGGGGCGGACGCTTGCCGGGTTGCGGTGGCGGCTTGTGCAGGGCGAACTTGCGCAACTGCTCCAGCAACTCGAGTTGCTCCGCGGGGGGCGCGCCCTGGTCCTGCACCGCATCGACCAGGTCGATGTACTCGGCCAGCCCGGGGGCGTACAGGTCCTGAGCCTTGAAGAACCGGCGGTCCGCCGCGAGCAGCTCCGCGGCCCGCTCCAGCACGGCGCCGTCGACCTCCCGGAAGTGCGCCCGGCCGCGCTCGACCAGCGTGCGCTCGAGCGCCTCCGGCTCCTCGGGGAGCGCGAGGTGGAGCACCCAGCAGCGCCTCAGGAATGCATCGGGGAGTGCCCGCTCCTCGTTGGTGGTGATGACCACCAGCGGCTTACACGCCTGGTCCATCACCACCGGCCGGTCGGGTCCGCGGCCGGGCGCCTCGAACGCTCCGTGCCCGAGCGCATCCAGCAACCCGTTGGGGACGGACGCGTCCGCCTTGTCGATCTCGTCGATCAGCACCACCGCGCCCTTGGCCTCGGTCCACCCCTCCGGGCGCTCTGGTTCGAGCGCGCCGGACCGGGCGGCCTGCTCGCGCGCCTCGCGCCAGTCGAACGCCCACCACAGCGGGCCCGGCCTCACGAAGCGGCCAATGCCAATCAGATCGCGGACCTGCTGCGGGCCGGCGGCGTCCTTGAGGGTCGCCATGACCTGCGCTTCGGCGAGCCGGGCGACGGCATCTACGGTCCAGAGCAGGTCCCGCGTCTCGGTCAGGCCATCTACCGCGTGCGGGAGGAAGGGCCAGCCCAGCACCTCCGCCGCGGCCCGCGCCAGCTGGCTCTTGCCGGTGCCCGGCTCGCCGCGGACGAGCAGGGGCCGGCCGGTGGCGAGCGCGGCGCGGATGGCCAGCAGCGAGTCCTCGTCGAAAACGTGGACCGAGGCCGGCAGGCCCCGCCGTGGGCGAAGCGCGACCTGGTCGCCAGGGTTGATCTTCTCGACTTCGGCGTTCCTGGGCATGTCTCGGTCCCCTGGCGCCTGCCGCTGTAGCGGGGCGCGATCTCGATTTGAATCACCCCGAGGCGCGGAGGAGCGCCCGGATCTGCGTAACTACGTCGATCTCGGCCCGGAGCTGCTCCGGCCCGCCGGTCAACCGGACGAGCCGCAGCGCCGGGAACTCGGAGCCGAGGGCGTCCTGGACCACCCTCCAGAAGGCGCCTGCCCCGCCCTGGCCGGCGCGCGGAGCCATGGCCTGGTCGACGTAGAGCAGGTAATGCGGGAGCCAGTCCGGCGAGCCCGGGTCGGCGAGCTCCTTCAGTTGGGCGGCCACGGCGATCCGGAGCTCGGCGGGGTCGTTCCACGTCTTCTTCACGTCGGCCCACACCGACGCGGTGGGCCCACCCTGGGCTCCCAGCGCGACGACGAACGAGTCCAGCAGTTCCTGCCGGTTCGGGAACACGGGCGCGTACCAGGCGGCCGGGGGAGACACCTGGCCCTTGCCACGGGCGGAGACTGGGTCCAGTTCAGCCGGCCGCCCGTCCGCGCCCGCCATCACCAGCGCCGCGATGGTCTCGCTCCGCAGCGGAAGCTCCAGGCTGGTGCCCCCGGTACTGAAGGCGGCCCTCGCCTGTTCCACCGCGGAGCTCCAATCGGCCACCATGGGCAGGATGCGCCAAAGCAGCTCTCGCACGCATCGGCGATCCTGGGAGGCGTCCGCGTCGAGCCGGCGGAGGACCCTGGCCACCTCCGCACCCTTTGCCTCCAACAGCGCCGCGGCGACCTGGTCCGCGCCCGGCTCCGCCGCCTCCAACCCCAGCTTCTCCGCCAGCGCGCGCACCAACGGCGGCGAGCCGCGCAGCGTGGCCTCGATCTCCGCACGCAGCCGCTGGAGCCTGGCCACGTACTGCTTGTCATCCTCGGGTGGCGGCGCCTTCGCGCTCGGCGGCGAGGCCGGCGAGGCCGGCGGTCCAGCCGCCGCCACAGCCCGCCTCAGCGCCTCCACCACCTTCGAGGTGTCCTGGGGGCCGTCCCAGTACCCGTGGTTATGCGGGTCCACCCACGCGCTCAGCGGATAGGCGAAGGGCGCGCGGTACGCCAGCCGGACAGGGAGGATCCGCTTCTTCAGCCGCACCGCCTTGTCGATCTCCCCTCGGACCATGTCGCGCTGGGCGGAGGCCTCGGAGAGGAGCGCGACCAGGACGTCTGCCCGCTGAAGCTCGTCATCGATCCGCTCGCCCCAGAGCGTACCGACCTCCATGTCCTCATCGCGGAACACCTGATGCCCGTCCGCGGCGAGGGCCTGATGAACCGCTCGGGCGAGGCCGGTGTCGGGCTCCAGGCGCCCGTAACTGATGAAGACGCGGGCCACGGGGGAATCACCTTATGGGATGTTGCTCCTGGCGTCATCGAAGAGCGCGTCCAGCAGCGTCGCGCGCCCGGGAAGCAGGTTTCTGACCGAGATCTCCGGAACGACGATGGACTCGTACTCCGAGGGGAACTCCTGGTATCCCGTCTCCTGTTCGACGTGTCGTGCCAGGAGGTCGGCGACCCTTCCCTCCGTCCCATCCCTGGGACGAGGTTGAGGAGGTCCGCGGATGTAGTCGCCAGCCTCGTTTTCGATCCCTACCTGATACAGGTGATAATAGGGCACGAGCACGCTGGCGAGGGCGATGACGACGTTGTAGGTCCTTGCCGGCTCGTCCGCCTCCCGGTTCATGAGATAGACGCAGCATCGCTGCGAGGCCATGGCATACGGCGCAGTGGTGTCGCTGACGCTCGCGTTCGGCAACTCCGACTGGACCCTGTCCACCATGTCCTGCCAGCGCTCTTGCTTCGAGAGTGCACGTTCCCACGCCTCTTGAAATCGCTTCCTCTCAGGGGCCTCCCGGAACGCTTCACCTTCCAGCACGCCGGCCACGTAGAAGGTCGAGGCCGTGCGCAGGAATCCCTCTCGGTCGAGGCCGCTCATCGCTCAATGCAGGGGCGAGCCGTCGAAACGGACGGTGGGAATGCCCTTCCTCTCGCACGTCGACACCCTGGCGCCCGCGATGGCCGCGCCGAGTTGCGCCTCCATGGCTGGACGAAATTGCTGGCACAGCATCCCAAGCATCGCGCCAGCCTCGAACCGCGACAGCAGTAACTGCGCCGCATTGTTCGCCGCCACAGCAGCGGCCGTTTGCGCGAATGGTCGCGTGATCAGCCCCTGCTCGCCATTGCGGAGCGGCATACCCACCTCGAAGTCGCACCTCACGGTCTGGCCCGTGTTCCCGTCGCGCAGCGTCGCCTGGATGCAGACCGCCTGCCACCCTCCGGGTTTGCCGTCGTTTCTGAGGGATACCACCTCGCTGAACTGGAAGTGCTCCGGCGTGATGAGGCCGACGACGATCCGGGCGCAGGACAGCGCGAGCGCCACCACGACCGCGATCGTCGAAATGCGCGCCATCCTCGAGAGCCTACGAACCGGTCATTCCGACGGTCAATGAGCTCGCCCGCGGATGGATCCGTGCTACCTGTCTGCCCCGGATGCCCTCTACGGATCACGACGGCTGGATGCTGTACGGCGCGACCGGGTACACGGGCGTGCTCCTGGCCGAAGAGGCCAAGCGCCGCGGACTCCGCCCACTGCTGGCCGGGCGCTCGGAGGCCAAGCTGAAGCCGCTGGCCGAGCGGCTGGGGATGCCGTTCCGCGCGGTGGGCCTGGACGACCCGGCGGCGCTCCGGCGCTCGCTGGCGGGCGTCCGCGCGGTCCTCCACGCCGCCGGCCCGTTCGTGGACACCGCAGCGCCCATGGTGCGCGCCTGCCTGGACGCGAAGGCCCACTACCTGGACATCACCGGCGAACGCTCCGTCTTCCAGCAGGTCCTGGGCATGGACGCGGAGGCGAAGGACCGCGGCGTGTGCCTGATCTCCGGCGTCGGCTTCGACGTGGTGCCCTCCGACTGCCTGGCGCGGTACGTGGCGGATCCGCTGCGAGAGCGCGGTGGCGCGCGGTCGCTGGAGATCGCCCTCGCCATGCTCGGCCGCCCCAGCCCGGGCACGTACAAGTCGCTGTTCGGCTTCCTCCCGCAAGGCGCCTGGGTGCGCCGCGGCGGCACGCTCCAGAAAGTTCCCCTGGGCCGCGGCGTGCGGCGGATCCGCCTCTCGGAGCGGAACGCGTGGGCGATGCCGATGGCGCTGGCGGATCTCGAGACCGCGTACCGCACCACCGGCGCGCCGGACATCACCGTGCTCCTGGTCATCCCGTCACAGCTGGCCCGCATGTTGATGGTCGCCTGGCCGGTGGTCACCTTCAGCCTCGCGGCGTCGCGCCCGCTGCTCGCCTCCGGACGCGTCCAGCGCGCCATCCAGAAGTACGCCGACGCCAACGTGCGCGGTGCGGACGAGGCGGGGCGGGCGCGGACGCGCACCTTCGTGTGGGCGCGCGCGCGAGGCTCGGGTGGAGAGGAGCGGCAGGCGTGGCTGGAGTGCCCGGACGGCTATGACTTCACGTCCCACTCGGCGCTGAACGCGGTGCAGGCGGTGCTGGAGCGCGCGCCCGCCGGCGCCACCACGCCCGCGCTCGCCTTCGGGGCCGACTTCACCCTCACGGTGCCCGGCGTCCGCCGCCTGGACACCCTGCCCGGCCAGTCATGACGCGTCCCCTTCCGCCCCACACCCGCCCCGCCCGGATGGACGACGTCCCCGCCCTGGTGGACCTCTGCCGCCAGCTCGGATACCCGACCGACCTGCGCTCGATGACCGAACGCGTGGACCGCCTGGTGGCGCGCCCGCTGGTCCACCGGGTGCTGGTGGCGCCCACGCCGATGGACGACGGGCGGCTGCTGGGCGCGGTCCACGCCACCCGGCGCGAGACCATCGAGTCCGAGGACTACGTGGAGATCGCCGCCCTCATCGTCGACGAGCAGGCCCGCTGCACCGGCGTGGGGAAGGTGCTGGTGACCGCGGTGGAGCGGTGGACGCGCAACCTGGGGCTGGGCGCGGTGCGGCTGCGCTCCAACGTCGTCCGCACCGGCGCGCACGAGTTCTACCAGCACCTGGGGTACCGGGTGCTCAAGCAGCAGGTGTCGTTCCTCAAGGATCTCTAGAAGGAGCGGTCGCGACGGTATGCGCCTCGAAGACTGGAAGCGGACCGGGCAGGACTACGACCACCGCGGGTACCACGTCTTCTTCCGGGAGGAGGGCCAGGGCCCGGCGCTGCTGATCGTCCACGGTTTCCCCACCGCCTCCTACGACTTCGCGCCGATCTGGGAGCCGCTGGTCCAGCGCTTCCGCTGCGTGGCCGCGGACATGATGGGCTTCGGGTTCTCCTCCAAGCCGCGCCCCTACGACTACCGCATCACCGACCAGGCGGACCTGTTCGAAGGGTTGTGCCGCCAGCTCCGCCTCGAAGAGGTGCACGTGCTGGCGCACGACTACGGAAACTCCGTCGCCCAGGAGCTCCTGGCCCGGTACCAGGGGCGGGTGGAGCGCGGGCAGCGCGGCACGGCCATCCGCTCCGTCTGCTTCCTCAACGGCGGGCTGTTCCCGGAGCGACACCGCCCGAGGTTCGCGCAGCGCCTGCTGGCCTCGCCGCTGGGGCCGTGGCTGGCGCAGCGATTCGACCAGGCGCGCTTCACCCGCGCCATGCGGGCCATCCTCTCCCCGGACGCGCAGCCGCCGGACGCCGATCTCCACGCGCTGTGGGAGCTGATCCTCCACAACGACGGGCGCGCGGTGATGCCGCGGTTGATCGGCTACATGGCCGAACGACGACGCCACCGCGAGCGCTGGGTGGGCGCCCTCCAGCGCGCCACCCTCCCCCTCCGCTTCATCTGCGGCGCGGACGACCCGGTCTCCGGTCGCCACATGGCGAAGCGGTACCTGGAGCTGGTGCCGAAGCCGGACGTGGTCCTGATGGAGCGCACCGGCCACTACCCGCAGCTGGAGCGTCCGTCCGAGGTGCTGGCCGCCTACCTCGACTTCGCCGACCGCGTGGCGTCCACGCCTATCTGAGTCACTTCCCGCTGCCCAGCCAGTCCGTGTGCACGAAGCCGGCCTCGGGCCGATCGCGCCGCTGGTACGTGTGCGCGCCGAAGGCGTCGCGCTGCGCCTGGGTGAGGTTCTGCGGCAGCTCCGGGCTCCGGTACGAGTCGTAGTAGGCGAGCGCGGAGGACATCGCCGGCATCGGGATGCCCAGCCGGGCGCCGGTGGCCACCACCTCGCGCCAGGCCTGCTGCTTGGCCGCGATGGTCTGCGCGAAGTCCGGGTCGAGGAGCAGGCTGGGGAGGTCCGCCCGGCGCTCGAAGGCCTTCATGATGGTGTCCAGCAGGCGCGCGCGGATGATGCAGCCGCCCTTCCAGATCCGCGCCATCTCCCGCTGCGAGACGTTCCACTTGTACTCGTTCGAGGCGGTCTGGATCAGCCGCATCCCCTGCGCGTAGGTGCAGATCTTGGCGGCGTGGAGCGCGGACTCCACCTGCCCCACCATGGCGGCGACGGTGGCCTTGTCCCCGGCGGGAGGCCCCTGGACCACGGCGCCGGCCGCGACCCGCTCCTCCTTCATGCTGGAGAGCACGCGCGCGTCGAGGGCGGCGGCGATGGACGGCACCGGCACGCCCAGGTCGAGGGCGATCTGCGTGGTCCACTTCCCGGTGCCCTTCTGCCCGGCCTTGTCCAGCACCAGGTCCACCAGCGGCGTCTGGCCCTCCTTCACCGCCAGCACCTTGGCGGTGATCTCGATCAGGAAGCCCTCCACCGGGCCCTTGTTCCACCCGGCGAAGATCTCCGCCATCCGCGAGGCGGGGAGTCCGGCACCGCGCCGGAGCAGGTCGTACACCTCGGCGATGAGCTGCATGTCGGCGTACTCGATGCCGTTGTGCACCATCTTCACGAAGTGACCGGCGCCGTCCGGGCCGACCCAGGTGGTGCAGGGCCCGGAGTCGGTCTTGGCGGCGATGGCCTCCAGCACCGGCTTGAGCCGCTCGAAGGCCTCCTTCTTGCCGCCGGGCATCAGTGACGGGCCGTAGCGCGCGCCCTCCTCGCCGCCGGAGACGCCCAGGCCCACGAACGAGAAGCCGGCGGCGGTGAGGTCCTGCTCGCGCCGCTGGGTGTCCTTGAACCAGGAGTTCCCGCCGTCCACCACCACGTCGCCCGGCTGGAGCAGCGGCTTGAGCTTCTCGATGGTCATGTCCACCGGCGCGCCGGCGGTGAGCATGAGGACGATGCGGCGCGGCCGCTCCAGCGAAGCGACGAATTCCTCCAGGGACCGGGTGGGGACGAACTTCTTCCCCTTCACCTTCGCCATGAACTGGTCCAGCGCCTCGGCGCCGCGGTTCCAGACCGCCGTGGAGAACCCGTGGTCCTCCATGTTCATGGCCAGATTGGCTCCCATCACGCCTAGCCCGGCCAACCCCACCTGCGCCTGTGCCGTCATCGCCGCGTCCTTTCGAATCGAAACGCCCTCACGCCTTCAGCTCGCCGGCCGCCGCCGGGTCCAACACCCATTCGTGCGCGCGCCACAACCGGGAGGGGACGGCGGTGGGCAACTCGTCCCCCTGCAGCGCCCGGCGCACCGCGGCCGCCTTCCCCGCTCCCCCCACCGCCATCAACCCCTTGGTGCCATGGAGCGCGGCGGGGGTGAGGGTGAGCCGCCAGGGCGGCGGCTTGGGGCTGTCGCCGACGGCCGCCACCGGGCGCGCCATCTCGTTCACCAGCGGCGAGCCCGGGAACACCGAGGCGAAGTGCCCGTCCTCGCCGATGCCCAGCAGCGCGAGGTGGATCCGCTCCGGCAGGCGCCGCGCGTAGTCCTCCGCCGCCTGGTCCCGGTCCGGGCGCTCGCCCTCCATCCGGAAGACGTGGCCGGGGTCGATGGGCGCGCGGTCGAACAGCGCCTCCTTCGCGCCGCGGTAGTTGCTCTGCGGGTCGTCCGGGGGGACGCAGCGCTCGTCGACGAAGTACCAGCGGATGGCCGCCCAGGGGAGGGACGCGCCCGAGAGCCGCCGCAGGATGGGACCCGGCGTGCTGCCGCCGCTGAGCGCCACCGCGCAGCCGCCCGAGCGGGCCACCTCCTCGGCGATCAGCGAGACCATGCGGTCCGCGGCGCGCTCGGCCATCCCCTCCGCGGTCTGGGCGACGAAGACGCTCACTTGAGCGGCGTCCAGCGCCGGCCGTCGCGGCGCAGCAGGTCCTTGGCTTCCTCGGGGCCGGGACCGCCCGGCTCGTACTGGACCGGCCCCTGGGGCGCCTTCTCCAGCGCCTCGATGATCGGCGTCACCAGCGACCACGCCTTCTCCACCTCGTCGCGCCGCGCGAACAGGGTGGCGTTCCCGCGCATGCAGTCCAGCAGCAGCCGCTCGTAGGCTTCCTGTGGCTGCTGGTGGAAGGCGCCCGAGTAGTTGAAGTCCATGGTGACGCCGGAGACGGCGAGATCCTCGCCGGGGATCTTGCACTCGAACCCGAGCGCGATGCCCTCCTTGGGCTGGATCCGGATGGTGAGCACGTTCGGTTCCAGACGCTGGCAGAGGTCGTCCTGCTTGAAGAGGCAGAAGGGCACGCTCTTGAAGTGGATGGAGACCTCCGTCATCCGCCGCGCCAGCCTTTTGCCGGCGCGCACGTAGAAGGGCACCCCGTTCCAGCGCCAGTTGTCGATCTGCAGCTTGAGCGCGACGAACGTCGGCGTGTGCGAGCCGGTCGCCACGCCTTTCTCCTGGAGGTAGCCCTTGTACTGGCCCACCACCACCGACTGCGACACCTCCTCGGGAGCGATGGGCCGCAGGGTGCGGAAGACCTTCGACTTCTCGTCGCGGATGTCCTCCGCGCCGAAGGACGGGGGCGGCTCCATGGCCACCAGCGCCAGCACCTGCATCAGGTGGCCCTGGACCATGTCCCGGATGACGCCGGTCTCGTCATAGAACCTGGCGCGGGTCTCCACGCCCAGCTCCTCCGCCGCGGTGATCTCCACGTGGTCGACGTAGTTGTTGTTCCAGAGCGGTTCGAAGATGGAGTTGGCGAAGCGGAAGACCAGGATGTTCTGGACGGTCTCCTTGCCCAGGTAGTGGTCGATGCGGAAGACCTGGCTCTCGTCCAGCATCTCGCCCAGGAGCCGGTTGAGGTCCTTCGCGCTGGCGAGGTCGCGGCCGAAGGGCTTCTCGATCACCACCCGCGCCCACGGCCGGTGCGCGGCGTTGGGGGCGCGGGTGATCAGCCCGGCGGCGGTGAGGTGCCCCAGGATCTCCGGGAAGTTGCTGGCCGGCGTGGCGAGGTAGAAGAGGCGGTTGCCGCCGGTCTGCCGTTCCTTGTCGATCCCGATCAGCCGCTCGCGCAGGCGGGCGTAGGCCTGGGGGTCGTCGAACGCGCCGGGCTGGCACTCGATGCGGTCCACGAACGTGGCCCAGGAGGCATCCTCCAGGCCGGAGCGGGAGAACTTCGCCACCGACTCCTTCGCCTTGCGCCGGAACTCCTCGGTGTCGGAGGCGGAGCGGCTGTAGGCCACCACCCCCAGGTTCTCCGGCAGCCAGCCTTCGCGGTGCAGGTTGTAGAGGGCGGGGAGCAGCTTGCGCTGCGCCAGGTCCCCGGTGGCGCCGAAGATGACCAGCGCGCACGGGTCCGGCGCCCGCGCCCGGAGGATCGGCAACCCCGGCCGGTCGTGCGTCTCGATGGTGATCGCCTCTCGCCCGGCTCCCGCTTCGGTCATCGCGCTCTCCCCTCGGCGGCGATCTCCAGGCAGCGGGTGACCAGCGCGGTCCACCCCGTCTGGTGCGAGGCGCCCACGCCCCGCCCGGTGTCGCCGTCGAAATATTCGTAGAACAGGACCAGGTCCCGCCAGTGCGGATCGCTCGCGAACCGCTCGTCGTCCCCGTGGCAGGGGCGCCGGCCGTCCTCGCCGGGGAGGAACAGGCGGGAGAGGCGGGCCGCCAGGTCGCGCGCCGCCACGTCCAGCGTCACCTGCCGCCCGGAGCCGGTGGGGTATTCGACGGTGAAGCCGTCGCCGTAGAAGCGGTGGTAGCGGGCCAGCGCCTCCACCAGCAGGAAGTTGAGCGGGAACCACACCGGCCCGCGCCAGTTGGAGTTGCCGCCGAACATGCCGCTGTCCGACTCGCCGGGCACGTACTGCACCCGGTACTCCTCGCCGTCCACGTTCAGCTCGAACGGGTGCTCGAGGTGCACGCGCGAGAGCGACCGGATGCCGTAGGGCGAGAGGAACTCCTTCTCGTCGAAGGCGTAGCGGAGCACGCGGCGCAGCCGGTCCTCGGAGGGAATGGCGAGCAGCCGGTGGCACTGGCCCTTCTTGTCGATGGGGCAGAGGTACGCGATGTGCGCGGCCAGGTCCGGGCGGTTCTCCACGAACCAGTTCAGCCGCTTCTGGAAGCCGGGGTGCATGGCCACCACGTCGTCCTCGAGGATGACGGCGGCGGTGAGCGGCACCAGGCCCACCATGGAGCGGATGCGCAGCGGGTAGCTCTTCCGGCCCATCGAGAGCTGGTCGTAATAGAAGCCGTCCTCCTCGTCCCACAGCCCGGTGCCGCCCAGGGTGTTCATGGCGTCGGCGATGGCGATGAAGTGTTCGAAGAACTTGGAGGCGATGTCCTCGTAGGCGGCGTCCCAGCGGGCCAGCTCCATCGCCATCCGCAGCATGGAGGCGCAGAAGAACGCCATCCAGGCAGTGCCGTCCGCCTGCTCCAGCGCGCCGCCGGTGGGGAGCGGCTTGGAGCGGTCGAACACGCCGATGTTGTCGAGGCCGAGAAAACCGCCGGAGAAGAGGTGCTTGCCGGCCACGTCCTTGCGGTTCACCCACCAGGTGAAGTTGAGCAGCAGCTTCTGGAAGGCGCGCTCCAGGAACATCCGGTCGCGCTGCCCGTCCGGGCCGGACGCCTTGTAGACGCGCCAGCAGGACCAGGCGTGCACGGGCGGGTTCACGTCCGAGAGCCCGAACTCGTACGCGGGGAGCTGCCCGTTCGGGTGCATGTACCACTCGCGCAGGAACAGGATGAGCTGCTCCTTGGCGAAGTCGAGGTCCATCCGCGCGAACGGCACCATGTGGAACGCCAGGTCCCAGGCCGCGTACCAGGGGTACTCCCACTTGTCGGGCACGGAGATGACGTCGCGGTTGTACAGGTGCGGCCAGTCGGCGTTGCGGCCCTGCTTCCGCTCCTTCGGCGGCGGCGGGTGCGCGGGATCGCCCTCCAGCCACTCGCGCACCGCGTAGGCGTAGAACTGCTTGGTCCACAGGAGGCCGGCGTAGGCCTGGCGCATCACCCGCCGCTCCTCCGCGTCCATCCTCGGGTGGGCGCGCGCGGCGTGGAACGCGTCCGCCTCCTCGCGCCGCGCTTCCAGCGTGCGGTCGAATTCGCCGAAGCCGCCGCCGCGGGGCGCGCCCGCCGGCTCGGCCCACAGCCGCAGCCGCACGGTGAGCGACTTCCCCGGCGCCAGCGTCCGGTGCACCACCCAGGCGGCCTTGGTCCCCTCGCGCGCCGGATTCACCGCGTCCCTCTTCTTTTCGACTACCAAATCGTGGAAGGCGTCCTTCACGAAGCGGTGGCGGTTCGGCTGCCCCCACAGGCGCTGGAAGTTGGACTCGTTTTCGGTGAAGGCCAGCTCGGCGCCGGAGACCTCGGGGTCGATGGCCAGGCGGTAGCGGCCCAGCGCCTCGTGGTCGATCTCCACCTCGCCGCCAGCCGCGCGCATGGACGGCTTCTGGGTGGAGTACCCCTCGCCGGACCGGCCCCAGGACCAGGTGTTGCGGAACCAGATCTGCGGCAGCAGCCAGCAGGGCGCCTCCGCGTCCCCGCGGTTGGTGACCGTGAGCTTGATCAGCACGTCTTCGGGCGCGACCTTGGCGTACTCCACCTGGAGGTCGAAGTAGCCGCCGTCGAAGGTGCCCAGGTCGCGCAGCTCCGGCTCCGGGTCGCCGCGCCCGCGTTCGCCGCTGGCGTCGACCAGCGCCTGGTACGGGAACTCCGCCTGCGGATACTTGTAGAGCGCCTTCAGGTACGAGTGCGTGGGGGTGGCGTCGACGTAGAAGTAGACCTCCTTCACATCCTCGCCGTGGTTGCCCTGTGGGCCGGTGAGGCCGAAGAGGCGCTCTTTGAGCATGGGGTCGCGCCCGTTCCACAGCGCGGGCGCGAAGCAGAGGCGGCACTGCCGGTCGGTGATCCCCAGCAGCCCGTCCTCGCCCCAGCGGTAGACGCGGCTGCGCGCGTGCTCGTGCGGGAAGTGGTTCCAGGTGTCGCCCTCGCCCGAATAGTCCTCGCGCACGGTGCCCCACTGCCGCTCCGGGAGGTACGGGCCCCAGCGCTTCCAGTTGGCGTCGCGCTGCTGGTCGGCGAGGAGGCGCTCGTCCTCCGCCGTGCGCCGAGACGAGTCAGCCATGAATCGCGAGGTTACGATCTGCTCGCCGGATTACAATGCTGCACCGCACCCCGTCACATCCGCGAGTTGCCGTCTCAGGTAGACGTGGCCACCTTGCCGTCGCGTTCGCGGGAGGGGAAGCGCATGGATACGGTTGACTCTGTGAAGCCAAAGGCGGTGCGATCGTCCTCCGCCAGGCGCTCACTGGTCGTCGCCTCCGGCGCGTTCGCCGCGCTGCTGTTGACCGCCTTCCCGCTCGGGACCTCGGCGGGGGACGACAACACCAACTGGGGCGTGGCGATCGACGGCGGCTGCCGCGTCCGGCTGGACGCCCGGCCCACCTCGGGGCTGGGCTGCCACGTGCACTGGCAGGAACCGGACCCAGACGCGGGCACGCCGACCGAGGGTATCGCCGCGGTGTCGTGCGACGGGACGTTCGAGGTGTGCGGCGAGATCATCCGCTGCCACTGTCCCGACTGGTGAGGCGGATCTCGAAGCCCTGAGCGGAGAGCCGGCACTCGCCGCCGCCGGTGGCGTGGAGCGTCACGCGGGCGCTGCGGCCCTGGCGCGCCACGGAGGGAGCGATCTCGCGCACCCGTTTCTGCGGCTGGGAGCGGATGGTGACGTCCCGGTCGTCGAACGACTCGCGCCGCGCGCCCACCGCGACCTCGAGGTGACCGGCGTTACCGCCGCCTTCGCCCGAGTAGGTGAGCTCCAGGTCGGCGGAGATGTTGGGGACGAGGAACCCGCCCTTGACCTCCAGCCGGATGTGGATCGACGAGGCGGTGCGCTTCACCACCGTGCCACGGCCACGCACCGGGAACGGCGGGCGCTCCAGCACCACCTCGAAGGCGCGACCGCGCGGGATGGGGAAGTAGTGCTCCCAGCCCGGGACCTTCGCGCCTGACGCCTTCGCCTTCCTGGGCACGCAGGCCTCAGTTCGGCAGCTGGGCGCGGGATGGTGCCCAGGCGCGCGGAGAGGACGGCTCCTGCTCGTCGCGCATCCGCAGGCCCTGGCGGGTGAGGAGGAAGCGGACCTGCGCCTTGCCGCGCTCCGTCTCCAACTCCGCCTCGAAGGACGGCCCGCCGATGGAGCCCAGCAGCACGTCCTTGCGCAGGTTCACCACCCGCCCGTGCGCCAGGCCGGAGCTGATCTCGCCCTCGCCGGCCGAGGTGCGCTCCAGCTCGTAGGCCACGTGGTACAGCGCCATCGCCAGCGGCGGCTGGAGGGGGACGGAGCTGAAGAGCACCGAGATGAGCATCCAGTACGGCGGGGCTTCGTCGGCCATCGCTTCCCGAACCTTAACGCCGGGCGCCGTCAGTTGCGCGGCCCGCGCGCCGTCATTACGGTTCGTCACCAGGACACCTACGCCAGTGCGCTCCTAGCTCCGGAAACCGCGTCCCCGCTCGCAGTTCCCCCGGCCGTCCGGCCGACCTCCGGAGCACCTCGTGTCCGCTTCCATGCCTTCCCTCCGCGCGCGCGGCGCGGCGTTCGCCTTCCCGGGCGACCCCGAGCCCCTGCTGCGAGACCTCGACGTCCACCTCGGCCCCGGCTGGACCGGCCTCGTCGGCCCCAACGGCGCCGGCAAGACGACCCTGCTGCGTCTCCTGGCAGGCACGCTCCAACCCACCGCGGGCCAGGTGGAACGCGTCCCACCGGATGCCGCCATCCAGGTCTGCGTCCAGGACGTCGGCGAGCCCGGCGACGCCGTCCTGGCGCTGGCGTCCGCGACGGACCGGGCCGCGTTCCGCCTCATGGCCCGGCTGCGGCTGGACCCGGCGCGGCTCGACGCCTGGAGCACGCTCTCCCCCGGCGAGCGCCGGAGGTGGCAGGTGGCCGGCGCGCTGTCGCGGGAGCCGGAGGTGCTGCTCTTGGATGAGCCCACCAACCACCTCGACGCCGAGGCGCGCGGCTGGTTGGTGGACGCCCTCCGCCGGTTCCGCGGCGCGGGCGTCATCGTCTCCCACGACCGCGAGCTCCTCGACGCGCTCACGGAGCGCACGCTGCGGCTCTCGGGTGGCACCGCCGCGCTCTGGCCGGGCCCCTACACGGCCGCGTCGCACGAGTGGACCCGCGAGGCGGAGGCCACCGCCGAGGAGCGAGAACAGCGCCGCCGCCGCCGCGACGCGATCGCCGCGGAGCTGGACCAGCGCCGGCGCGCGGCCGCGGGCGCCGCCGCCCAACGCTCCACCCGCCGCCGGATGAAGGACGTCAACGACAGCGACGCGCGCGGGCTGGGCGCGGACTTCCGGGTGGAGAAGGCGGAGAAGCACCTGGGCCAGCGGGTGGCGTCAGGGGGCTCGGCGCTGGCGCGGGCGGAGGCGGCGCTCCAGGAGCTCCGCGTGGAGAAGGAGCTGGGCGCGCCGGTGATGCTGGGCTACGCGCCGGCGCCGTCGGAGTGGATCGCCGAGGGCGGCGGCCGCTTCCTCCGCCGCGACGACCGGGTCCACCTGGACGGCCCGAACGGCGCCGGGAAGACCACGCTCCTGCGCGCGCTCGCCGCCGGCGCCCGCGTGCCCACCGAGCGGATCCTGCTCCTGCCGCAGGACCTGTCGCCGGACGAGGAGTTGGCGGCGGTGGAGGCCATCCGCGCGCTCCCCCGCGAGCCGCGCGGCCGGGTGCTGTCCCTGGCGGCGGCGCTGGGCGTGGATCCGGAGCGGCTGCTCCGCACCCGGCGGCCTTCGCCTGGCGAGGCGCGCAAGGCGATGCTGGCGAGCGCGCTGGACCGGCAGGTGTGGGCGCTGATGCTGGACGAACCCACCAACCACCTGGACCTTCCGTCCATCGAGCGGCTCCAGGCCGCCCTCCAGGCCTACCCGGGCGCGCTGGTCCTGGTCACCCACGACGCCGCGCTCGCTCGCGCATGCACGCGAGATCGCTGGGTGCCCGACCGGAATGCATCCGAAATTCGAGAGGGCGTGTCGCCTTCGCAAGGAGCGACGACATGATCCCCAAGCTCATCCCACCCCCGCCGCCGAAGCCCGCGGCTCCCGCACCCAAGCCCACCCCGGCTCCGGCCGCGAAGCCGTCGCCCTCTCCTGCCCCCGCGGCGGCGTCCTTCAAGCCGGCGGCGGCGCCCAGGCCGCCGGTGGTGCTGAACCCGACCGCGCCTCCGCCCACCTCGCTCCGCACCGAGCGGCTGGGCGACGGGAACGCCAACTGCCTGGAGCGGGCGGTGACGCTGGCGAAGCCGGGCGACCAGGTGGTGCTCTTCCAGGACCGGCGGGACAACTCCGGGCACGCGGTGGTCCAGCGCCCGGACGGCAGCGTCGTCGATCCGAACCGGCCCTCGGTGACCTACCCGACGATGGGGGCCTGGCAGGCGTCGCACCCGAGCTACGTCAACCCGGTGGCGGTGCCGCAGGAGACGGTGAAGCACGTGCTGAGCCTGCCGCCCGGCCCGCAGCGCGACTCGGCGATCCAGGCGTCCGGCCTGGGGAAGGTCGCCGATCGGATGCTCGCGGACGGGCCGGACCTGAGCGGCCTGGTGGGCCTCCAGAAAGGCAGCCGGGACGCGGAGGGGGTGGAGCAGCTCCAGCGCCGCCTCATCGAGATCGGCGCGGTCACCCCGGACGAGCGCAAGGCGATGGAGGGCAACTTCGGCAACTTCGGCGACACCACCCAGCGCGTGGTGAAGCGCTTACAGGAGACGCACGGCCTCCCCGTCACCGGCACGATCGACGAGGCGACCGCCGCGATGTTGTCGAACCCGGTGGACCCCGCCGCCCTGGTCGGCCCGGCGACGCAGCAGACCCGGGACCGCGTGCGCCAGGAGGCCGAGCAGCGGGTGTTGAGCTCCATGAGCCCCGAGCTGATGATCCACCTCCCGCCCGAGGACCAGGCGGCGATCTACCGCGAGGCCCGCGAGGCCGGCGACGCGGCGGTGGCGCAGTTCGACCGCGACCTGCCGATCCTGGTGCAACAGGAGATGGCGCAGCGCGGGATCACCCCGGAGAGCCTGCGGAACCTCCCGCCCGAGGACCGCGCCTCGATCATGGCCGGCCCGACCATGGCGGCGCTGGGCCGCGTGAACCTCCAGCTCGACGCGCTGGACACGGCGAGGGCCCAGATGAATCCGGACACCGCCACCCTCCAGAACTCCAACCTGTACCAGACACCGGGCTCCGACACCGCGGGCGAGAACCCCAAGGCGTGGAACAGCTACTGCCAGGCGTTCGCGTCCTCCGTCTACGGCCGCCACGTCCCCGCGCTCCAGAAGGGCTCGGCGAAGGACGCCGCCGCGGACGCCATCGCCAACGGCATCATGCAGACCGACCGGAGCTACCAGAGTTGGCCAGCGGGCGCGCCCGTCTACTTCGAGGCCACCTCGAACAACGGCGGCGACGGGCACGTGGCCATCTTCAGCGGCCGGTTCGACGCCGAAGGGCAGCCGCTGATGATCACCACCGGCTGGGAGGGGAACCCGGACCGCGACGGCATCACCCTGGTCCCGCTCTCGTACCTGGAGGGCATCTCCGGCGCGTACATCGGCTACATCCCCTACCCGGACCCGCTCACCAGCCCGTACGGCGGGTGACCGCCCTCGCGTTCCGTGGCGCGCCCGGCTTGAGTGCGGTACTTGCTCAAGCGCAAATCTGCGAACAGCCGTTCTTCGACACACAACAGCAGCTCTCAGCGTCGAGATGGTAGTTACAGGAGTTATCAGGACAGGTGATGCCGCAGTTGGAAACGCACGTGCCCTGGTAACAAGTATAGCCCGGAACACACCCGCCTGCGTATTGACACGCGCCATTAGAGCAGTAGGCAGATGTACACGAGTCCGGAGGAGTGCAGACAAGCGGAGCCCCTCCGCACGAGCCGCCTCCGTTGCAAACGTCATTGGCGGTGCAGGCGTCGCCGTCATCACACGCCGCCCCCGACACCTTCGCAGCGTAGCCGCACGACCCACCGGAGCACGTCCCCGGGGAATCATAGCACTGGCCGGGCGGGCTGTTGCACGCAACCGGAGCACCCCCGCACGAGCCGCCTCCATTGCAAACGTCATTGGCGGTGCAGGCGTTGCCGTCATCACACGCCGCCCCCGACACCTTCGCAAAGTAGCTGCACGACCCACCGGAGCACGTCCCCGGGGAATCATAGCACTGGCCGGGCGGGCTGTTGCACGCAATCGGAGCACCCCCGCACGAGCCGCCTCCGTTGCAAACGTCATTGGCGGTGCAGGCGTCGCCGTCATCACACGCCGCCCCCGACACCTTCGCAGCGTAGCTGCAGCTACTGCCATCCCAGATTCCCGGGGACTCATAGCAGGCACTGGGCGGATTCGTGCAGTTCTGCGAGATCTGCGAGATGTTGAGCTTGAACGAACTGTTTTTGGGGCCAACGGGCTCGTAACCATCAACAACGATCAGAATTACCTGCCCGGACGACAGGGCCAGCTCGACAGAAGAGGTGTGATCCGAGCCGAGCGCAACATCATCATGGCACCCCAGGAGCGTACTCGTACCGAAAGCATAGATATGCAACACGGTGTCGAGCACAGAGCCGGCAGTTGTAAATCTATAGCTTCCATTGGCAGGAGCGACCCATTTGTAGGACAAGTCCGGCCCGCCCGGCGAATCCGAGCAGAGGGAGGAAGGATGCTTCTCATTATTGGCACCGAAGGTATCCCCACCTATGACGGGAGTGCCGAACTGCGAGCCGATGTCCGACCACGACAGGATGCCAACATCCTGTGAGGAGCTCACACCTTGTTGAACATGCTGAAGCGCCTCATCCTCGGATGTCGCGGAGACGCCACATGCAACTCCGAATCCGGTGACGGTCATCGCAGTCGCTATCCCGCACAGGGCCGTGAGACCTGAGATTTTCAAGGCGTTTC
>DATBSS010000351.1:0-11930 GCA_036559665.1 Myxococcaceae bacterium
CGAGCTCGCCCTGGCATGCGACTTCATCTATGCCTCGGACAAGGCGAAGTTCGGCCAGCCGGAGGTCAAGCTCGGGATCCTGCCGGGGTTCGGCGGCACGCAGCGTCTCGCACGCCGCGTCGGCCTCGGGCTCGCGCGCGAGCTGATCTACACCGGGCGCATGATCGGTCCCGAGGAGGCGTTGCGCATCGGTCTCGTCAACGCGGTGTTTCCCCGGCGCGAATTGCTGGACAAGGTGCTCGAGACCGCGCGCGTGATCGCCGCGGTCGGCCCGGGCGCCGTGGCCGGCGCGAAGCACGTGATCAACGCGGGTGTGGGCCTGCCGCTCGCCGAAGCGATCGATCGCGAGGCAGTCGCGTTCGGCCACTGCTTCGAGCTCGCCGATCAAAAGGAGGGCATGGCGGCCTTCCTGGAGAAGCGCCCCCCCGTGTTCAAGGGCAAGTGACGCGCTAGAAAGGGCCCCAGCATGGACTTCGAGCTCACCGAGATGCAGCGGGAGATCCAGAAGCTCACCCGCGAGTTCGCCGCGAAGGAGCTGATCCCCAACGCCCGCAAGTGGGACGAGACCCACGCCTGGCCCGAGGAGGCGGTGAAGAAGCTGGCGGAGCTGTCGCTCCTCGGCGTCGCCGTCCCCGAGGCGCTGGGCGGCGCGGGCCTGGACACCGTGGCCTACGCGCTGGCGATGGAGGAGATCAGCCGCGGCTGCGCCTCCACCGGCGTGATCATGAGCGTCAACAACTCCCTCTACTGCGACCCGGTGCTGAAGTTCGGCAACGACGACCAGAAGAAGGAGTTCCTGGTCCCCTTCGCCCGCGGCGAGAAGCTGGGCTGCTTCGGCCTCACCGAGCCGGAGGCGGGCAGCGACGCCGCGGCCCAGAAGACCATCGCCGTCCGCAAGGGCAACGAGTACGTCATCAACGGGTCCAAGAACTGGATCACCGTGGGGCCCAGGGCCCAGGCCATCGTCCTCTTCGCGATGACGGACCGGGAGAAGGGCCACAAGGGCATCTCCGCCTTCCTGGTCCCCACCGACACGCCGGGCTTCGTCCGGCAGCCGCCGGACCGGAAGATGGGCATCTCCGCCGCCGCCTCCTGCTCCATGTACTTCGAGGAGATGAAGGTCCCGGTGAAGAACATGCTGGGGAGCGAGGGGGACGGGTTCAAGGTCGCCATGAGCACCCTGGACGGCGGGCGCATCGGCATCGCCGCCCAGGCGGTGGGCATCGCCCGCGCCGCCTTCGAGGAGGCGGTCCAGTACTCCGGCGAGCGGAAGACCTTCGGCAAGCCGATCCGCGACCACCAGGCCATCCAGTTCATGCTCGCCGACATGGCCACCGAGATCGACGCCGCCCGGCTGCTCCTGCTCAAGGCGGCGGTGATGAAGGACCGCGGCGTCCGGCACACCACCGAGAGCGCGATGGCCAAGCTGTACGCCTCGGAGATGGCCAGCCGGGTGGCCAACAAGGGCCTCCAGATCCACGGCGGCATGGGCTACAGCAAGGAGATGGACGCCGAGCGCCACGTGCGCGACGCGCGCATCACCGAGATCTACGAGGGGACGAGCGAGATCCAGCGGATCGTGATCTCCACCAACGTCCTCAAGGACTAGGACCAGGAGGCGCGAGATGAGCGGGCTGGGACTGGTGGTGGCGTGGCTGGCGCTGGCGCAGGCGGACGCCGGGACGCTGGCGGAGAAGCCCGGCCCGGACGTCGAGAAGCTCCCGTTCACGCCGGACAGCGTGAAGCAGGTGATCGACTACAACCTCCCCAAGATCCAGGCCTGCTACAACGAGATGCTCGCCGGGATGACGAAGGCGAAGGAGGGGATGCTGAAGACCTCCTGGGTCGTCACCGCGGAAGGCCTCGTCTCCAAGGCGAAGGTGGAGCGCAGGGGCACCACGCTCAAGGACCCCAAGCTGCACGAGTGCGTGGTGGCGGTCCTGACCTCCATGACCTTCCCCAAGCCGCCGAACGGGAAGGTCCAACCCATCGAGTACCCGTTCAACCTCAAGGCGCAGCACTGACGTTCGATCCATGGACCTCGAGCTGACCGAGACGCAGCGGCTGGTCCGGGACACCGCCCGCGCCTTCGCGCGCGAGCGGATCGCCCCGCGCGCCAAGATGCACGACCGGGAGGAGCACTTCCCGGCGGACCTGCTCAAGGAGATGGCCGGGCTGGGGCTGATGGGCGTCAACGTGCCCGAGGAGCTGGGGGGCGCGGCGGCCGGCGCGGTGTCGTACGCCCTGGCGATGATGGAGGTGTCCGAGGCGTGCGCCTCCACCTCCGTGGCCATGGGCGTCAACAACATGTGCGCGGAGCTGATCGCCCGCTTCGGGACGGACGAGCAGAAGAAGCGCGCGGTGGCGAAGATCACCTCCGGCGAATCGGTGGCCGCCTTCGCCCTCTCCGAACCCCACTGCGGCTCCGACGCCGCCGCCCTCCGCACCACCGCCGTCCGGCGCGGCGACGCCTGGGTGCTCAACGGCGCCAAGCAGTGGATCACCTCCGGGACCCACGCGCAGGTGATGGTGGTGTGGGCGCGGACCGGGCCCGACAAGAACCGTGGCGTCTCCGCCTTCCTGGTGGAGGGCCGGCCCCAGGGGCTCACCGCCGGCAAGCCCGAGGACAAGCTGGGCCTGCGCGGGTCCAACACCGTGGCGCTCACCTTCGAGGACTGCGCCATCCGGGGAGACGCGTTGCTGGGCAAGGAGGGCGACGGGATGCGGATCGCCCTGACCGCCCTGGACGGCGGGCGCATCGGCATCGCCAGCCAGGCGTGCGGCGTGGCGCGAGCGTGCCTGGAGGCGTCCACCCGCTACGCGAAGGACCGGAAGGCGTTCAACCAGCCCATCGCCGACTTCCAGGCCGTCCGCTGGTTCCTGGCCAACATGAAGACGGAGCTCTCCGCGGCGGAGCTGCTGGCCCTGCGCGCGGCGTCGCTCAAGGAGCAGGGGCGCCCGTTCTCGAAGGAGGCGTCCATGGCCAAGGTCTTCGCCTCCGAGATGGCCAACCGCGCCGCCGACAAGGCGGTGCAGATCCACGGCGGTTACGGGTACCTGGACGAGTTCCCGGTGGAGCGCTACTTCCGCGACGCGCGGGTGCAGACCATCTACGAGGGCACCAGCGAGATCCAGCGGGTGGTGATCGCCCGCGAGGTCCTCAAGGCCGCGTCTGGCGGCTGAAGAAGCGGGCCAGTCCATCCAGCAGCGCGCCGATGGCCGGTTCGCCCTCCGGGAACGAACGCACCGCCTCCAGCGCCGCCCGGTCGGGGACCTCGCCGGGGGCGGCGTCCGCCCACTCGAGGAACGCGGCGCCCGTCAGCTCCGGGTGGAACTGCACGCCGTACGAGCAGCCCACCCGGAAGGCCTGCTGCATGTAGCGCATCGAGACCGCCAGCCATACCGCGCCGGGAGGCAGGTCGAAGGTGTCGCCGTGCCAGTGCAGCACCCGGAAGTCGCGCGGCAGGGCGGAGAAGACCTCGTCCTCCGCCGCCTCCGCCGTGCAGGAGACCGGGTGCAGTCCCAGCTCCACGCCGCGTGCGCCGGGGTAGACGCGCGCCCCCGCGGCGGCCGCCAGGAGCTGCGAGCCCAGGCAGATGCCCAGCGACGGGAGCCCGCGCTCCAGCCGGGCGCGGAGCAGGCGCAGTTCGTCCAGGAGCCAGGGATGCTCGCTCGCCCGGTAGACGGCCTGCGGCCCGCCCATCACCACCACCAGCGGCGCGTCCTCGTCGCCCGGCTCCACCTTGCGCATGCGGGCGAGCACCTGGAAGCCAGCGCGCTCCAGCGCGGAAGCCAGCAGGCCAGGTCCCTCGTTCTCCTCATGCTGGAGCACCAGGGCGCGGGGCGTCGTCGAGTGCACCATCGGGGGGTCGGCACGCTAGCAGAACAGGGCCGGCCGGCTTGACTCCCCCAGGGTCGATGTCTAGGGTGCCCGGCTCCGTTTCACCAATGGTGGGGAAACGTAGGGCGCCGCGCATGCTCCGCGGGGCGCTCGAAAGGCATTCATCCGGGGCAAGGCTGTTTTTCGGCTTTACGGCAGGACAACCCAAACCAATGCAGCAGAACGTGAACCAGACGGGAGTCGAGGCTTCGGGCGGCGACGAGGACTTCGCCACGATGTTCGAGGCGTCGATGAAGGAGCGGGGGGGCGAAGGCCTCCTCAAGGAAGGGGACATCGTCAAGGGGACGATCGTCCAGGTCACCAAGGACTACGCGGTCGTCGACATCGGATACAAGTCCGAGGGCCAGATCCCGATCTCGGAGTTCACCAATCCCCGCGGTGAGGTGCAGGTCAAGGCGGGCGACGCCGTCGAGGTGCTGCTCGAGTCCCGCGAGAATGATACCGGCATGGTCGTCCTCTCCAAGGAGAAGGCCGACAAGATGCGGATCTGGGACGAAATCTCCGCCGCTTGCGAGCGCGACGAGATCGTCAAGGGCACCATCGTCGGCCGCGTGAAGGGTGGCCTCTCCGTCGACATCGGCGTGAAGGCGTTCCTCCCCGGTTCGCAGGTCGACATCCGCCCGGTGCGGAACCTCGACCAGTACCTGGGCAAAGACTTCGAGTTCAAGGTCATCAAGTTCAACAAGAAGCGCGGCAACATCGTGCTGTCGCGCCGGGTCCTCCTCGAGAAGCAGCGCGAGGAGATGAAGAAGGAGACCCTGAAGAACTTGAAGGAGGGCGCGGTCCTCAAGGGCGTGGTGAAGAACCTCACCGACTACGGCGCCTTCATCGACCTGGGCGGCATCGACGGCCTGCTCCACATCACGGACATGTCCTGGGGGCGCATCGGCCACCCGAGCGAGATGTTCAACGTGGGCGACGAGGTCCGGGTGGTGGTCCTCAAGTTCGACCCCGCGCAGGAGCGCGTCTCCCTGGGCCTCAAGCAGATCCAGGAGGACCCGTGGCACCGGGCGGACGAGAAGTACCCGGTGGGCACGCGGGTCAAGGGCAAGGTGGTCAGCCTCACCGACTACGGCGCCTTCGTGGAGATCGAGCAGGGCGTGGAAGGCCTGGTGCACGTCTCGGAGATGTCCTGGACCAAGCGCCTCAAGCACCCGTCGAAGATGCTGGAGGTGGGCCAGGAGGTGGAGGCGGTCGTCCTGGACATCGATCCCAAGGCCAAGCGCATCGCGCTGGGCATGAAGCAGATCGAGCAGAACCCCTGGACGCTGCTGGAGGACAAGTACCCCATCGGCTCCGTCATCAAGGGCCAGGTCCGCAACGTCACCGACTTCGGCGTCTTCGTGGGCGTCGAGGAGGGCGTGGACGGCCTGGTGCACGTGTCCGACATCTCGTGGACCCAGCGCATCAAGCACCCGGGCGAGCTGTACAAGAAGGGTGACGAGGTGGAGGCGGTCGTCCTCAACATCGACGTGGAGAACGAGCGCTTCTCGCTGGGCATCAAGCAGCTCACCCAGGACCCGTGGGAGACGCTCTCCGAGCGCCAGCCCGTGGGCAGCCGGGTGAAGGGCAAGGTCACCAAGGTGGCGGACTTCGGCGCCTTCGTGGAGATCGAGCCCGGCATCGAGGGCCTGGTCCACGTGTCCGAGCTGAAGGACGAGCGCGTGGAGAACCCGCGCGACGTGGTGAACGAGGGCCAGGAGGTCGACGTGAAGATCATCGACATCAACACCACCGACCGGAAGGTGGCGCTGTCGATGAAGGCCCTGCTCCACGAGGGCGAGGACGACTACCGCGAGTACCTCCGCAAGCAGGCGGAGGGCTCCAAGGCCCGCCTGGGCGACGTGATGGCCCAGAAGCTGAAGAAGTAGCGCCCGCGCAGACTTCCGCCGGGCCGGAGCGCCGCCGCCGATCAGTGCGGCAGCTCCGGCTCCGGGCGGGGGCGGGCGTCCAGCGGCAACAGGACGGTGAAGGTGGTGCCCTCGGCGCAAGTGCTGCGCGCCCGCACCACGCCGCCGTGCGCTTCGGCGATCCCCTTCACCAGCGTCAGCCCCAGCCCCCAGCCCTTCTGGGCGCTCGCCTGCGCCATGCGGGTGCGCTGGTACGGTTCGAAGATGGTGGCCAGGTCCTTGGCGCTCAGCGGGTGCTCGTTCGCCAGCGCGTTCCACACCTCGAGCTGCACCCAGGGATCGCGCCGTTCCAGCGCCACCGCCACCGGCTTGGACGCGGAGCCGTACTTGACCGCGTTGGTGCACAGGTTCTCCACCAGCCGCCGCAGCTCCGGAGGGCTCCAGTGCCCGGGCAGCGCCGGCGGCCCCGTGTAGGCGAAGCGGCGGCCGCCGTGCACCAGCCGCAGCTCCTCCAGGACGTCGATGACGATCGCGGCAAGGTCGGCGGGCTCCGCGTGGATCGGGAGATGCTGGCCGCTGCGGATCCGGCCCACGTCCAGCAGGTTCTGGATCATCTCGTCCACCCGATCCGCGCCTCGCACGATCCGCTGCAAGAGCACGTCCCGCATCTCCACCTTCTCCGGGAAGCGGATCAGGTGCTGAGCGCTGAGGTGGATGGTGCTCAGCGGCCCGCGCAGGTCGTGGGTGAGCGTGGCCACGAACTGGCCGCGCAGCTCCTGCTCCTGCTCCAGCTGGCGCGATGTCTCCTCCGCCCCCTGCTTGGCCAGCTCCTGCTCGCGCGCCGCGGCGTGGGCCGTCATCTGCGCCTTGCGCAGCGTCCGGGTCACCATGGAGATGACGGTGCCGTTGAAGAGGAACAGGGCGAGGCGGATGAAGTCGTTGGGCCAGCCCATGGCCAGGGAGTGGTGCGGGGAGAGGAAGAGGATCTGGGCCGCCAGCGCCGAGAGCACCGTGACCACCAGCCCGTCCGCGACGAAGGCGGACGCCACCATGACCGGATAGTAGGCGACGTAGGGCGAGTCGTGGACGAATGGCCAGATCGCCCACTCCACGGCGGAGGCCACGATCACCAGCGCCACCGAGCTCAGGAGCCGGGTGGGCCGGTTGGCGGGGAACCAGCTCAGGATCCGCGACTCGGTCACCTGCACGTGGAGGAACTGCGAGACGGCGTGCTTGGCGCCGACCTGGAGGAAGCTCAGGATCAGGTCCCGCTCGCGGGGCTGGAGCGGCGCGTCCTGTTCCAGCACCTGGAAGATCGCCTGCCGGAAGAGGATGTACTCGGTGAGGAGCTGCTCGATCGAATAGCCCCGCAGGCGCGCGCGCTGCTCGCCGTGGAGCCGGGAGAGTGTCTTCTCGGTCTCGCGGGCCTCCTGGGTCTGCACGGAGGCGCCCAGCTCCTGCGCCAGCGCGTCCAGCAGTTGCGGCAGGTGGTCGAGCAGGGTGGGGCGGTCCTCCCGTTGCGCCGCCGGGATGGCCTGCTGGAGGCGATGCGCGAACAGCCGCTCGATCTCCTGCCTGTGCTCCCGGAGACGCCGGGCCACCGCGAGCGCGCGCGCATCCACCTCCGGCGCCCAGACAGTCCGGACCGGCGCTTCCGTCGATGCTTCCGGAGGCTGCGCGGTCATGGCCTTTTCACTGTGGGCACGACTTGCGCGTCCAGCAGGGCTCCGGCTGGCTGCCGGGCGAGCGTCAGCGGATCCGGTAGCGGAGCACCAGCACCGAATCGCCGCGCCGGATCTCGGCCTCCACCCAGTCCGTGGTCCGCAGCTCGGTGTATGCCTCCAGGGCCGCGTCGGGGGACTCCAGGCGGTGACCGTTGATGCGCTGGAGGATGTCCCCGGCGTGCAGCCCGGCCTGGTCGTAGAGGGAGCCGGGCTGGATCTGGAAGAACCTGATCCCCGCCAACTGGCCGTCGACGAACGCCGGCACCCCACGAGCGCCGGTGCTGAGCCGGCTCAGGTCCAACTCGTCGCGCCGGATCTCCCGCTCCACCGAGATCAGGCCGCGCGGCAGGCCGGTGGGGCGGGGCGGGGGCGGGGGCACGTTCGGGTTCACGCCCACGCGCCGGAGACCCTCCGGGGTGCGCAGGGTGATCGACCCGCGCGAGATGGCCACCACCTCCGCGCCCGCCAGGCGCTGTCCCACGGAGAGCGTCACCACGGACCGGCCCGGCAGGTAGAGCACCGCCGCCAGCGAGAAGCGCTCGGGCGACGCCACCATGGTCCCCAGCACCTGCGCGGGCCAGTCGGCGGCTTCCTCCTGAACGGCCGGCGCCGCGGCCGGCGCGTCCAGGCCCAGGATCCGGGCCAGCTTCACGGGGTCCAGGGGAGGGCGGGCGGAAGCGAGCAGGAAGGCGAGGGCGGCGGCTGGGAGCATGAGCGGTCGTCCAGCAATCCGGATGCCGGGCCGGCCCAGAGGGAAGCGGCGCCGCCCTCCGGCCAATCTGTCCCCACCGCCTCGGGAAGACGGGACAAGTTGCCAGTCCCCCGCGCCTGTACTCGACTCGAACGGATGCTGGCGTTCCTGACCGTCCTCGCGAACCTGTCCCTCGCCGACGCGCCGCCCCCGCCCGACGCGCTGCCCGGCCCCCAGAGCTCCGGCGACCGCCGCGTCGGCCCGTTCACCCGGGACACCTATCCCAGCGAGACCAGCGCCCGGCCGCTCACGCTGCCCGCCGGGATGGTCCGCGGGGGGGCCGCGCTGGACGTGGAATGGATCCGGCTCTCCACCTTCAACTGGTCCACCAACCTCGGGCTCTCCGCCGCGTTCGGGCTCACCGACGCGATCGAGGTGAACGCGTTCGCCGCGTTCGGCCTGTCGCCGCTCCTGGAAGCGCGCCGGGTCGGCGTTTCCGGGGCGCTGTCGCTGCGCGACGGCGACGTCCTGGACCTGGCGCTCGCCGTGGGGTTCGACCTGGCGCCTTCGTCCACCACCTCCAGGCCTGCCCTGTCCCTGGCGCTTCCCGGCCGCCTGCTCTTCGCCGATCAGCTCTTCCTCACCTTCGGCGGGGAGCTGCTGCGCTTCCAGCTCTCCCCCCTGCTGCCGCAGGCGGCGCTCAAGCTGGGGGTCGGCGGGCAGGTCACCTCCTCGCTCGCCGTGGTCCTGGAGACGGACGTCCTCAAGCTGGCCGGTGGGGCGGCCCTGTTCCACACCGTCACGCTCCCCCTGGACCTCTCCGTCACGCTGGCAGTGGCCCGCGGCTTCGACCTGCGCGCCCGCGTGATGACGGTGAACGCGGCGAACCCCAGGCTGGCGGGCACGTTCACGCTCGCCGGCTCGGCGTACTACTGACCGCCTTCGCGGCGGTCCGGTGGTGCACATCCTCACTGGATGAAACGCTGGCTTGCCGTGTCGCTCGCCGTGGCGTTGGCCTCCGCTTGCCCCTCCGGATGCGCGGTGCACATCCCGGCGCTCCCGGTCGACTCCGTGCAGGCGGCGCCGCCCCGGGACCTCCACGCCGAGCTGGAGCAGGAGGTGGGGGTGAGCTTCCACCCGGACAACCGGCTCACCCTGGCCGAGAACAGCGCGGTCTTCGACGCCATCGAAGGCGCCATCCGCCGCGCCAGGGTCAGCGTCAACATCGTCACCTTCATCTGGCGGCCGAGCGCGCCCTCGGACCGGGTCCTCAGAGTATTGCTGGAGCGCGCGCGCGCGGGCGTCACCTGCCGGGTGCTGGTGGACGACCTGGGGAGCCCGAAGTTCGACGCCAGGGTCCGGCCGAAGCTGGAGAAGGCGGGCTGCATCGTGCTCTCCCACCGGCCGAGGGAGGACGACGTGATCGAGCGCAACCACCGGAAGATCGTGGTGGTGGATGGGACGGTGGCCGTCACCGGCGGGTTCGGGATCTGGTGGTCCTGGGAGGGCAACGGGCGGGAGAAGGAGCAGTGGCGGGACAGCAACGTCCTGGTGGAGGGCCCGGTGGTGCGCGACCTCCAGCGCGCCTTCGAGTCCAGCTGGCTCCAGTCCGGGGGCGAACCGCTCCCGGCCATCGAGCTGAGGAACCCGCCACCCGCCGGTCACTCGCTGGCGGCCTTCGTCGCCAGCGGCGCGGCGGACCTGGAGGGCGGGGCCACGCACACCCGCGCCGAGCGCGCCACCGCGCTCCTCATCCGGTCCGCGCGGAAGCGGATCTGGATCGCCAACTCCTACTTCGTCCCTTCAACCGAGATCATGTCCCTGCTGGTGGCGAAGGCGCGGTCCGGCGTGGATGTCCGGATCCTGGCGCCCGGCCCGGTGCACGACTGGACCTCCATCCGCGCCGCGCAGCGCGACGGCTACCCGGAGTTGGTGGCGGGCGGCGTCCAGATCTTCGAGTACCAGCCCTCGATGATGCACTCCAAGACCATGGTGGTGGACGACCGCCTGGTGATGATCGGCTCCACCAACATGGACCCGCTCTCGCTCCGGCAGATGGAGGAGGGCTCCCTGGTGGCCGAGGACCCGGTGCTCGCCCGGGAGCTGGAGCGGCACCTGGAGCAGGACTTCCAGTGGTCCCAGAAGATCGTCAACCCCCGCGCCGGCCCCTACGGTTGGGCCTCCCGGCTGGTGGTCTGGTTGATCGGCCGACTCTGACCGCCAGGAAACGGCCGAGCTGAACGACCCCAGAAGCCGGACGCCAGGCCCGCTATAGACGTCGGGGAGCGCCCGGGTCTATGTCGGCCCCCGCTGAACAGTGGCAAGGAGAGAGTCATGGCTCGCGATGTGGTGATTGTTGGTGCGGCACGGACCGCGATCGGCGCCTTCCAGGGAGGGCTGTCCAGCCTGACGGCGCCCCAGCTGGGGGCGGTGGCGATCAAGGCCGCGCTGGAGCGGGCCGGCGTCCCGGCGGCGCAGGTGAACGAGACCATCATGGGCTGCGTGCTCCAGGCGGGCGTGGGCCAGGCGCCCGCGCGGCAGGCGAGTATCGGGGCGGGCATCCCGGAGACCGTCCCGGCGACCACCATCAACAAGGTGTGCGGGTCGGGCCTCAAGGCGGTGATCGCCGGGGCCCAGGCCATCGCCCTGGGCGACGCGGAGGTGGTGGTGGCGGGTGGGATGGAGTCCATGTCCAACGCCCCGTACCTCTCCCACGCCATGCGCGGCGGGGCGCGGATGGGCCACGTGGAGCTGAAGGACGCGATGGTCCTCGACGGCCTGTGGGACGCCTACAACAACGTCCACATGGGCAGCTGCGCCGAACAGTGCGCGGAGAGCATGAAGATCTCCCGCTCCGCCCAGGACGAGTTTGCGCTGGAGTCCACCAACCGCGCCATCCGGGCCCAGAAGGAGGGGATGTTCAAGGCGGAGATCGCCGGCGTCCCGGTGCCGCAGAAGAAGGGCGACCCGGTGATGGTGCTGGAGGACGAGGGCCCCAAGAACGCCAAGCCGGACAAGATCGCGGGCCTCAAGCCGGTGTTCAAGAAGGACGGCACCGTCACCGCCGCCAACGCCTCCTCCATCAACGACGGCGCCGCCGCGCTGGTGCTGATGAGCGCGGAGCGGGCCAAGGCGGAGGGGAAGACCGTGCTGGGCCGGATCACCGGGTACGCCCAGGCCGCCCGCAAGCCGGTGGAGTTCACCATCGCCCCGGCGGACGCCATCAACGCGCTGCTCAAGCGGACCAACCTCACCGCGGAGCAGGTGGACCTCTGGGAGATCAACGAGGCCTTCGCGGTCGTCTCCATCGCCAACAACCAGCTCCTCAAGCTGGACCCGTCGAAGGTGAACGTGCGCGGCGGGGCGGTGGCGCTGGGCCACCCCATCGGCGCCTCGGGCGCGCGGGTGCTGGTGACGCTGCTGCACGAGATGAAGGACCTCAACAAGAAGCGCGGCGTGGCCTCCCTGTGCATCGGCGGCGGCGAGGGCATCGCGCTGATGGTGGAGCGCTAAAGGAACCCCATGAACAAGGTCGTAGGCTCGGCGGATGAGGCGATCCGCGACATCCAGGACGGCGCCGTGATCATGAGCGGCGGCTTCGGGCTGTGCGGCAACCCGGAGAACCTGATCGCGGCCCTTCACAAGAAGGGGACGAAGAACCTCACCATCATCTCCAACAACTGCGGCACCACCGAGCTTGGCCTGGGCGTCCTGCTCAAGGCGAAGCAGGTGAAGAAGATGGTGTCCAGCTACGTGGGCGAGAA
>DATBSS010000352.1:0-9774 GCA_036559665.1 Myxococcaceae bacterium
GCGAGCGTCCTCCGCTTCTTCGCCGCGGCAGATCTCTTCTCCCTCGTCGGCTGTGCTCTCTTCTGGGTGCCCGGTCGTCGCATGGCCCCATCACTCCAGCCCCTCCACCGGCTCTCAAGACGCCCTTGGCCGGACGCTTACGTTCATCGAGTGGTGCATGGCCGACCGCGCCAGCACCAACCCGTCCATCAGCGTCACCGTCACGCATGCCGGTGCGCCCGCCCGCAGGGCCTCCAGCATCCGGCTCTGCCGGCTCCCGTGCAGGTAGAGCGCGTTCCCCACCCGCACGTGCAGCGTGGGGATGACGTACGGCTGCCCGCCGTCGGCGAACCCGACGTGGCAGACGAGCGCCTCGTCCAGGATGGCGTGGATCAGCTCCTCGTCATGGGAGCCTCGGGCTGGGCGGCGGCCGAAGGTGGTGCGGGGCGTGGCGGCGATCATGCCCGCCACCATGCCTCCGCACTGGTACCTTCAAGAGTGCCAGAATAGCGAATTCAGACAGACCAGTCGCTACCGGCCCCCAGGGCCCTGCGCGTACCACTGGTCGGCGCTGGAGGCGGTGTGCCCGTCGAGGTAGGTGACCTGGGCTCGCTGGCGGATCTGGTTCTGGCCGCTGGCGTCGGACTCGTTCACGTTGGCCGCGTCCACGTCGATGCGCGTGAGCACCGAGGACGCCGGGACCATCTTCCCGGAGCCGTCCATCAGCTTCAGCTCCTTCGCCGCCCGGCTGTTCGGGTCGGTGAGGTCGATGTACCGGCGGCCCGTCGCCGGGTCCGTCTTCACCTCGTTCTGGAAGTCCTTCGCCAGCTCCTGGTACCCGTCCGTGAACTTCCCGTCGTGGTCCCCGTACACGTCGTTGCCGTCCACCACCCCGTTCCGGGTGAGGCCGTCACCGGCCCGGTCGCGCACCAGCCACGCCTCGTTCGGGTTGAGCCCGCCCGAGGTGGTCACCGCGCCCTGCCCGCGCCCGAAGCCGTCCGCGTCCAGCTTGAACCCGTGGGTGCTGTCGAGCCCTGCGTCCTTCCCGTCCAGCGCGATCTTGATGGGCGAGTGCAGCTCGGTGCCGATGACGTTGTACCCGCCGGCCTCGGAGGCGAGCTGGCCCCCGGCGCTGCGGTCGTAGTTGCGGCCCACCGCGTCCTTCATGTGCTGCGCGTGCACGCCCACGTTCAGCGACTGGTTCGCCACCACGTCCTTCGCCGTGTCCAGCGTCTTCAGGATCTGCCCGTCCTGGCTGATCACCAGCGACTTGCCGCTGGGCACCTGGGTGTTCAGGGTCGCCTGCACCGCCGGGTCCTTGCTGTTCAGCAGCGCCTGCACCTGCGCGGCCTGCTCGGGCGAGATCGCGCTGTGCGTGCGCTCGCCGGCGCGGTCCTTCAGGCCCTTGGTCGGGCGGAGCATGTCCTCCAGCCCCGCGCGGACCGTCCCCCCGCCGAACTTCTTGAGGTCGCCGATGACGAACACGCCCGGGCCGCAGTTCGGCGGCGAGCTGGACGGCGAGGTGCTGGGCGAAGAAGGCGAGGTGGGCGAGCCCGGCGAGCTGCCCTGGCCGCCTCCCAGCAACTGCACGAGCTGCTGGACCAGGCTCACCAGCGACCCGAGCGCCTGGGTGAGCTGGTCTTGCCCGCCCGCCGGGCCGCCCACGAACGCATCCGTGGGCTGGGCAGGGGCCTGCTGGACTTGCGGTGCGGCGGCTCCCTGGACGTTGGTGAATGCAGCGGCAAAGGCGGCGCTGGCCGCGGTGATGGTGGTGGACATGTGGGTTGCCCCCCCAAGGGCTCGAAAACGACTTGTAGGTTTGTCTCGCCTGTTGGGAGGAAAGTTGCTTCCGTCAATCAGTCCGGACGGTTACATCCACCGGCTGATCAGCCGCTCCCGGTCGAACAGCCGCACCGCGGCCACCAGCAGCAGCACGTCCAGCACCAGGACCACCGCACCCTGCAGCGCGTAGAACTGCGCCCCGGCGCGCAGCACCCCGGCGATCTGCAGGGCCACCAGCCCCACCACCGGCAGCACGCACACGCCGGCGATCTGCTGCGCCAGCCGGGCCTCGGCGACGCGGGCGGAGATCACCACCGCGATCCCGTTGCCGAAGAACGCGAACAGCGGCGCGATCACCCCCACCCCGAACAGCCACATCGGCGTGGGCATCACCACCACCTTCAGGAAGTGCCAGGACACCGCGTCCACGCCGGCGCAGAAGGCGGCGAACGCCAGCCAGGAGATCGCCACCGCCGGCACCAGCGAGGCCAGCGACTTCCCCGCCACCAGCTCCACGGCCGTGATGGGCGACGCCAGCAGCGGCTCGATGGTGCGGCGCTCCTTCTCCCCCGCCACCGCCTGCGACGAGATGAGGATGGGGACGAAGATCGGCATCACCAGGAACATCCCGAACCAGTCCACCAGGATCTTCTCGATCAGGAACCCGGCGGCGCTGGCCTGGAGCGGAAGGTTGGGGTCGTAGAACAGCGCCATCGTCCTCAAGTTGGGGTCGTCGGGGTTGCTGGCGTAGGCGAACACCGTGCCGATGGGCACCACCACCAGCATCGCCGGCAGCACCAGCAGTGAGAGCAGGAGCCCGCGGTTCTTGCGCAGGTCCAGAAGCTCCTTCCACAGCACCGCGCGCACCCGGCTGACATGGAACCCGCCCATCACGCGTCGCCTCCCTTCACCAGGTCCAGGTACACCTCTTCCAGCGGCCGCTCGGCGGGGACGGCCGAGTAGACCCGGGCGCCCGCGCGCACCAGCGCGGCGATCACCTCCGGCATGTCCTGGTCCCGCTCCAGGCTCACCGTGAGCACCTCCCCGTCCGCCAGCGCCCCGGGCGCGAAGGGCAGCGCCTTCACCGCCTCCGCGAACCGCGCCGCCTCCCCCTCCACGCGCACCGCCACCGCCGCCCCCTGCCGCCGCAGCGCCCGCACCGTGGAGACCGCCAGCAGCTTCCCCTTCACCACCCCCACCCGCGCGCAGAGCCGTTCCACCTCCGGCAGGTTGTGCGAGCAGAGGATGATGGTCCTCCCCTCCGAGGCCAGCTCCGCCACCGCGTCCCGCACCGTGCGCGCCGCCTCCGGGTCCAGCCCGGAGGTGGGCTCGTCCAGGAAGATCACCTTCGGCTCGTGGACGATGGCGCGGACGATGGCCAGCTTCTGCCGCATCCCCTTGGAGTAGGAGCCGGCGGGCTCGCGCTCGCGGCCGCCCAGCCCGAAGCGCTCCAGGTAGCGGCGCGCGCGCGCCCAGGCCGCGGGCTCGTCCAGCTCGTTGAGCTTGATGAAGTAGCGGAGGTTCTCCTCGGCGGTGAGGCGGTCGTACAGGCCGGGCTGTTCGGTGAGCAGGCCCACCGCGCGCCGCAGCCGCTCCGCGCCCGTGCGCACGTCCAGGCCCAGCACGGTGGCGTCGCCCGATGAAGGCTGGAGCAGCCCGGTGAGCATCCGGACCGTGGTGGTCTTCCCGGCGCCGTTGGGCCCCAGCAGCCCGAACACCTCGCCCTCCTGCACCTGGAAGCTCAGGCCCTCCACCGCGGGCCGCTCGCCGAAGGCCTTGCTCAGTCCGCGCGCGTCGATCGCTAAGGAGGCCACGCGGCCCTCACTCGATGATGACGAGGGTGAACTTGTTGTTCAGGTCCTTGTCCACCTCGGTGATTTTCTTGTCCGGGCCCACCGTCTGCCGGAGCAGCCCCAGGCGGTAGTGCTCCACCAGCGCCCACTTGCGCCCGGGCAGCGCGGCGTACTGCCGCATGATGGGGTTGTCCCGCACCTGCCGGATGACGTTCCGCGAGTAGAACGTCTCGCCGCGCCAGTTCATCAAGAACGCGACGATGGGCTCGTCCGGCTGGCGCTGCCCGTAGTAGCGCCAGAACTGGTCGCGCTGGGTCCAGTGGTGCGTGAGGTCCTCGTAGTGCGAGTAGCTGAACCAGCTCGCGAAGACGAGCACCATCCCCAGGAACGACCCCACCATCATCACCTTCGCCCGCTGCAGCGCGCCCAGCGCGGCCAGGCCGCCGCCCACCAGGAACGTCATCGCCAGGAAGGACTTGGGCGTGACCGCCTCGGTGAAGAAGCCCTGGAGGGCGTCCCCGGCCGTGCCCCGGCGCAGCCCGGTGGCGATCAGCGCCAGCGCCGCCAGGCCCACCGCGGCCGCGCCCATCAGGAGGTCGCTCCGCTCGCGGTCCTTCGCGGTGGTGCCGGCGTTGCCCAGGTAGATCGACACCAGCGCCAGCGCCAGGCCCAGGAACAGGGTGGCGGAGAGCTTCCCGCCGGAGAGCATGGCAATCAGCAGCGCCGCCCCGGCCAGCACCAGCGCCAGGGCCATCGCCCGGCTGGACGGCGAGGGCTCCTTGGCCCGGTAGGACTCGAACAGCAGGTAGCCGCCCAGCGCGAGCAGCAGCCACGAGAGGAGGTCCCCCGTCCACAGCGCCCGCGTCCCGAACAGGCTCATCGCCTTCAGCGTCACCTCGTTCATCGGGTACGGGCGGGCGGAGTTGTCGTAGTTGTAGACGAACAGGTCGGTGAAGTTCTTCGGGTTGCCCGCCAGGTCCTTGGTCACCAGGGCGAAGAGGGCCAGCCCGGCCAGCAGCGAGACCGCGTGGGCCGGGATGCCCTCCTTCCACAGCCGGTCGGCGAAGAGGGCCATCAACACCGCCACCGGCGGGAGCACCGGGAAGATGTAGTGGTGGAACTTGGTGGCGGACAGGTCGAGCATCAGGAACAGGCCCAGCCCCCACAGCACCATCAGCGCCGTCAGGTGATCGACCTTGTCGCCGCCGCGCATCCGCAGCCGGGAGGCGAAGGCGAAGGCGCCCGGCAACAGCGCCACCCAGGGGCCCATGGCGAAGCCGCCCTGCTCGATGAAGTAGGTGAACGTCCCGCCGGGCGTGGTGGTGTGCACGCCGGAGGTGAGCCGCGCGAAGTGGTCGTGGATGAAGAAGCGGTACCAGAACAGCTTCTGCTCGTCGTCCACCTCCTTGAAGCTGGAGAGGACGGCGAACCAGGGGCCGATCATGGCGAAGAACAGCAGCAGGCCGGTGCCCAGGCGCATCCGGTAGCACTGTCCCCAGAGCCAGGGCATGGGCACCTCGCCCTTGCGGACCTGGAGCCGGTACTTCTCCTCCCACAGCCACTTCCAGTGCGCCGACAGGCTCTCCTGGTCCCAGGGCATCACGCAGAAGCCGGCGTAGAGGAAGAGCACGATGGCCGGGATGCCCGCGCCCATCAGCCCCTTGGCGAACACGCCGAACGCGGAGCAGACGTAGAAGCCGTACCACCAGGCGCTGCGGTGGCCCGTGGTCTCGTCCAGCTGCCCCATGATGACGCAGGCGAAGCCGGCCATCAGCAGCGAGACGAAGGGCACGTCGGTGACGCTGCTCTGCTTGGAGAGGATGAAGTACAGCGGCATCGTCCCCAGGATGACGGCGGAGGCGTAGGCGACCCGCCGGCCGGCCACGCGCGAGACCGCCAGCGCCAGCAGGCAGAGCGCGGCGATGGACATGGCGGTCATGGGGAGCCGCATGCCCCACTCGGTGCCGATGCCCAGCACCCCGTGCGGGCCGGAGTTGGCCCGCGCCTTCTCCCAGAACTCGCTCTGGAGCCAGGGGCCGCGGACCAGCGCGAAGGCCAGGCCCAGCCCGCCCGCCGCGGACACCGCCCACTTCCACGCGCCCAGCCGCTGGTGCACGCGGGCGGACGCGGGCGAGAGGGCCGCCGCCCCGGCGACCAGCACGAGGAGGATGGCCGCCGGCCAGGACAGCCCGCCGAAGCCGGGGCCGACGCCCTCCGTGGAGCCGGCGAAGAGCATCCCCAGCGCCTGGATCCACATGGTGAGCGGCGGCTTGGAGAAGAACCACGCGCTCTCCCAGTAGGGGAACACGTAGTCGCGCCGGTGGATCATCATCCGGCCGACCTCGCCGTAGTGGTCCTCCCAGCAGTCCCACAGGCCCACCGCGCCCAGCATGGGCAGGTAGAGCGCGCCCGCGAAGAGCCCCACCAGCAGCACCAGCCGGACGCTGTCCGACTGCGAGCGGAGCCGTTTCACCCAGGGGCGCTCGAGGAATCCGGCGCCGAGGAACGCCTCGGTCATCGTCTGGTCCGGCGGCGGCCGGAGATCTGGATCCTGGGTCGACATTCGAGGCCGGCTTCTATCACGCCCACATCGGGGGTCGACCGGGGGTGAGAGACAGGCTTAATTGCCGCCCATGTTGGCCCTTCCGCTCGCTGTCCTCCTCGTGGTTGCAGCACCCTCCCCGAAGACGCTGTTGACCAGCGGCCCGGTCAAGCTCCTGGAAGTGGTGGCGGAGAAGCCGGTGCCGCTGGCGGCCAAGGGAGCGGAGGTGGTGGTGCTGGTGGAGGGCGCCGCCCTGGTCCCCCTGCAGCCGGGCAACGCGCCGCTCCACGCGGGGGACTCCATCTTCGCCCCCGCCCCCGGGAAGTGGTGGCTGACGCCGCAGCCCCGCGTCCGGGCGGTGATCCTCGCGCTGCCCACGCCGCCCGACGTGACCGCCACCGCGATGCGGAGCGAGAAGGACCTGGTGCATTACCGGATGCTGAGCGGGCAGGGGGAGGTGGTCCTGGTGCTGGACAAGGGCGTGCTGGGGACGGACGCGTTCTCGCACTCGAGGATGACCTTGCAGCCGGGCGCGGCGGTGCCCAACCACCAGCACCCCGGGTCGGCGGAGCTGATCTACGTGGCCTCCGGGCAGGCGGAGATCATGGTGGACGGGACGGCGAAGACGCTCGGACCCGGCGAGGCGATCGCCATCCCCGCCGGCACGCAACACGCCGCCCGGGTGGTGGGCAAGGACGCGCTGCACATCGTCCAGTTCTACGTGCCGGGCGGGCCGGAGCAACGGTTCCGGGGCGCGGCGGGCGGCGCGGCCAGCGTGGGCGCCGGCTCGGGCGGCTCCGGGACGGCCGCTTCTGACGCGGGCGTCAGCGCGGGGTCCAAGCCGCACTGACCAGCAGCCGGTCGTTGCGATCGAAGTAGCCGAAGGGGCTGGAGGGCGGACCCGCGTACCACTCCAGGGCGAGGCCCAACCTCAGGCGCGGCGCCACCTCGTAGCTGACCTGCGGCGTGAAGAGGAAGGAGCGCTGCACCACCTCGAAGACGAACGCGCCGCCCACCTCGAGCCGGCCGTCGAGGAATCTCCGCGACCCGGCGACCGCGAGGACGTGGAGCCAGGCGGTGCGCGCGACGCCGCGGGCGGTGGCGGGCTCCAGCGGGAAGAGCAGGTCGTCCGCCGGGACGCCGGGGACCGCCAGGCCCAGGTAGCTGGCGCTGTAGACGAGGTCGGACTGTTCGGCGGGGGAGACGCCGGCCACCCAGGTGGCGCTGGGGAGGCGCAAGGTCGCGAGCGAGTCGGTGCCGAAGGTCCGCGCGTTCGCATAGGCGAGGTCCAGGTCCAGCTGGACCGGGCCGAGGATGGCGGAGCCCTCCAGCCAGAAGAGGTGCTGGCGCGGGTAGGTGCCCCGGTAGAGGGACTCGCCGGCAGCGAGGCGGTTCTGCAGGGAGAGGAGGATGGCCGGGTCGATGGGGCGGCCCAGGGACTGCGCCTTGAAGGCGGCGGCCAGCTCCGGATCGAGGTCGACGTGGGGGATCTTCTCGCTCGCCCAGAGCCAGCCGGCGCCCGCGTGCCCGCGGCCCAGGTCCACGCGCGCGCGGGCGGCGAGGTCGCCGGAGAGGCCGAAGCTGGGCGGGCGGGCCGTCTCGAGGAGGTGCGCCTGGAGGCCGTCCTCAATGGTGGGGTCCACCTGGAACGGGAGGGCCACCTCGGCGGCGGGCTGGAGGAGCGCCTGGTCCTGGCCGTAGACGGCGTAGCGGTGCGGTTCGAAGAAGGGGGCGTAGACCAAGAGCCAGCGGACCGGACCCAGCTCGCCCTGCGCGCGGAGGGCGAAGACGGTGAGGATGGAGGATTCAGGGTCGGTCCCGGTCGCGAGGAAGCCGTCGCGGAGGTCGCGCGGGTTGAGGGCGTCCGCGGGCGCGAGGAGCGCGTTGGCGCCCAGGGGGATGCGCTGCCACCCGGCCCGGAGGTCGGCCCAGCGGCTGTAGAGGTCGAGGTAGGCGTCGCCGAGGCGGGCCTCCACGCCGGCGTGCGCGTGCGTCAGGCCGGAGCGGGCCAGGCCCCGCCAGTTCGCCCTCGCCTCCAGCACCAGGCGCGCCGAGTCGGCGAGGCGGAGGTCGGCCCCGGCGACCGCGCGGACCTGTCCCTCCAGCACGTCCTCCGGCGTGGCGAGCGGCGGGGTCGGGTCGAAGCGGGTGTCCACCCCGGCGAACCCGGCGAGCTCCGCCCAGGTACGGTTCAGGCGCGGGCCCTGGTCCGGAGTCCCGGCGTCGCGGGCGGGAGGGGGGTTCTCGAACGGCTCGAAGGATTCAATGGGGGTGAGGTCGAGGGATCCTTCCGCGCTGCGCGCGGCGCCGGCGTCCGTGGCTCCGCCAACCGATCCGCCCCCGGGACCCGCGTCTGGCGCGACGGGGTCCGTACTCGCGGACAGCGCGACGGGCTCTCCTGCGTGGAGCGCGGCCCCCTCTGCCCACGCGCCCGTGGGCGCAACCATCAGCGCGAGGGCGAGAACAGCGCCCGCGCTCACCCCCGCTCCAGCGCGCGCTCGGTGAAGTCCTCGTCGGAGAGCTTGGACGCCTCCAGCCGCAGCACGCTCAGCGTGGTCTTCGACCCCTGCGCCTGGTTCTCCATCACCGCCTCCGCGGCGAGCGTCCGGTCCTGGAACCGCTTCAGCTTCAGCGTCCGGAACACCTTGACCAGCTGCCCCTCCCTGTCGCGGTACTCCACCCGCATCGGGACGTACGTCTCCTGGTCCACGAACAGCGTCACCTCGCCGTACGGCGACCCCTCCCCCGCGGCCCCCTTGAGCACGAAGCACTTCCGCCCTTCCGCCACCGCGTCCGGGCCGCGCACCACGGCGTCCTCGCGCGCGCCCTGCGACCCCAGGTCCGCGTACGAGAAGTCCGTCGACATGAACGCCTCGCCCCGCTGCGCCTGGACGATCTTCCGCACCCGCTTCAGCTTCGGCAGGTACAGCGCGATCTCGTCCGGCCCCTTCCCCTCCCCCTCCGCAGTGAGGACCGCCACCCCCGCCACGCCGGGCGGCTCGGTGAACCGGGCCAGCGAATGGATCCGCCCGGCGATCCGCCGCGCCGAGGAGACCATCCGCTGCTCCTTCGCGGTGCCGTCCTTCCCGGTGGTCACCATCCGCAGCTCGGCGGTGAGGTCCAGCAGGTTCAGCGCCCCGCGCTCCTGGCTCTTCCGGGCGATCTCCTGCGCGCTCTCCTCCGCCGCGGCGGCCGCCGGAGCGCCGCCCAAGGCCAGCCCGATCAGGAGGGCGCCGGCCGCCCGGAACGAGGGACCCACCATGACCCCTTGAGGTTACGCGGTTTTGCCTGCGGACGCCCGCGTCCAGTCGGCCGATGGACGGCCGGGCGGGAAAGGGCTGCCACCGCCGAAAAACCAAGTCGTTAAGAGGGGATGCTGCCGTGTTGAGGTAGAATGCCCCTGGTGTAGAGTTTGGTGGCGCCGCCCCAGGCCGATTCCTTGATGAAGCTGATTATCGAAGACGACGAAGGACGCAAGACCGTCGTCCCCTTCGTGCGGGAAGAGATCACGATCGGGCGCCAGGAGGGGAACACCATCCGCCTGACCGAGCGGAACGTGTCCCGCCGGCATGCTCGCCTCCTCCGCCAGAACGGCCACGTCGTCGTCGAGGACCTGGGCTCGTACAACGGGATCAAGATCAACGGCGAGCGCATCCAGGGCCAGACCACGGTCCAGGA
>DATBSS010000353.1:0-4561 GCA_036559665.1 Myxococcaceae bacterium
TGATCGAAGAAGTCACGGATGTCTGCAACGCTTGCGGCTATTCCAAGCCCCTCTATCCCTTGGAACCCAAGGACTATTGTATCCGCAACGTCCCTGACGCCCCTCTCTTCACCCTCCGTAATTGCGCCCTCATGATCGCCCACGACCGCCTGATCCCCTTTTTCGAACGCGAGCTGGGCCCCAAGCTCAAAGTCCTCCCCATCCAGGTCGAGACGTGACCGACTCCTCCCAGATCACCGCCGCCCGCCTCCAATCCCTCCCCGCCAAGAGGCGGATGGAGGCACTGCTGGACGCGCGCGACGCGAAGGCCGCCGTGCAGGCCATGCCCGTGCAGCTCCTCTACCAGACCATCGCCGAGGTCGGGCTGGCGGACGCCACCGAGTTGGTCCAACTCGCCTCGCCGGACCAGTTCCGCACGCTGGTGGACCTGGGTGGGTGGGACCGCGACCGGCTCAACCCGCTGGAGACCCTCACGTGGCTGCGCGCGGCCCGCGGCGACGAGCCGGAGGAGTTCTTCCAGAAGCTGCGCGCGGTGGACCTGGAGGTGGTGGAGCTGCTGCTCCGCTCGCTAGCCGTCATCCACGACCGGGATGAGAACCCGGACGCCGACCCCCAGGGCGTCACGGTAGAGACTCCGGACCACAAGTACCTGATCGAGCTGCGGGTGGAGGGCGCGCCCATGGCCGCGCTCCGCACGCTGATCAACGACTTCATCGCCCAGGATCCGTTCCAGTCCTCCCGCCTGTTCGAGGCCGTCCGCTGGGAGGTGCCCACTGAGATGGAGGAGACCGCCCTGAGGTTCCGCACCGGCCGCCTCCAGGACCTGGGCTTCCCGCCGCTGGACGAAGCGATGGCCCTCTACGCCTGGGTGGACCCGGATCCGCTCGCGCCGCCTGCCCCGGCCACCGAGGGCCTCCAGCGCGCCGCGGGCGAGGCGCGCCCGGACTACCTGGCCGAGGCGCTCCGCAGCCTGCCAGACGGCGAACGCGAGGTGCTGGAGGAGGAGCTCCGCCTGCTGGTCAACTCCGCGCTGGTGGCGGACGCCGCCGACCCGGGCGAGCTGGAGGACCTGCGCCGGGTCGGGGAGCAGACGCGCGATTACCTCTCCCTCGGCTTCGAGCTCCTCACCGGCCAGGACCCCTCCCTCGCCCGCGCCGCCGTCCAGAAGCACCCGCTCCGCACCATCTTCCGGGTCGGCTTCTCGCTCACCCTGCAACTCAAGCGCCGCGCGGACCGCCTGGCGAAGTCGCTCTTCACCGTCGCCGGCGAGACGCCGCTGCTCGCCTTCGAACGCCAGAGCCTCGCCGCCCTCCGCCGCAGGCGCCCGATGCGCGCGGTGCGGGTGGAGGGCGCGGAGCCCATGCCGTTCCGCTCCCGCCGCGAGCTGGAGGAGTCCGCCCAGCTCCTCCAGCGCGTCGAGCAGCAGGCGGACGTCTTCAAGGCGCTCCTCGGTCCGGACCCGGCGGGCGCGATCGCGCGCTTCGGAGCGCTGTTCCACAAGCTGGGCGCCGACCGCCTCTTCGCCTCCGCGCTCGCCCATGGCGTGCTGGACGGGGCCGCCCGCGTGGCGCCGGTCTCCCCCGCGCGTCTTCAGGAACTGGGCGGCCGCCTGTTCGAGGGTGACGCCGCCGCGCCCGCGCTGCGGAGGGCGGCCCCGGAGCGCGCGCTGGCGGCGCTGGAGCCCGCCGTGCCGGAGCCGCTCCGGGCGGAGCTTCGCCGGATGGTGGACGCCGCCCTGGCGCGCTGGCTGAGGGACCTGGGAGCGGCCTTCCTGCGGGACGGTCGGATGAACGCCGCCGCCGCCGAGGCCGCCATCGGCCTCGAGGGTCCGGGGCTGTAGTTCCTGCCGGCTCGACGCGCCCGGCCGCGCTTTCCAGAGAGAGCGGGAGGCCTGGCACGCGACATGCTCATCCCGGCGGCGGGGGTGGAGGGGTCCGTCGAATGCTGAACGTCTGCCAGTTCACGAAGTCGTTTCACCTCGGGGGCACCGAGGGCCAGGTGCTGGAGCTGCTCCGCGGCTTGCAGCGCCGGTACCAGCTCCGGGTGGGCGTCCTCGACGAGGCCGGCCCGCTCATGGAGCAGGTATGGAAGCTGGGCCACCCGACCCGCAGCTTCCCGCTCAACGGCGCCATGGTGCGCCCGAACACGGCGTTCCAGATCGCCCGGCTGGCGGCGTGGCTGAGGGAGACGCGGACGGACCTGCTCCACGTGCACGACTTCACCTCCACCCTGGTGGCGGTGCCGGCGGCGAAGCTGGCGGGCGTCAAGGTGGTGGTGGGGCGGCTGGACCTGGCGCACTGGCACAGCCCCGCCCAGCGGCGAGTCCTGGCGGGGCTGACGCGCAACGCGGACGCGGTGGTGGTCAACGCGGAGGCCATCCGGCGGATGCTGGTGCAGGAGGACGGCGTCGACCCCCGGCTGGTGCACGTCATCCACAACGGGATCGACCTGGCGCGCTTCGACGCGAGCGCCGAACGGGAGCTGGCCTCGCCGCTGCCGGACACCGGCGGGGAGCCGGTGGTGCTGCACGTGGCGAACATGAACCACCCGGTGAAGCGGCAGGAAGATCTCCTGGTGGCGCTGGCGCAGCTCCAGCACGAGGGCGTCCGCCTCCACGCGTTCCTGGTGGGGGATGGGCCGCGGCGGCCTGCGCTGCAGCGGCTGGCGCAGGCGCTGGGCGTGGGGGAGCGGGCGCACTTCCTGGGCCACCGCACCGACGTCCCGGCGATCTGGGGCCGGGTGTCGATGGGCGTGCTGTGCTCGGCGGCGGAGGGGATGGCCAACGCCGCCATCGAGGGGCTGGCCGCCGGGGTGCCGATGGTGGTCACCAACGTCGGCGGGAACCCGGACCTGGTGGTGGACGGCGAGCGCGGGTTGCTGGTGGAGCCGAAGCGGCCGCAGGAGCTGGCGGTCGCCTTCCGACGGCTCCTGGCCGATCCGGCCTGGGGCCGGCAGATGGGCGAGATCGGCCGCCGCTTCGTCGAACGGTCACTGTCCCTGGAGCGCCTGGCCGCCGCGCACGACTGGCTTTATCGGTCCGTCCTGCACGATCAGGAGTCGGAGCGGTTCGCCGCCCCGGAGCCCGCGTTCGCGCCGGCCTGAGGCGGCGCTATCTCCACGAGCGCACCATCCGGGGGAGGGACGCAGGTCAAGCCCTCCATGGACTCCGGGCCGGAGGCGTGGAACCTGCGCGGGAGGTGAAGCTGCTCTCTCGTCGGTGCGGATTATCCGGCACTTGCACGGGATCAACAAGAAGCGCCCGCCGCCGCCGCCCGTCTCCAGCCCGCAGCAGGCGGCGGCCTTCTCCACCTCGCCCATCGGGTGGTGACTGTGGGCGCCTCCACAGGCAGGCCGCAGGTCGGTCGCGTCGGCGAGGCAGCCGCACGTCAGGTCGGGCGAGTAAGAGGGGCGGTTGCAGAGTTGGCCGAGGATTCGATACGGATCATCAGCGCGCGCATGGCCACTTCGCACGAGAGGAGGCGCTATGAAGAAGGCGACTCGTAAGAGTCCCAAAGAGCCATCCCGCGCATCTCTTCGGGAGATGCCGGAAATCAACTTCACGACGGCAAAGGTGCGCCGCAATCCTTACGCTCGCCGCATTGCGGTGGAGGGAATCTCTTTTCACCTCGGTCGTGGGAGGCCGAGGAAGGGCACCGAGACTGGGCCTACGATTCCCCGCTCGGTTCGGTTTCCAGCCAGCGTGTGGGAACACCTTGAGCAATGCGCCAAGGCCGAAGGCATGCCCCTGCATGCGGCGCTCAGGGCGGCCGTGATTGCGTGGATCAAGGAGCATGGCGACGCCCGTCATCAGTAGGTGACCGGTCGATGTTACCGAGTCGCTTGACCCTGCCGGGATTCGAACCCGGGTTTGTGCCGTGAAAGGGAGGGGAGGGGCGTCGGACGGGCTGGCACCGGGGTGCCAGTGCGTTGCAACCCGTCGGAATCCTCGGGGCTGGCCGGACGCCGCGGTCCACCCGTTGGCACCGGATGGCACCGTGGCGACCCCTCATGGTGCGCCGGTGGTCCGGAGTTTCGAGACCGGCGGTTCGCGGCTCCTGACCGTGCACCAGGTGGCCGAGCGCCTCGCGGTCTCCACTGCCACGGTCTACGCGCTGTGCGAGCGCGGCGAGATCCGGCACGTGCGGGTCTCGAACGCCATCCGGATCCACCCCGATGATTTGGAGGCGTTCATCGTAGGCCGGCGAGGCGTGTAGTCCGCGCCCGCCCAGAGGAACGCGGGCAGCCTCAGGCTGACGCCCCCAGCGAACGCTCAGCGACTGGCAGGCACGGAGAAGTCGCTCCCTGACGCGGGTCAGCTAGTCATTGGCGAGCCGGCGCGCCTCCGCCTTGGGTCTTGGCGGTGAAGACGGCGCGGCACCGGCCATCCGCCCCCTTCCATTGCAAAATACCAAGAGCCCTTGCGCTGAATGACGCTGGACATGATCAACTCCTCTTCCCGCACACATTGACTGGAAGGTGGAGCTAGGTTTCCGCAACTCGATCGAAGAACACAACCACTGAAATGCGACAACGTGGCGGCTCAGGAACGACGCGATGAAAC
>DATBSS010000354.1:0-2502 GCA_036559665.1 Myxococcaceae bacterium
CCATGCGCTCCTGCGAGAAGGGCAAGAACCGGCGGCGGCCTCCGCGCTGGCGGGCAGGCTGGCGGAGCAACCCGGCGAAGTGGTGGTGCGCCTCCAGGACCGGTTCAAGGCCGGTCAGCCGGACCCACTCCTCACCATCGATGCCTTCGAGGAGGTGTTCACGCTGGCGCCGCCGGGGGAGGCATCGCGATTCGGAGCTTGCCTCGCGGCGGCCGCGCTCACCGGCCGGTGCCGCGTCGTCCTCACGCTTCGCGACGACTTCCTCGGGCGCCTGGCGTCGATCGAGATCCTGCGCTCGTGGTTGGGCGCCACCTACGTGCTCGCCCCTCTCGGGAAGGCGTCCCTGGAGCTCGCGATCTCGGAGCCCCTCCGGCGCGCCGGATACCAGGCCGAGACGCCGGCGCTGGTCTCGCGCATCGCCTCCGACGTGGGGGACCGGCCCGGAGGGCTGCCGCTGGTGCAGTTCGCGTGCGCCGCGCTGTGGGAGCGGCGCGACCGGGAACGCCGCGTCATCCTGTCCTCGGTCTACGACGAGCTCGGAGGAGCAACGGGAGCACTGGCGACGCATGCCCAGGCGTTCCTGAGCCAGCTCCCGGCCAGCGACGTGAGGGTGGCGAGGGAGGTCCTGCTCCGGCTGGTGACCGCGGACGGGACCCGGCGGCCACGGCTCCGGCCAGACCTGGTTTCGGGGCTCCCGGCCGGTGCCGAGGCCATGGTGGATCGCCTGACTGCCCAGCGGCTCCTGGTCGTCACCCGGGAGCCAGGTACGGACGAGGCGTACGTGGAGTTGGCGCACGAGTCGCTCGCCCGGACCTGGCCCGTCCTGGCGCGTTGGATCGAGGAGTCCACGGAGGAGCGCTCGCTCCTCCAGCAGATGGAGGAGGCCGCCCGGCTCTGGGACCGGCACGGAAGGGACGCGTACGGGACGTGGTCGGAGGACAGGGCCGCGCAGATCCAGGCGAGGGTAACGGAGCGCGGGCTGGTGCTGAGCGAGACCGCCCTGGCATTCCTCGGGGCGAGCCTGGCGCGCGCCCGGCGCGAGCGGCGCGTGCGGAGGCTGGTGCTGGGAGGAATCATCGGGGCGCTGGGATTGACGACGGCGGCCAGCGCGTTCGCGGCCTACACCTTCCGCCAGCGGCAACTCGTGTCGGGGGACATCGGGCGGTTCGACCTGGTCCTGCAGCCGCATGACTTCGATCCAGCGACGCGGCGGTGGAGCCCGCACGCCGGCGGCGGGCCACTCTCATGGACGCTGGCGCCCTCGACGGGGAAGCATTGCTGTGACGCGAGCCCTCCCTATGGCGACGAGGACCTGACTCGTGGCGCGCCGGCGGAAGGAGCGGACGGCGCCTGGACCACCCGCGTGGAAGCGCCATCCCGGGCCGCCGTGCTGACGGTCAACCGCAGCGCGTGTCCGCCTTCCAGGATCCGGCTGGACCGGTTGCCGGGCCTCGGGGAGCGCGACCACCCGAGATCCATCCGCATCCCCGTACCCACCTGCGAAGCCTCCCGCGCGCAGGCGATTCCCGTTCCTGGCGGTCCCTACTGGGCCCCGGTCGACGACGAAGGCGAGAACGCCGCGCCGGCGACGCGTGCCGTCCTCGTGGACGTCCCAGGGTTCTCCATGGACGAGGTGGAGGTGACGAACGGCCGGTACGCGCTCTTCGAGAAGGTGTTTCCCCTCACCGGCGAACAGGCGCGCACCCGCCCGCCGACCGACAACCCGGCCTTCACCCACGCGCTGGAGCCCGGGTACCCGGTGATCGGCATCAACTTCCATGGAGCGGAAGCGTTCTGCGCCTGGGCCGGGATGGCCCTCCCGGTGCTGGACGAGTGGCGCAAGGCCGCCCGCGGCGGCCAGTACCTGGATGGAACGGCGAAGGCGCCGAACCCGGCCGAGCGGCGGCGGACGGTCTGGGCGGGCGAAGCCGTCCCCGGCACGGTGGTCATCGGCCGGCCCGACCTGGGTCCGGCACCGGCCGGCTCATCCGGGGACGACCGCAGCCCCTACGGGATCAAGGACCTGGCCGGGAGCCTGACGGAGTGGGTGGCTCCGGACTCGAGGCACCCCCTCCCGGACGGGTTCGCGTTCACGGCCGGTGCGGACTGGGCCGCCAGGGTCGATGACCTTCGGCACGAGATCGGCTGGGCGGGATACCGGAAGAAGACCTACGACGATTTCAACAGCGGTCTTCGCTGCGTGGAGCGCTGAGACTTGCACCATCTCGACGCCTGAGCGCTCAACACCGGACACCACCCCTGGCAGAACTGAATGTGATCAGGTCATCCCCCATGAAGCCGCAAGGCCCGAAGTGATCGGTGTTAACGGGTTTGCTCGCGGCGCGCACGGTCACGTCGTTATCCTTCAGCTCGGATCGGTTCGAGATCTCCTGCACCAGGCCCAATCCCTCCGACCCGGACCCGGTCTCACAACCGAGCAGCCAGATCTCCGCTCCCCGCATCAGCTTTCGTCCGAGCAACTTGTCTATGGAGTCCACCGTG
>DATBSS010000355.1:0-14743 GCA_036559665.1 Myxococcaceae bacterium
CGACGTCCGATTGCTCGAGCCAACCGTCACGCCCGACCTCGATGACCGTTCCCAACTCCCGAATCAATCGATCGACGAGCCCGCCGGGACGGGCCGACGACGCAATACGGTATCGAAGTGCCATGACTTTCTCCTCTCGAAGCAGATTCGTGCCTGGAACGGCACGCGCTCATCACGCACCGTTCGCTGCAACAGGCTGATGGCGATGAGACCCCTGGGCGACCGTAACCCCGTCGCGTGCTCATGGGAATGGGCGAGGAGAGCGACCTGTGGTGGCTTACCGGTCGAGATGAGCTGCCGGGAGAAGGCGCGCAGCCAAGGGTTGCGCTTCACCGCAGTGAGCGTCGGATCCAGAACCACGGGATCGTCATCGTCACGTGAGCGCGCCGCTCACTACCCCGCGCGCCGCTTCCGCCGGTCCTTGCGCGACATCTTCTTGGGCTCCTCGCGGGCGATGGGTGAGTCGCGCTGCGTTGCGTCCACGTCCGGCGGGAGCTGGATGGAGCCCGGCAGCGGCGTCCCCACCGGCGCGGGTTCGGTCAAGGCGTGCGTCTCGGGTGGCGCCTCGCTGGGGAGGGCGGGGAGGCGGATGATGAAGGTGGCCCCTTCGCCCGGCCGGCTCACCACCGAGATGCTGCCGCCGTGGCTCTTGATGATGCGCTGGCAGATCGCCAGCCCCAGCCCGGTGCCCTTCTCCTTCGTCGTGTAGAAGGGGATGAAGATCGACTGCTGCTGCTCGTGCGGGATGCCGGGGCCGCTGTCGGAGACGTGCAGCTCGATCACGTCCGCCCCGCGGAAGTCGCCGAACCGCTCCGGCTTCACCGTCTTGATCGAGATCTTCCCCGACGCCTGGCCGATGGCCTGCACCGCGTTCTGCACCAGGTTGATCAGCACCTGCTTGAGCTGCTCCGCGTCCCCGTTCGACTTCTGGAGCGCATCCGCCAGCTCCAGCTTCACCTCGATCCGCGGCGGCAGGTCGTTGTGGATCAGCTTCACCGTTCGCGTCACCACCTCGTTGATGTCGGTGGGCCCGAAGCTCTGCTTCAGCGGCCGCGAGTAGTCGAGGAACGCGGAGACCACCCCGTTGAGGCGGTTCACCTCCTCGACGATGACCTCCAGGAACTCGCCTTCCTCACCCGGCAGCCGCTTGGGCTCCAGGAACTGCGCCGCGCCCTTGATCGCTCCCAGGGGATTGCGGATCTCGTGCGCCAGGCCCGCCGCCATCTCGCCCAGCGCCGCCAGGCGGTCGCGCTCCCGCATCTTGTCGTAGATCTTCGAGTTCTCCACCACCGTCGCCACCCGCTCGCCGATCTCCAGGATCAGCGCGATCTCGTCCGACGCGTACGCCTCCGGCACCCGTTCGTCCCACAGGTTCAAAAACCCGATCACCCGGTCGTTCCCCACCAGCGGCACGGTGATCCCCGCCTTCATCAGCACCAGCGCCGCCCGCTGCTCGGTCAGCCGCTTCTGCTCGTCCCGCTGCCGCTTGCTGCCGTCCGGCGTCTGCGCGGCCAGCTCTTCCAGCCGCCGGTCCATGTTCTCCAGCAGCATCGCCTTCTGCCCGCCCGCCACCGCCGCCAGCAGCCCGCGCGCCCCCGCCGCGTCCAGGAACGGCGCCGGCTGGGGCCCCCGGAAGTCCAGCAGCCGGAACCCCGGCCGGTCATCCGCCAGCAGGTAGATGGAGGCGTGCGTCACCCGGCGCGTCTCGTGGAACGCGGCCAGCACCATCGCCGCCAGCTCGCTCACCTCGATCACGTTCGCCATCCGCGCCCGGAGGTTCCCCAGCGCCCGGAGCAGCTCGTACCGCTCGCGGAAGAAGATGGCGACCACCCGCTCCTCCAGCTTCGGCCGCAGCGGGTCCTGGAGGATCATCACCACGAACGTCGCCACCACCGTGTTGAAGAGGAACAGCGACGTGTTCCCCTGCACCCAGACGGTGAGCGCGGAGAACACCAGCGACAGCACCAGGGCGAGGATGGTCTGGGAGGCGATCTTCCCCAGCAGTTCGTGCAGGTCCATCAGCCGCAGCCGGAGCAGCGTCTGCGCCAGGAAGAAGAGGTAGAGCGTGGTCACCGCCGCCCCCAGCGGCGGGAACGGCACGTCGAACCGCGGGAGCAGGTCCAGCGCGGAGAAGAGCAGGGCGGCCGCCGCCCCCCAGGCGAGGTAGTTCAGCCGCACCCGTTCGATGCGCGACTCGTGCTGGCGCATCCGGGACACCAGCAGCGACACCGACACGGAGAGCGCCCCGAACACCCACACCGCCAGGGCCACCTTCGCCCACAGGTTCTCCGCCAGCGGCGTCACCCCCACCGCCAGGCCGAAGACCGCCGACAGCAGGGCCACCCGCCGCCCGGTCCGCCCGGAGCGGACCGACGTACCCAGGAACTCCAGGAAGAACCCGAGGGCGGCCGAGGGGACGAGCGCTCCCAGGATCAGCGTCCCGCCGATGGCGATGCGGTGCACCAGGGGCGAAGACACCGCGACGAAGAGGTGCTCGAAGAAGTGCGCGAGGTAGAATCCACCGACCGTGAGCGCGAAGGCGGCGTACAGCGTGCTGACCCGCGAACGCTCGGCGCGCAGTAGCATGGACGCGCCGAGCGCCAGCCCTACGATGGAAGCGAGCAGATCGCTCTGGGTGCGGATATCCATCTGCGACCCGGGATTCTACCCACTGTTGCCCCAGCCGTGACGACCCTCGCCAGCCTCCACCGCGCGCTCGCCCTCGCGCTCGCCCTGCCTTCGCTGTCCGCCTTCGGACAGGCCGCGCCGCCGGCCACCACCACCGACGCGCCGGCCGCGCCCGCCACCTCGGCGGCCGCGCCCTCGCCTTCGAAGGAGCCGGAGCTGCACGAGGCGCCCCAGGTGACGACGCCGGGCGCGCCGCCCGAGTCCTCCCTGAGCCCCAGGCCGGAAGCGGAGAAGACGCCCGTCCCGCCCGGCTTCGTCGCCGTCTCCAACCCCGCCTTCCCCGAACCGGCCGCACCCCCCGCGCCGCCCCCCGTCCCCCGCGGGCGCCGCTTCACCGAGGCGGACTTCCTCCCGCACTTCACGGGGCCCCTGGCCGAGGCGAAGAAGGAGTTCGACCTCGGGCGCTACGCCAAGGCGCACCAGCTCCTCGCCGGCAAGGGCGACGCCAACCCGGTGCGCTACCTGCGCGCGGTGGCCGCGCTGCGCGAGGGCGACGCCGCCTACGCCGCGCCGGAGCTGGCCGCGCTGGCGGACGTCTACCCGGAGGTGCGGGATCGCTGCCTCACCCACGCCGGCATCGCCAACGAGGTGCTCCAGGAGTGGGAGCGCGCCGCGGACCTGTTCGACCGGGTGCCGTCCACCTCCCGCCTCTACGTCGACGCCCGCTTCGGCCTCTCGCGGGTGCGCGCGCGCCAGGGCAACCTCCCCGGCGCCATCGCCGCGCTGGACTCCCTGGCCCAGCTCCCGCCGCCCCTGTGGGGAAGGGACGTGGCGGCGGAGGCGCTGATCGCCACCGCCGAGCTGAAGGCGAAGCTCAAGGACAAGCAGGGCGAGCGCGAGTCGCTCAACGCCCTGTGGTCGAAGCACCCGCTCTCGCGCCTGGCGGACCTGGCGCAGCGCCGGATGAACGGCTGGAAGCCGCCCCTGGAGAGCGTGGTCGCCCGCGCCGAGGTGCTGGTGGAGTCCCACCGCAACCAGCAGGGGATGGCGGCGCTGGACCCGTACCTGCAGCAGCTCACGTTGCCCGCGCCGCTGGCGTGCAAGGCGCAGTTCATCTACGGCAAGGCGCTGCGCAAGGAGCGGCTGCACACCAAGGCGATCCAGGTGCTCCAGCCGGTGGTGGACGCCTGCGCGAAGGACCCGGACCTGCGCGCGCGGGCGATGTACGTGCTGGGCTCGTCCCGGTCCATCGTGGACATCCCCCACGGGCCGAAGCTGTACGAACAGCTCGCCGCGGACTACCCCACCCACGCCTTCGCGGACGACGCGCTCTTCTTCGCGGCCGACCTCTACGTGAAGGGCGGCAAGCTGGAGGCCGCGCTCCAGCGGCTGGACGAGGTGGGCCGGAAGTACCCCAAGGGCGACTTCGCCTCCGAGGCGCTGTTCAAGGCGTTCTGGATCCACCGCCAGCGCCGGGAGGCGGAGCAGGCGCTCCAGACGCTGGACCAGATCGAGCAGTCCTTCGCCGACGCGGACGAGTCCTACGACGTGGAGCGGGCCCGGTACTGGCGCGCCCGCATGAAGCTGGACGCGGGGAAGAAGGACGAGGCCGCGGAGCTGATGGAGAAGCTGGCCCTGGACCACCCGGCCACCTACTACGGCCTGCTCTCGCGCTCCCGGCTGGACGAGCTGGACCACGCGCGCTTCCAGAAGGTGGCGGGCGACGTGGCCTCGCCCCCGGACGCGGAGCAGCCCTGGCCGCTGTACGCCGGCCCGCTGGGCAGCGACCCGCACTTCGTCACCGGGGTGGAGCTGGTGCGCCTGGGCTTCGGGACGGCCGCCTCCGAGGAGCTGATGGCCGCCAACCGGACCGGGCTCCCGCTGGAGACCACGCGCCTTCTGGTGCTGGCGCTGTCCGCCGCCGGGGACCAGCGCGCCGCCCACGCCATCGCCCGCGTGGCGCTGCGGCGCGACCTCTCCGGGCGGGTGACGCCCAGGACGCGGCCCATCTGGGAGGTCGCCTACCCGAACGCGTTCCGCGACCTGATCGAGCGCCACTGCAAGTCGCACGGCCTGGAGCCGGACCTCCTCCAGGCGCTGATGCGCGAGGAGAGCGCGCTGGACCCCAAGGCGCTCTCCTGGGCCGGCGCGCTGGGGCTCACCCAGCTCATGCCGGGGACGGCGCGGGCGGTGGGCAAGCAGATCGGCCTCGCCAGGCTGAACGAGAAGGATCTCCTGGTGCCGGACCTCAACATCCGCCTGGGCGCGGCGCTCCTGGGGTCGCTGGTGAAGAAGTACGGCGGCAACCGGGCACCCGCGCTCGCCGCCTACAACGCGGGCGCCTTCAGCGTCGACAAGTGGCTGAACGCCAACGCCGGCCGGCCGCTCGACGAGTGGGTGGAGGAGATCCCCATCGCCGAGACCCGCGGCTACGTGAAGCGCGTGCTGCGCACGTACAACACCTACGAGCTGCTCTACCGGCGCGGCGTCCCCATCCAGCGGGTGCTGGCCACCCGGTGACAGCGCGGCGGGCCGGGACCTAGAGTCCCTCGCGTGGGCGATCGAACAGCGCTCTTGCGGAGCCTCCCGTCGATCGACGAGGTGCTCTCGCAGCCCGCCTACGGCGAGATCCTGGGCGGGCACCCGCGTGCGCTCCGCCTCCACGCGGCCCGGATGGCGGTGGACCAGGCGCGGGCGCGCATCCTGCGCGGGGAGGAGCGCCCCTTCGAGCATGCCGACCTGGCCGCCGCGGTCCGCTCGCTCACCACGCCGAATCTCCGCGCGGTGATCAACGCCACCGGGGTGGTGCTCCACACCAACCTGGGGCGCGCTCCGCTGGCCTCGCGCGCCGCCGCCCGCGTGCGGGACGTGGCCCTCGGCTACTCCAACCTCGAGTACGACCTGGACGAGGGCGAGCGCGGCAGCCGCTACGCGCCGGTGCTGGAGCTCCTGGCCCAGCTCACCGGCGCCGAGAGCGCGGTGGTGGTGAACAACAACGCCGCCGCGGTGCTGCTGGTGCTCTCCGCGCTGGCCAGGGGGCGCGAGGCGGTGGTCTCCCGCGGCGAGCTGGTGGAGATCGGCGGCGGGTTCCGCATCCCGGACGTGATGGCCCAGTCCGGCGCCAGGCTGGTGGAGGTGGGCACCACCAACCGCACCCGCCTGCAGGACTACGAGCGCGCCATCGGCCCGGACACCGCGCTGCTCCTCAAGGTCCACCGCTCCAACTTCGCGGTGGTCGGCTTCACCGAGGAGGCGCCCGCCAAGGACCTGTGCGCGCTGGCGCATTCGCGCGGGCTGCTGGTGTTCGAGGACCTGGGGTCCGGCTCGTTGGTGCCGCTCGAAGGAGAGGGCCTCACCCCCGAGCCCACCGTGCGCGACGTGGTGGCGTCCGGCGTGGACGTGGTCTCCTTCTCGGGGGACAAGCTGCTGGGCGGGCCGCAAGCCGGAATCATCGTCGGGAAGAAGGCGTTGATGGAGCAGGTGAAGCAGCACCCGCTCAACCGCGCCGTCCGCGTGGACAAGATGACCGTGGCGGCGCTGGAGGCGACCCTGGAGCTGTACCGGGACGGCCGCCTGGACGAGGTGCCCGCGTACCGCATGCTCACCCGCCGCCCGGACGAGCTCCGCCCCCGCGCGGAGCGGCTGGCGAAGCTGCTTTCGGAGAAGGGCGTCGGGGCGGCGGTGGAGCGGACCACGTCCCAGGTGGGCGGGGGGGCGATGCCGCTGGCCGCCCCGGTGTCGTACGCGTGCGCGCTGTCCGGGCGGCCGGCGCTGGATCTCCAGGAGCGGCTGCGGGCGTGCGAACCCCCGGTGATCGCTCGGGTCTCGGACGGCAAGCTGCTTTTGGACGTACGATGCGTGGAGGAGGAAGACCTCGTCCGGTTGGCCGGGGCCGTGTCGTCAGTGCTGTAGAGGAGCCATGCTCAACACCAGCGTCCTGGTCCTGAATCGCCACTACCAACCCGTCCACGTGACCAACGTGCGGCGGGCGCTGTCGCTGCTCTACCAGGGCGTGGCCAGGGCGATCGACGTGCAGTACCGCCTCTACGAGTTCGCGGACTGGGCGCAGCTCTCCGCCGAGACGCACGAGTCGGTGAGCACGGTGAGCCGGAGGATCCGCGTCCCCCGGGTGGTGGTGCTCTCCGCCTACGAACACCTCCCGCGCGGGAAGGTCCGCTTCTCCCGCCTGAACATCTACGCGCGCGACCACGACACCTGCCAGTACTGCGGCAAGCAGATGTCCCGCAGCGACCTGAACCTGGACCACGTGGTGCCGCGCTCCCAGGGCGGCAAGACGAGCTGGGAGAACGTGGTGTGCTCGTGCGTGCCCTGCAACCTCAGCAAGGGCGGGCGCACGCCGGACGAGGCCGGCATTAAGCTGCTCAAGAAGCCGGCGCGGCCGCGCTGGACGCCCCTGTTCCGCGGCGCCGCGCGCCGGCAGACGTACCGCGAGTGGCTGCCCTTCCTCGGGCCGGCGGACGCCTCGTACTGGAACGTGGAGTTGCTCGACGAGTAGCGGCGCCGGATCCGTACCTGGCCGTACGGTTCCGTACGCGCGCGTGCGCGTGGCCCCGCCCAAGTCCGCGATGTCCCGAGCGGGCGGGCGGGGCAGTTCCTTGCAGGTAGGGGCAGGTTCCTCTCTGGGGCGAGGGAGCCACCACATGCGTACATCTACCTTCGCCGCGTTCACCATCGCGGCGGTCGTCGGATTCTCGTTCGCGGCGTGCAACTGCGGGGGAGGGGGCGGCCAGGACGGTGGAGATGACGGCGGCGCCTGCCTCGGCTCGGGGACCGCATGTTCCGTCACGGCCGGCTCCACGCCGTGTTGCGGCGGCGCCACCTGCGAGACCAACGGCGGCACCAGCGGGACGTGCGGCACGTCCGCCTGCAAGAACCCGGGCGATTCGTGCCAGGTAGCCGGCGACTGCTGCGGCGGGCGCAACTGCATCAACAACATCTGCAGCACCTCCACCTGCACCGGCACCGGCGGCACCTGCTCCTCGGGCACCGAGTGCTGCACCACCATCTGCAACGGCACCACCTGCGGCTCCATCCCCGGCCAGGGCGGCGCGTGCAAGATCCTGGGCGAGCCGTGCGATCCGGGGGGCGCCGGCGGCAGCTGCTGCTCCGGCGTGTGCTTCGGCGGCACGTGCAGCCCTCAGTTCTCCTGCCGCGCGTCGAACGACATCTGCACCGACGACTCGCAGTGCTGCTCGCTGATCTGCAACCAGACCCAGGCGGACGGCGGCGGAGTTGGCACCTGCGTGAACCCCAGCGGCGCCACCTCGTGCGGCGTCTCCGGCGATCCGTGCTCTCCCGGCGGCGCCAAGTGCTGCACGCTTTCGTGCACCAACCTCGGCACCGGCACCACCATCTGCCAGCCCACGCTGGGCTGCCGCGTCCAGGGCGACACCTGCGCCGACCAGACCGATTGCTGCGGCCTGACGGCGAACGCGGACTGTTCCAGCAACCGCTGCACCAACGGCAACTCGTGCCGGCCGGCGGGCAACCTCTGCGGCAAGCCCACCATCATCCTCCCGGACGGCGGCGGCATCCGGTGCGCCCCGGACCCGAGCGGCACCGGCTGCTTCACCACTTCGTCCGAGACGAACTGCTGCAACGGGAACAAGGTCATGGGCATGGAGACGGTCTGCCGCGTGGACACCGGGGGCATCCCGCGGTGCTTCGGCGGCCAGAGCGGCCAGTGCCCATACGGCTACACCGGGCAGCCGCCGTGCTGCATCGCCACCGGCGACTACTGCGACTTCCGCGACGAGTGCTGCAACGGGGCGATCTGCGCCATCGGGACGGACGGCGGCCGCCAGTGCCTGGCCAGCCAGTGCAAGACCTCCGGTGCCTCGTGCGCCGCGAACGGCGAGTGCTGCACCGGCCTGCAGTGCCTGCCAGGCTCCGAGATCGGCACGTTCTGCCAGGCCCCGGGGAGCACGCCGGATGGCGGCTGCGGCCTGGGCAACGGGTCGGCCTGCACGTCGCCCGGGCAGTGCTGCTCCGGCATCTGCGACGCCACCGGCCACTGCGCGGCGCAACAGCAGTGCTCGCCCACCGGCGGCGCCTGCGCCGGGTCCGGCGACTGCTGCCAGGGCCTGGCCTGCAACCTCCCCGCGGGCAGCACCAACGGCACCTGCGACCTGCCTCCAGACGGTGGGAACCCCGGCTGCGTCAGAAACGGCCAGTCCTGCACCGTGGGCGGCTCCTCCTGCTGCGCCGGCCTGACCTGTTTGAACCCGGCCACGTTCCAGGCCTGCGACGGCACCACGCCGTGCGCGTGCGAGGTGCAGGTCAATTAGGGGACGAGCCCCGTAGTAGCCTGGGGCTCGGGCCCGTTTCTCGTTTTGGGGGAGGTCGACGATGCGTTCTTCACTGGGTTTCCTGGGGGTCGGGGCGCTCGCCGTGGCCTTCGCGTTCGGTGCGTGCAACTGCCCCCAGCCTCCGGGTCCGGATGACGGAGGCGAAGACGGCGGCCCCGACGCCGGGCTGGATGCGGGACCCGACGCCGGCCCCGTCGACGCGGGCCCAGACAGCGGCAGCGGCCCCACCTGCATCGACCTGGGCAACGCCTGCTCGAACGCGGGCGGGCTGCCCTGCTGCACCGGCGGGATCTGCAACGGGAGCTCCTGCGTCCGGCCCTGCGCCGACTACGGCGGGGGCTGCTCCCAGGGCGGACAGTGCTGCTCGGGCGCGTGCGGCGACGCGGGGACCTGCACCTGCAAGGTGATCGGCGCGGCCTGCGGCTCGCCGTCGGAGTGCTGCACCGGCGTGTGCAACGGCACCTGCCAGGGCCTGCCCGGCTCGTCGTGCAAGGTGACCGGCCTGGCCTGCGGCAACGACAACGAGTGCTGCTCGAACAACTGCAACGGCGGTTTCTGCACGGCCGTCTTCGCCTGCCAGGCATACGACGACGTCTGCACCTTCGACGGCCAGTGCTGCTCCTTCCAGTGCAACATCCCCTCAGGCGCTACCGCCGGCCGCTGCAACGAGCCCTCGGGCGGCTGCGTGGGCGCGGGGAACCCCTGCACGCGCAGCATGGACTGCTGCAGCCGCGTATGCGCGGACTTCGGCGCCGGCAACATGGCCTGCCAGCCCGTCATCGGCTGCCGGCCCCAGGGCGACAACTGCACGCCGACCGGCGACCCGCAGGCCTGCTGCGGCTCCGCCACCTGCCAGGGCGACAACACCTGCAACAACGGCACGGCCTGCCGCGGCGCGGGGATGATCTGCGGCAAGCCGATGACGCTCCTGCCGGACGGCGGCCTGGGCCCGTGCGCGACCACACCGGGCGGCACTGGCTGCTACAGCACCAACCAGGAGACGAACTGCTGCGAGAGCCGGAAGATCGGCGGCGACGAGTACATGTGCCGCGTGGACGTGGGCGGCGTCCCGCGCTGCTTCGGCGGCCAGAGCGCCCAGTGCCCGAACGGCTACACCGGCAACCCGCCGTGCTGCATCGCCGGCGGCGACTACTGCGACTTCAACGACCAGTGCTGCAACGGGCTGCCCTGTACCGTCGGCGCGGACGGTGGGCGCCAGTGCGTCGCCGCCACCTGTAAGCCGTTGGGCTCCGCCTGCACCGCCGGGAGCAACGAGTGTTGCGCCGGGACGGACTGCCTGCCGTCCTCGGAGATCGGCACCGTCTGCCAGGTGCCGACCGACGGCGGGACCACGTGCAGCGGCAACGACGCGGGGTGCTCGACGCCGGCCACCTGCTGCTCCGGGTATTGCACCACCGGCCACTGCGGGCCGCCGCCGGCCTGCCAGCCGCAGGGCGCCACGTGCAGCTCCAGCGCGGACTGCTGCTCCAACCCGCCCTTGAGCTGCGTGCTCAGCCCCGGCTCTACCACCGGCACCTGCCAGCCCGGCTCCACCTGCCTCAAGATTGGCCAGGCTTGCACCTCGTCCAGCGGGTGCTGCAGCGGACTGTTCTGCACCGACCCGCTGGGGGTGATCTGCACCACCGACTTCAACGGCTGCTCCTGCCAGGTGGTCATCGGCTCCAAGGGACCCGAGGAGCCCTGAGGGGCCAAAGGGGGCCCGCGGCGGCCTGACGCGCCTGGCCGTCCGCCGCCCATCCGTCCACCACCACCGCCCGGGGCCCCGGAAACGTGGCCCCCGGGTGGCGGTCGTCTACAATCCTCCCGGGTCCCTTCCTTGAAGCCCGGCAACCCCGACAACGTCATCGACCTCAACCGCGCCCGGATGGGGGACCGCCCCGACGAGCGCGAGGGCCGCCACCTGCCCCGGGAAAGCGGCGGGCCCACGAAGTCCGCCCCTCCGGGCCTGCAGCGGCGCACCCGCCCGCGGCGGATCATCGCGGTGGGAGGCGGGAAGGGCGGCATCGGCAAGACCATGGTGTCCGCCAACCTGGGGATCGCGCTCGCCCAGGCGGGCCAGCGGGTCCTCCTGGTGGATGCGGACCTGGGAGGCGCCAACCTCCACACCGCCCTGGGCATTTCGCCGCCCCAGCTCACCCTCTCCGACTTCGTGGGACGCCACACCGACAAGATCGACGACGTGGTGGTCTCCACCCCCATCCCCAACCTCCGGCTGATCGCTGGCGCCTCGGACGTGCTGGACGCCGCCAACCCGCGCTACCAGCAGAAGGTGAAGCTGCTCCGCAACCTCCAGGGGGTGGACGCCGACTACCTGGTGCTGGACCTGGGCGCGGGCACGGCCTTCAACACGCTCGACTTCTTCCTGATCGCCGACACCGGCATCCTGGTCATGCTCCCCGAGCCGACCTCGGTGGAGAACGCCTACCGCTTCGTCAAGGCCGCCTTCTTCCGCAAGCTCCAGTACCTGGAGGACCAGTACGGCATCGCCGCGCTGGTGGATGACATGCTCTCCACCCGCGAGGGCGCGGTGCGCACTCCCTTCGAGTTCGTCGCCCGGGTCAAGGCGCAGGACCCCGGGGTGGGGGAGAGCCTGGAGAAGGAGCTGAAGAACTTCCGCGTCCACCTGGTGGTGAACCAGGCGCGCACCGCCGCCGACCTCAACGTCGGACAGGCGGTGGTGTCGGCCTGGAAGAAGTTCTTCGGCCTGGAGATGAGCGTCCTGGGCTCCATCCGGTACGACGACGAGGCCTGGAAGGCGGTCCGGAGACGCCGTCCAGTGATACTGGAAAGGGCGGATTGCGATGCAGCCCAGGGAATGGTCATGATCGCGGAGCGGCTGCTGTCGCTCGACGGTCGGTTGCCCGTTCCGCTGTCCCCGGGTTCGCCATGAAGCCCTACCAGGAACAGAACTACTACGATCTCCTGGAAGTGCCGCCGAGCGCCTCGGCGTCCGAGATCCGCGCCGCCTACGAGCGCGCGGTGGAGACGTACAGCGCGGACTCGGTGGCCATCTACGCGCTGGAGAACCCGGCGCAGGCGGACGAGCTGCGCGACAAGCTGCGCGAGGCGATGGAGATCCTCACCGACCAGGGCCTGAGGGGCGACTACGACCGGATGATCGGCGTCCCCACGCGCCCCCAGGCGGAAGAGAGCGCCGCGCCCGCGCTGGCCGCCGCGGAGCTGATGGCGTCTTCGGAGGCGCTGCACTCCACGCATCCCGAAGTGAAGGTCGCGTACTTCCCGACGCCTTCGCCGGCCCCGCCGGTTCATGCGCCGGTCCAGCCGCCGCCGCCGGAGCCGGCCCCGGAGGCGCCGCGCCCGCAGCGGGTGAGCGCGCGGGAGATCGAGGGCGCGCCCGGCATCGCCGAGCAGGAGGCCATTGCCACCGCGGAGGCGGCCATGGCCAACGTGGCCGCCCGCGCCCGCGAGGTGCCCCGCCCCAAGTCCGTGGACATCCCTCTGGACGCCGAGTTCTCCGGCGAGCTGCTGCGGCGGGTGCGGGAGTCCCGGGGCCTGACCCTGCAGCAGATCGCCGACAAGACCCGGATCAGCTCCCGCCACCTGGAGAACATCGAGGCCGACCGCTACGCGGCGCTCCCCACCCAGGTCTACCTCCGCGGCATCCTGCTGAACCTGGCCCGCGAGCTGGGCCTGGACCAGGGGCGCGTGGCCAAGAGCTACCTGGCGCTGGCCTCCGGAAAGAAGCCATAACCGCTGAACGAAGGTTGACGGCCCGGCCTCCCGACCCTAAGAAACGGGACCGATGACCGATGAAGAAAAGGTCAAAGCGATGCGCCTGGCCCGGGCCATCGCCTCCGACATCTCGCTCTACAACGAGCAGAAGATCATCAGGGGCATCGAGCAGGACAACCTCTTCGAGGTCCTCAAGGACGAGATCCAGGAAGGGCGCGAGCTCTACAAGAGCCGCGTCAGCCAGGAGCTGTACACGACGACCAACTTCTTCGACCGCGCCATCGTGGACATCGTCGTCCGGTCCAAGGCGCACGTGAAGTCGAAGATTTGGTAGTCCGGCAGCACCGCGTCCCACTCGAGGCGAAGGGTGAGCGCCTGGACGCGCACCTGGCGAAAGCCTTTCCGGACCTCTCTCGCGCGCGCCTGCGCCAGCTCCTGGAACAGGGCCGGGTCACCCTCTCCAGCCGCGCCGCCTCCAAGCCCGCCCTGCGCCTCAAGGGCGGCGAGGAGGTGGCGCTGGAGATCCCCCCGCCCGCGCCGGCGGAGCCCCAGGCCCAGGACCTCCCGCTGCGCGTGCTCCACGAGGACGCCGATCTCCTGGTGCTGGACAAGGCGGCGGGGATGGTGGTGCACCCGGCCGCCGGGCACGCCGACGGAACGCTGGTCAACGCGCTGCTCCACCGGGTGAAGGACCTGCGCGGCGTGGGCGGCCAGCTCCGGCCCGGAATCGTCCACCGGCTGGACCGGGACACCTCCGGCTGCCTGGTGGTCGCCAAGCACGAGCAGGCGCTGCGCGCCCTCCAGCAGGCCTTCGCCGGGCGGGACGTCCACAAGCGCTACCTGGCCATCGTCCACGGTGTCCCGCGCGCGGCGCAGGCCACCCTCGACACGCCCTACGGCCGCCACCCGTCGCAGCGGAAGAAGTTCACCGGGAAGCTGAAGTCGGGCAAGCGCGCGGTCACCAGCTACCGGGTCCGCGAGCGGTTCGCCTCCGCGGCCCTGCTGGAGGTGGAGCTGCACACCGGCCGCACCCACCAGATCCGCGTCCACCTGGCGGAGGCGGGTCACCCGCTGCTGGGCGATCAGCTCTACGGGCGGCGGAGGGCGAAGGTCATCGGCCGGCAGGCGCTGCACGCCTGGACGCTCGACTTCCCGCACCCGCGCACCGGGGAGCGGATGGCCTTCGAGGCGCCGCCCCCGCCGGACTTCACCGCCGCGCTGGAGGCGTTGAGGGCGGGCGCCGGGGGCTAGATCCCGCCGACCGTCATGTTCTGCTGGCGCTTGGAGAGCACCTTCACCGGCTGGATGGCCATCACCCGCATGAAGACCTTGAGCAGGTCCGGGTCGAACTTGTGGCGCAGCTCGGTCCACATCAGCATCAGCGCCACCTCCGGGCCGTAGGCGTCGCGGAAGGGCCGCTTGGAGGTGAGCGCGTCGTAGGTGTCGCAGATGGCCAGGATGCGCGCGTACGCGCCCAGGTTGGCGCGCGGGATGATCATCTGGATGTTGCCGCGGGCGTCGCGGACGGCGGTGCCGTAGTCCGTCTTGTGCTCGAAGGTGGTGACCACCCGGAGCAGGGTGGCGCGGTTGAAGCCCTTCTCCATCAGGATGTTCCGGATGGAGACCAGCGGCGCCTTCTGGACGAGGGCCTTCTCGTCCGCGGTGAGGGCGCCCTTCTTGGCGGACAGCTCGTCCGGGATGCTGGCCATCCCGGCGTCGTGGAAGAGCGCGATGTAGCCCAGGTCGCGCAGCTGCGGCTTGGTCAGCCCCAGCTCCACCCCGAAGATGATGGTCATCAGGTAGACGTTGACCTGGTGGTAGATGAGGTAGTCGCCCTCGTTCTTGAAGGTGGTCATCCCCAGGAAGTGGGTCTTCTGCTCGAAGGAGATGTCCACCAGGTCCTGGATCACCCGGCTGATCTTCCCCTGCCCCGAGACCTTCCCCTCGCGCAGCGCCTCGAAGTACTTGGTGAGGAAGAGCACCCCGCGGGCGTAGACCGTGAGCGCGTACTTCTTCCGGTCGACCTTCTGGTCCTGGTTGTCCTTCTCGTTCTCCTTGTCGAGCTTCTCCTT
>DATBSS010000356.1:0-19222 GCA_036559665.1 Myxococcaceae bacterium
TGGCGCTTCGACTGCGCGAGGTCCCAGCCGGCGAAGACGGCGTAGGTCTCCTCGATCATCGCGCCCTTGATGATCGTGAACGAGGAGACGACGTCCTTGCGGCGGCCCCGCTTCAAGCGTCCGCTCTCCGCGCGTAGGGGACAGCGAGCGCTCCGGGTTCGCCACGTGCGAACCCGAGCGCGAGGAGGGCGATGTCGTCGTTCGAATCGGAGAAGGTCCCCGGGAGCGGAACCGCGCGACCTTCGGCGGAGCGGCGGAGCTTGCTGAACGCCTCGACGTCTCGATCAGACACGAGATCGAACGCGCGCAACAGGGTGACTAGGTCGTCGCCGGGGATGCTTTCGAGCTTCTCGAAGAATGGTGTCCACTCGGCTGCGTGGTCGAGCCAGAGTTCCCAGCGCGCGTCGAACTCCTCTTCGAGGGCTTCGGGAAGTCGCCACAGCGTAACGCTCTTCGGTGGGTCGAAGACCTCGGCGCACCGGTGCGCGGCCACGGCGAAGACGCTGCGAGCCTGGGCGAAGCGGTGGGTGCGAGGGAATCCGCGACGGAGAGCTGCGGTACCGAGCCGTCCGAGCTGACCCTTCGTGTTCCACCACTTCGCGAGGTCCATCTCGCCGAACCTGGCGACGACCAGGCGCAGCTTGAGGAGGTGGTCGAGATCAATCAGCGGCGCGGACATCAGGGGGCGCGCCGATAGATCGCGAGCGCCTGGCCCGACACCAGGCCGCCCACCAGACGGCGGTCTAAGCAGTAAAACCCGGAGCAGCCCAGAGCACAAGGCGCTGGAAGCACAGTGTTTTTGTCTGCTCATCTTGCGGAATTGGTCGCGCCCCACGTGAGCGAAGATACTTCCGGTTCCGGGGCGATCCGGCTGGACCTACGCGGCCATCCGCGACAGCCATCTGGTAGTCGCGCAGCGTGGTACCGAGCGTCACCGGCGGGCACGGCCGGAGCTTGGCCGCTTCCGCGAGGCGCGCGGCGAGCTGGGACCCTCTGGCGCGCGCTGCCGGGTCGCTCACCTTGAGCAGCGCACGGTAGTGCGTTTACGACAGGCGGCTGGAGAACCCCTGGGCGAATTCTGCACCAGCCTCGTGCAGAATCTTGGCTGCGTCGATCGGCTTCGAATTCTGCACGAGGCTCGTGCGGAATACCTCGGCCCGGATCGAGGGCGCTCGCTCTCGATAGGTCAGGTAGAAGTCACGGAAGTACCAGAGGTTTCTCGTCGAGTAGCCGCGCCCGACGCGTGCGAGGAGCTGTGCCGACAGGTCCTCGATCACCTGCTCGCCGTACGCCGCGCGCGACTCGCCGCGCTGCACGTACTCGACGATCTCGCGGCCGATGTGCCAGTACGACAGCACCATCTCGCTGTTGACAGTGCGGACGACGCGGGAGCGCGCGTCCTCGATGATCGCCACCACGCGCTCGACGAGCGCGGCGAAGTCGCCGATCGGCGCGAGCGCGTTCCATTGTCTCCGCGCTGCGGAGGCTCTCTTGGGGCTCGGTTGCACGGCCTTCTTCCTCGCTCGCTTCGCCGTCATAGGTCCCGCCCCAGGAGTCGAGCCTCGGCGGGCGCCCCTTGAGCTGGAGGCGCTCGCGGTCGTCGTCTACCAGGTCATCGGACGGTCGAGACGTCCTCACAACCGGTGAGCCTACCGTGTCCCGTGAGAGAGCATCCGGGCACGCGTGAGATCGACGCTTGTGCGGGGATCGCCAGCTGGTGGCGACGAGCTTCCGGTCGATGACGCCCTTGCAGGTCGACTTCGCGGACGCCGCACGAGCTCGGGCTCCGGGCCGGCGGCTCGCTCCGGACCAGGGCGCGGGGACGAGACCTCGGGCGATCATCGGGAGGCAACCGTTGCCCAAAAAGTCGAGAAAGGCAGGGACCAGCCGGGATGAGCCGGGATCAGGCGACCGGGTAACCACTCGAGATCGTGCGAAGCGGCTGTTTTACTTCGCCAAGTGGCGGCCCGGCTGCGAGGTTCGAATCCTCTCGCCCCGACTACAGTTTCTCGACGAGGATTGGGGGGATCCTCGGCCTCCGGTCGAAGCCATTGTCCGTGGTCGCCTTCTCGAGGTGCGAGACGATGATGGGCGGCAGCGCCGTCGTCACTTCTTGCGCCCCTTCGCGCGCGGCGACGGCCTGGCGGCGCGCGGCGTCTCGACGCTGGCCTCGGCGATGCGCCGATCGCGTTCCAGCTCGCGTTCGAGCTCCTCCACGCTGGGCAGGTACGTCACGTACTTCGCCGCGAAGAGCTGCTCGTGCTCGCTCAGGATCGAGTACCTGGCGATGGCCTCGTTCTTCTCGGCGCAGAGAATGAGGCCGATGGTCGGGCCATCACCCTCGATGCGCCCCTGCGCATCGAAGAGCCGGACGTAGCTGTCCACCTGGCCGACGTCCTGGTGCGTGAGCTTGCCGAGCTTGAGGTCGATCAGCAGGTAGCACTTGAGGATGATGTTGTAGAAGACGAGGTCGACGTAGAACTCCTCGTCCCCGAACGTCAGTCGCTTCTGCCGTGCGACGAACGCGAAGCCCTTGCCCAGCTCGAGGAGAAACTGGGACAGTTTGCCGAGGATCGCGCTCTCGAGGTCGCTCTCGCGCAGCACCTCGCTGTCAGGAAGATCGAGGAAGTCGAGCACGACCGGCGACTTCATCAGGTCAATCGGGCGCTTGACCGCTTGGCCGTGCGCCGCGAGCTCCATCACCCCGGTCTTGTCGCGGCTCTTGAGCAGCCGGGCGAAGAGTTGAGTGTGGATCTGCCGCTCCAGGTGCTCGACGGGCCACCCGGTGCGTTCGGCCTCGATCTCGTAGAACGTGCGTGCGGCCTCGTGCTTGACGTTCATGAGCAGCCGGTAGTGAGACCAGCCGAGCACGGGCGAGAATCCAGAGAGGCTCGGCGCGGTCGATGCCGCCTCAGAAGCGCCACTTCGGTTGTGGCGAATGTCGAGAGCCGGGCGCTGGGGCTGGCGTCCAGATTCGCCACCTTCGATGTGGCGAATCTCCGGGGTGCGGTCTCGGAACGCCAAGTAGAAGGTTCGGAAGTACCGGAGGTTCGTAGTCGAGTAGCCGCGCCCCACCCGTTCGCGGAGGCGGGCGGAGAGCCCGTCGAGCACCTGCTCGCCGTATCCGGCGCGCGAGGCGCCGCGCTGTACGAACTCGACGATCTCGCGGCCGACGTGCCAATACGCCAGCACCATGGCCCTGTTGACAGCCCGGACGACCTGCGAGCGCGCCTCTTCGAGGATCGTGACGACGCGCTCGATCAGCGGCTCAAGCCCCGAGGCTGATCCGATCCCAGGCACGAGAGCGCCCGATGGTCTCTGCGCTTTTGAGACTTTCCCGCTCCTCGGCTTCGGGGTCTTCTCGCGCGGAGGTTTCGTCACTCCTGACCTCCTCTCGTGTCACGCATGACCATCGACATCTACACCGTCCACGACCGCCAGGTGGCCACCACCTACCACGTGGAGGACTGGTCCACGGCGCTGGCCCAGGTACGCGCGAGCAGGCAGCCGTCCACTCCCATTGGAGAAAGCGCCCCGGATCCGCTACACCCGGACCGGGGCCATGCCCGAGCCTTCGCTCACCACGTGGTTCCTGGACGCGCTGCCCGCCGGCCGGCGCCCCGCGCCTTCCGACGTACTGGAGCGCGCGCTCGGCCAGGCGGTGAGCGCCGCGCGCTCCGCCCATCCGGAGCTCTCGTCGGTCACCGACGAAGCGCTGGCGCGCCACCTGGCCTCCTGCACCGGCGGCCCCGAGGAGCTGGAGACGCTGCAGGCGGCCGACGTGCTGCTGGCGCTGGCCTCCGCGCTCGGGAACGGCATCGCTCTTCAAGAATTGCACCGCCGCATCGCGCAGGTGGTGCCCCGGGCGGTCGCCCGCCTTCGCAACAACTCGGCGTTCCTGGAAGAGGTGCGCCAGATCCTCTCCCAGCGGCTGCTGGTCCCGTCCGACGGCGCCACGGCGCGCGTGCTGGACTACAAGGGCAAGGGGCCGCTGGAGCGCTGGCTCCGCGCGGCGGCGCTGCGCGTGGCGCTCAACCTGATCGAGACGGACAAGTCCCCCCGCGAGCAGGGCGACAGCGCCATCCGCGCCCTGCCCGACCAGGGCGGCGACCCGGAGCTGCTCCTCCTCCGCCGCCGATACGCGCCCGAGTTCAAGCAGGCGGTGGAGACCGCGCTGCGCAACCTGTCCACCAAGGAGCGCAACTTCCTCCGGCTCTACTTCGTGGAGGGGCTGACGGTGGAGCAGATCGGCGCCATGCAGGGCACCCACAAGTCCACCGTCTCGCGCTGGATCACCCGCGCGCGGGAGACGGTGGGCCTCCAGGCGCGGACCCTGCTGGGGGACCGGCTCAAGCTCTCCGCCGGGGAGTTGGAGAGCTTGATGGGCCTTTTGCAGAGCGAGCTGGAGCTCAGCCTCTTCCGGGTGCTGTGAACGGGCGCGCCCGGGCGGCGCTCCAGTGGATCCGGCTACCATGCGCCTCGCCGATGTGCCCGTCCGAAAGCCTGGTGCTGGACTTCGTGGAGGGTGCGCTGGAAGGGGAGGAGGCGGACGCCTTCCACCAGCACCTGGACCACTGCCAGAGCTGCCAGCGGCTGGTGGCGGAGGTGGCGCGCGCGGAGGCCTCGCCGGAGCCGAAGCACGGCGACCGGCTGGACCGTTTCCTCATCGTGGGTGAGCTGGGCCGCGGCGGGATGGGCGTGGTGTACGCCGCCTTCGACCCGCAGCTGGACCGCAAGGTGGCGCTCAAGCTCCTCCGCGGTGACGCCAGCCAGTCGCACCTCACCTCGAGCGAGCAGCGCGGCCGGCTGCTCAAAGAGGCGCAGGCGCTGGCCCGCCTCTCCCACCCGCACGTCGTCCGCGTCTACGAGGCGCGCGAGGTGGGCGACCAGGTCTTCGTGGTGATGGAGCTGGTGGAGGGCCACACGCTGGGCGAGTGGCTCCGCGAACGCCCCCGCTCCTGGCGCGAGGTGCTGGAGGTGTTCCTCAAGGCCGGCGCCGGGCTCCAGGCGGCCCACCGGGCCGGGCTGGTGCACCGCGACTTCAAGCCGGAGAACGTCCTCATCGGCAAGGACGGCCGCGTGCTGGTGACCGACTTCGGCCTGGCGCGCGTGGAATCGGTGGACCAGACCCCCGCCACCGCCCGCGCGGCCGCCGCGGCCCGCGCCACCGTCGACCTGGAGGGCCGCCCGCTCACCCGCACCGGCGCGCTGGTGGGCACGCCCGCATTCATGGCGCCAGAGCAGTGGGAGGGCGCGCCCGCCGACGCGCGCTCGGACCAGTTCAGCTTCTGCGTGGCGCTCCACCTGGGCCTGTACGGGTTCCGCCCCTTCGACGGCGTGCACACCGCCGACCTCCGCCGCGCCGTCCTCTCCGGGCAGGTGCCGCCCGCGCCCCGGGGGAGCTACGTGCCCCGCTGGGTCCGCCGCTCGCTGGTGCGCGGACTGTCCGTCGCGCCCGCCGCCCGCTTCTCCTCCATGGGAGAGATGCTCTCCGCGCTGGCCAGGAACCCCCTGCAGCGCTACCGCGCCCCGCTGGCGGTGGCCGCCTCGCTGCTGCTGGTGGCCTCCGGCGCCGCGCTGGGCGCCTTCCGGGCGAACCCGGCCGAACAGCTCTGCAAGGGGTCGGAGCAGAAGCTCGCCTTCGCCTGGGACGGGTCGCGCAAGGGCGCGGTGCGGGAGGCGCTGCTCCGGGGCGGTTCGCCCTTCGCGCAGGACGCCTGGACCGGGGTGGAGCGGACGGTGGGCGCCTACGCAGCCTCCTGGGTGTCCATGCACCGCGACGCCTGCGAGGCCACCCGGGTCCGGCGCGACCAGTCGGAGACGATGCTGGACCTGCGGGTGCAGTGCCTGGAGCGGCGCGCCCGCGACCTCGAGGCGCTCACCAACTTCTTCATCCACGGCGGCCCCGAGGCGGTGGAGGGCGCGGTGCAGGCGGCCTACGCGCTGCCCCCGCTCAAGGAGTGCGCGGAGGTGGACGCGCTCGCCGCCCTGGTGAAGCCGCCCAGCGCCGGCCCGCAGGCGGCCCTGGTGGGCGAGGTGGACCGCAAGCTCTCCGAGGTGCGCGCGCTGGCCGGCGCCAACCGCTTCGAGCCCGCCATCGAGCTGGCCCAGGGCACGGCGGCGCTCTCCCGCACCGTGGACCACGCGCCGACCCGCGCCGAGGCCTACTTCCTCCTGGGCCTCCTCCGCTCGCGCCGGGGCGACGGTCCGGCGGCCGAGGAGGCGCTGTTCGAGGCTGCGCTGTCGGCCGAGGTGGGGCACGCGGACCGGCTGGCCGCCCGCGCCCGCATCGAGTTGGTCATCGTGGTCTCGGAGCTGCAGTCCCGCCTCGGCTCGGTGGACGCCGCCATCCGGGAGGCGCGCGCCGCGCTGGGCCGCTTCGGGGCCGACGCGGAGCTCGAGAGCCGGCTGGAGAGCGCCGTGGCCGTGGCGCTCACCGCGCAGGACAAGTGCGAGGAGGCGCTCCCCCACCTCCGTTCCGCGCTCCAACTCGCGGACCGGGCCTATTCGCGGGACGACCCGCGGCGCGGGCAGATCCTCACCAACCTGGGCAACAGCCTGCGCTGCACCGGCGACTTCGAGGGCGCGCGCGTGCGGCTGGAGGAGGCCCAGTCCCTGTACGCCACTGCCCTCGGCCCCAGCCACCCGGAGGTGGCGCTCTCGCTCCACGCCATCGCCAACCTGCTCTTCACCCGGCACGACTACGACGGCGCGCTGAGCTACCACCGCTCGGCGCTGCAGATCCGCCAGCGGGTGCTGGGCCCCAACTCGGCGCTCGCCGCCCAGACGCTGGCGGACGTGGGCGTGGACCTGATCGCCATGAAGAAGAACAAGGAGGGGCGCGAGATGGTGCGCCGGAGCCTGGCCATCCAGGAGCAGGCGCTGGGCGCCAACAGCCCCAAGCTGGCCCACCCGCTGCTGGTGCTGGGGCACGTGGAGGCGGAGCTGGGGGACCCGGAGGAGGCGGTGCGCGTGCTGGAGCGCGCCCTCGGGCTGCTCCAGGGGCGCGACGACGACCAGCTCGCGGTGACGCGCTTCAACCTCGCCCTCGCCCTGAGCCAGGTGCACCGGGACGAACGGCGCGCGCGCGAGCTGGCGACCCAGGCCCGCGAGTACTTCTCGCGCCGGAAGGACGTGCGGCGCTTCGAGCTGGAGAGCATCGACGCGTTCTTCGCCCAGGACCGCCCTCTGTAGATTTTTCAACAATTGACCTGAGCTTGTTACCGGCCGCCGGGCCCGCGCGCGCCCGCCCGCGCCGAAACGCGAGCGGAAGCAGGCCCTTGGCGGCGGTGGGGGCGCGGCATGGCGCTCGCAGCGATGACCCGCTTCCCCGTGCTCAAGGTGCACCTCAACCCCGAGGCGATGGACGTCTGGAACGCGCTCCCGCCGCGGACCCGGGGGAGCCTGGAGCGGCAGCTCAACGGGATGGCCAGGGTGATCGGCTTCCGGGAGCTGATCGCGGATGGCGAGCGCTACGGCAGCGTGCGCACCGGGAGGGTGGAGGCGCTCTACGAGCTGGACTCGGGTGCGCACCTGCTCCGGGTGTACGAGGTGCGGCGCCACGGGCGCTAGCCCGGGCCGGCAGGCGCACTACAGTCCCGGGCATGGGAATGCGTTTCGCGTCGTTTGCGTCCGTGGGCCTGGTGGCGCTCGCCGGGGCCGGCTGCCTCACGGTGCCGGTGGCGCCGGACCGCCCGGAGCTCTCGCAGTTCGCGGTGCCCAGGCTCGGCATCCAGGTGGAGATGGAGGTCGTCCCCCTGCGGGTGGGGCGCGTGGGCGCGCCGCGCTGCGGGGCGGCCGGGAACGAGTCCTGCCTGGCCTTCACGGACATCGTCCATGGGGCGTACCTGGTGAAGCACCCGAAGGGGACGTTCCTCATCGACGCCGCCGTCTCCGCCCGCGGCAAGGAGGACGTGAAGCGCTTCCCCTTCTGGGTCCAGATGCTGCTGGACTACACGGCGGAGGGCTCGCTGGAGGCGTCGCTGAAGCGGGCCGGTTCGCCGGCCATCGACTTCGTGCTGCTCACCCATTCGCACTGGGACCACGCCGGCGGCCTGCGCGAGATGGAGCACCCGCGGGTGGTGATGGGGCCGGGCGAGCTGGAGTTCGTCCGCTCCCTCGGGAAGGACCACGTCCCGGTGTCGATGGCGGACCACCTGGAGGGCGCGCGGCTGGAGGCGGTGACCTTCGACGGGCCGGCCTACGAGGAGTTCCCCGCCAGCCGCGACTGGTTCGGCGACGGGAGCGTGGTGCTGGTGCCCATGCCCGGCCACACCCCCGGCTCGCTGGGCGTGTTCCTCAACGGCGTGCACGGGCAGCGGATCCTGTTCATCGGCGACTCCGGCTGGTCCATGGACGCGGTGGAGGGGCCCAGCCACAAGCTGGGGCCGATGAGCGACCTCACCGACTGGAACCGCCCTCTCCTCGCCGAGACGCTCTGGCGGATCCACCACCTCCGCCGGAGGGACCCTTCGGTGCTGATCGTCCCCGCCCACGACCTGGCCGCGATGCGGAGCGTCCAGGCGCTGGCCGGAGCGAGCGTGCGATCCGCGACGCGATGAGCGCGGGGTCGCGGAGGATGTCCGTCTCCCAGAAGCGCAGCACCGTCCAGCCGGAGGCGCGCAGGAGCCGGCGGTTCCGGCGGTCGCGCGCGACGTTGGCGCGGATCTTCTCCACCCAGTAGCCCGGGTTGTGCCCGGCGGCCAGCCGCTCCAACCGCCGGGCCAGGTTCCGGCCGTGCCAGAAGTCGCCGTCGCAGAACACCGCCAGCCGGCGGCGCGAAAAGACCAGGTCGGGACGGCCGGGGAGCGCGGCCACGCACAGGGCGGGGCTCAACCGAAGGCCCCGCAGGGCGGCCGCCAGCGCCACCTCGCAGCGCGTGCCTGACTTCTTGCTGGACGCCCGGGCACGCTCGGACGCGGTGCGTGAGGCCGGGGCCAGCCCGTGGTACCTGGGCATCACCGCGCGTCTACCACGGCCCCGGGGAGTGCTGGCATAGTGCGGGATCTCGTGGCTACCTCCATTTCACCGACCTCCCTGGCCGAGTTCCGGCACGACCTCGCCAACCCGGTGAACCACGTGGTGGGGTACGCGGAGCTGCTGGTGATGGGCGCCACCGAACGCCAGGCCACCGAGTTGCACACGCCGCTCCAGGCGATCTCCAAGTGCGCGGCGGACCTGCGCCGCCACCTGGAGGAGCACCTGCCGCTGATCCGCATCCGGTCGCAGGAGGTGGATCTCCCCGCGGTGCGCACCAGCGTCACCGCCAGCGCCTCGGAGCTGCTGGCGGAGGTGGCGCGGCTCAAGCCGCAGATCCGCGGGCGCTGGGCGGAGGCGGAGGAAGACCTGTTGCAGATCGAGCACGCCGCGCACCGCCTGCTGGAGCTGGCGACCAGGGAAGTAGAGCTCTTGCCCCCGGGCCGGCCCGGCTAGCGCCCGCGCAGGATCTCGAAGCGGTAGCCGACCTCCAGCCCCACTCCTCCCGTCTGGATCCGGAAGCTGGGGTCGTTCACCCCGGCCCAGGAGAGCACCACCTCGCCGAAGAACTGTCCGGGCCCCACCCTCCAGGCGCCGCCGGCGAAGAGGAGCGCGCTCGGGGCCAGGCGCCACAGCTCCTCGCCCAGTGCGTCCGCCTGGTCGAACGTCTGGTAGCGCGTGAAGGTGGTGGTGAAGCCGGCGCCCCCCACCAGCGAGACGCCTCCCAGGCGCACCGGCGCGAACCCCAGCCGCAGCGCCAGAGGCAGCATGGTCACGTCGGCGCGGGTGAGCGGCGCCGCGGTGGGCCCGTTGACCAGCTGCTGGGCGCTGCCGTAGCCGGCGGTGAGCCCCAGCTCCAGCGGGACGCCGCCGGGATTGAACGCTCCCGAAACTTCCAGTCCGTAGCGGGGCACGGCCAGCGCGCCCAGGCTGTGGGTGAGCCCCACGCGCGCGCCCAGCCGCAGCGCGAAGCCGCTCTCGGCGGCCGGGCGGAGCGCGACGGAGGCGGAGGAGGTCGCGTCCCCGTCCGCGGTGACGGTGAAGGTCACCTCGCGCGGCGCTGCGCCGCGCAGCTCCCAGCGCCAGGTCAACCGCGTGCCTTCGACCTTCTCGAAGGTGAGCGTCCCCGCGGAGGCGCGGGCGTGGATGACGGCCGGCTCCACCGCGCCGCTCACGTCGTAGAGGACGTCCAGCCGTCCAACCCCGTTGAAGCCGGGGCCCAACGCGCTCGGCGTCACCACCGCCGCCAGCTGGTTGTACGGCGGCGTCTCGATGCCCACCGTCCGCTCGGTGGTGATGCCGGCCACCTTCGCCAGCAGCACCAGGTCGCGGGTGCCGGGCGGGATGGGCACCGTCACCACCGCCTCGCCGTTCTTCCCGGCGATCTCCGGTCCGTACGTCTGGTCTCCCGCGCGCGCGCGCACCTCCGCGCCGGGGCGGCTGGAGGCCTCCACCTTGCTCACCCCGTAGAGCGGGAGGTGGATGAACTCCACCTTCGCCGGGCTGCTGCCGTTCTCCTTCCAGACCGCCAGCAGCGCCATCTGGGGGTACTTGGTGGGCGGCGGCGCGTAGCTCACCTTCACCCGGCCGCCGCCGGCGTCGGCGAGGTTGCCCAGGTCGCCCACGTTGGCGCGGACGTGGAGCTGGCCGGGCGCGGCCGCCAGCGCGGGGTCCAGCTGCAGCGTCAGCGCCACCACCGGCGAGCGGCCGAGGATGATCGGCGACGGCTCCGAGGTGACCTGGGTGGACGCGGAGGCGGCGCCGGCCGCGGCCAGCAGGCACAGCGCCAGCGGTCGCCGGGCCGCGGTCCTCACGGCGCGCGTGGGAGCACCCGCCCCTTGAATGACGAGCGGATCTCCGCCTCGATCTTCGCCAGCTTGTCCTTCGCCCCGGCGCGGGAGGGGTCCGCCTGCACCGCCGCCTCCAGGTGCGCGGCGGCCTCGACGCGGTTGCCCTTCTGCATCGCCGCGTCCGCCAGGGACTCGAACTTGTCGGCCAGCGCGGCCAGCCGCTGCCCCACGCGTTCGTCGCCGGGCGACAGGGCGCGCGCCTTCAAGAGCAGCCCCAGCGCCTCGTCACCGCCGGCCCCCACCAGCCGCCCGGCCTTGAGCTGCGCGTCCGTCTGGACGACCAGCGCGGTGAGGGCGCGCTGGCGCGAGATGGCGCGGCCAGCGAGCAGCCCTCCCCCGCCGATCAGCAGCACCACCGACGCCAGCACCACCAGCCGGAGCATGGGCCGGCGGGAGAGCTCCACCATCACCCGCGACCCGGCGACGCGGCGGCGCACCGCGCGCCCGCGGGCCACCAACGGCGTCAGGAACGCCGGCATCCTCCGGGCGGCGGCGCGGCGGCGGGCCTCCGCCATCAGCCGCTCGATCTCCTCCTCCTCCTCCTTGAGCTTGTCCCCGAAGAGCCGCTGGACCTCCGCGCCTATGTCGGTGAAGCCCAGCTCCAGCTGCTGGTCCTCCAGCGCCCGCTGGAGATCGCGCGCCGAGGCGTGGCGCTGGCTCGGGTCCGGGTGGGTGGCCTTCATCGCCAGCGCGCTGAGCGACTCCGGGAGGGAGGGGATCAGGTTGCGGGGCGGGATGCGATCAAAGTTGCGGCGCGTCTGGACGAACTGGTCCGCGGTCACCTTGGGGTACGGGCGGCGCAGGGTGAGCAACTCGTAGAGCACCACGCCGGCGGAGAACAGGTCCCATGCGGGCGACGGCTTGCCGCCAGTGGCCTGCTCCAGCGGCATGTACTCCGCCTTGCCGATCATCAGGCCCTGCCCGAGCGCGCCTTCCGCGTTCGCCGCCGCCACTCCGAAGTCCATCAGCTTCACCTCGGAGCGCTCGGAGAGCACCACGTTGGCCGGGCTGACGTCCCGGTGCACCAGCTCCAGCGGCCGGCCGTCCAGGTCCTTCTTCTCGTGGACGTAGGAGAGCGCCTTGCACAGCTCGATCACCACCGCCAGCGCGAAGGTGGCGCTGATCGGCTTGCGCGCTTGCTTGTGCGCCTTGATCACCCCGGCGAGGTCGCGCCCGTGGATGTACTCCATGGCCAGGTACGGGTGCCCCTGCGCCTCTCCGAAGGCGAACACCTGGACCAGGTTGGGGTGCTGCAGGGTGGCGCTGATCCGCGCCTCGTGGAGGAACATCGAACCGTAGGGCGTGGAGGGGCCGAACTGCGAGAGCACCGTCTTGAGCGCCACCAGCTTGTCCACGCCCTCCGAGAGCTCCGCGCGGGCCAGGTGCACGTCCGCCATCCCGCCGCCGCCCAGCCGCTTGAGCACCTGGTACGAGCCCAGCACGTCGAAGGACCGCAGCCCGGTCTGCGCCGCCGCCTTCGTCTTTCCGGAAGGCGTGCCCGGACGGGATTCGCCGCTCTTCTCCTTGGAGATGGGCGTCCCGCCGGCGCTGCCCCCGGTCTTCGGCTCCTTCTGGCTCGTCACCGTGCCCGGGCCGGAGATGGGAGGCGCTTCAGCCTTCGCCACCGCGGCGGGCATCCGCTCCTCGGGCGTGGGCTCGTTCTCGCCGACGTCCTCCGGCAGGTGGCCCGGGCTGGAGAGGGCTTCGTGCGAGGTGCCCGACGGCCGCGACGTCATCACCGCCCGACGCTCGCCCGAGAGCGCCGTGCGCGGCACCGGCGTCCGCGGCGGGGGCGTCCGCTCGCGCGCGGGCGTGGGGCGGGGCTCCAGCTCCGCCAGCAGCGGGCCCGGATCGAGCGTCTTCGCCAGGTCCAGCGCGGTGGCGGGGGCGGTAGCGGCCACGGCCGCGGTCGCCAGCGCGGCGCCGCCCGATCCGGCGGTGGCAGCCGCCGCCCGCATGCTGCCGGTCTTCACGCGCTCGGCGACGGCGGGCGGGAGGCGGAAGCCGCCGTTGGTGGTCGCGGCGATGCGGGGTTGTTCGGTGCCGTCCCCGGACGGCGTGGCGCCCAGCGCAGGTTGTGCGTCCGGGCGCTGGTCCCAGCGGGTGATGCGCAGCAGCATCCCCTTCGTGCCTTCGTGTTCAATGTGGCGGGAGATCACCGCCTCCGCCAGCGCTCCCTGCTGCCCATCCGACATGGCCAGCCGGAGCGACACACGCGACCCCAGCGGGCGGGGCGGATCCGCCGGCACGAAGAGCCCGTTCGCCGAGACGGACTTGAGCTCTTGCCGCAGCTCGTCCTCCGACACGGCGGCGAGCTTCACCTTCACTTCGTGTAGGGAAGAGTGATCCGCCAAGGGGGCTCCGACTTCACCATCTTGCCACGACCTTGGCGGTCAATCTCCCCAGTGCTTCACCTTCTTGGGGGCCACCAGCGTGGAAGCTGACACCCGCTTCACCACCAGGGGGCGGGCCGAAAGGTGGAGTGGGTGGGTATCCCCGTCGGTCTCCATCGCAAACACGCCCCAGTAGTAGGTGCCTGGCCCCAGGCCGCCGACCTCGTGGCGGTTGGTGCGGGCCACCTCGTTGGCCACGCGGTCGCGCTCCAGGTCGGGCGAGCGGGCCAGCACGATCCGGTACTGCGGTGCGCTGGGAGAGGGCTTCCAGCGGAAGGCGATCCGGATGGCTTCCCCGGCGTAGCCGAAGGCGGCGTTCGGTTCCGGATCCACCAGGTACTCGGACGGGGCGTTCCCCTCGAGGTGGATCCGCCGGGAGCTGGAGAACCCGCCCAGGCGGCCGGCCGCGTCGCGCGAGGCGATGCGCCAGGAGTAGCCGCTGGCCTCCCTGGCGACGAAGCCGTAGTCCGTCCGGTCCGTCACCTCGCGCGTCTCCACCACCGAGCGGAACGCCGCGTCGCGGGCGATCTGCACCCGGTACCCGGCGGCGTTCTCCACCGGCTCCCAGCGCAGCGGCACCGGCTTGCCCGCCGCGAAGACCATGCGGACGTCCGGTCGCGGCCCGCTCAGGGCGGGCGGCTTGAGCAGCACCACCTCCACCAGCTTGCCCAGGTCCAGCTCCTCGGCGATGCCCTCCTTCAGCGTGCGCCGCTGGCCGGAGAAGGCCAGCGTCGCCTCGCCGGAGCTGACCGCCACCTCGGTCTTCTGCGCGCGCCGGGTGAGGCTGAACTCCACCGGGCCCTGGCCCGCGCTGGCCTCCAGCTGGGCCCGCTGGCCGTCGGCGGTGGCGAACATCAGCGGGCGCGCGGTGCCGCCGTCGGCGGCCTGCATCACGCCGCGGACCGCGCCGGACTCCACCGCCACCAGCGCGCTCTTGCCGGCGGGCGTGCCGCCGTCCGCCCCCGGCGCCGCCTCCTGCTCGTCGAGGATGATGGTGGCGTTCTCGTCCAGCTCCAGCGCGCCGCTGCCCAGGAACTCCACCCGCGCGTAGCCGCCCGTCCCGGCGCGCAGCCAGTCGCCCGGGCGGAACACGGACCCCACCACCGCGTTCCCCCAGAAGCCTTCGCCCCGGCGCTTCACCTCCACCTGCCCGGAGGTGGCGGAGCAGGTGGCGATGATCTCCTCCAGCGAGCGCAAGGCCGCCGGCCGGTCCAGGTCCTCCTGCCCGCAGGCGGCCGAGAGCAGCGCCGCGGCCAGCGCCACCGCTCCCAGCCAGTGCCCGGCGCGCCGGCGGCTCAAGGCGTCTCGCGGCCTCCGCGGTCCGGTCCGGCACCGTAGAAGCTCCCCGGCCCGACGTCGTTCACGTCCAGGCTCAGGTTGGTGGCCGAGTCGAACGCCGGGCTGGTCGAGCGGATGCGGAAGTCACCGGCCTCGGGGATGAAGTACAGCGGGTCGCCGGTGAGGGTGTTCGCGTCGCCCACCACGCAGCCGTCGGTGCCGTTCCCGAAGAGCAGGTTGTAGTCCTTGCCGTTGCTGAAGGTGGCGGCGGCGCAGGTGGTGGCGGTGGTGTTGCCGGAGAAGACGTTGTTCCGGAGGTCGTTGGCGGAGCCGCCGACGTACTCGATGCCGGTCCCGTTGGCGTGGAAGGTGGAGTGCCACACGCGGGAGCCGCTGGTGCAGTCGTCGTTGATGGCGATGGACGCGCGGGTGAAGGTGCTGGACTGGACGTCCACCGCCGTGGCCGGGCAGGCGCCGCCGGGTGAGGCGGGCTGGATGCGAAGCGCGTCGCCGGGCGCATCCACGAATTCGCTGAAGAGCGCCCGGATCAAGCCGGCCGGCCCGGTGGAGGTGGCGCACGCCGCGCCGGAGGCGCAGCGGAGCATCAGCACCCGCCGCAGCGTCAGCGGCCCGTTGGCGAAGATGCCGGCGTGGTCGTGGACCACCGAATCCCGGAGGGTGAGGTCGCCGCTGCTCACCGTCCAGGGGCGCGTGCCGGTGATGTCCACGTTGGCCACCATGACGCCGGAGCCGGTGATGTCGAGCGGCACGTCGATCAGCTGCGAGCCGGTGGGGAGGGAGATCGACGTGCTGTTGCTCACCGCGTAGAGGTCGTCCCCCGGGAGGTAGATGAAGCGGTACGCGCGGTCCGCGGTGATCGCCCGGCCGGCGCCGCTGTTGGTCAGCTTGATGGCCTCCGGCAGCGAGATCGCGCCGTCGCCGCCGAACTTGTTGCCCATGGTGCAGCTGCTGGCGCCGTCGTCGTCCATGACGGAGGTGGTCACCGTGCACAGCAGGGCGCTGGTGGAGACCACCGTGGCCGTGGCGACCGAGAACACCGTGTCGCCGACCTGGCGCACCGCCACCCGCGGCTGCCACACCACGCCGGTCGAGAAGCCGCTGGCGTTGTAGGTGGCGGCGGGGCCCCAGGCCGTCCAGGGGGAGTTGCCCGGCGCGTTGTTGGTGGTGCCCTGCGGGTCGAAGCTGAACTCCAGCGTGCCCTGGCCGTAGTTGGACGAGAGCGAGGCGTTGAGCGCCACCACGTCCCCGGTGCCATTCACCGCGCCGGGCGTCGCGCTCAACCGGGCGGCCGGCGCGCTGACGCCGCCGGCCGGCGCCAGCACGTTGAAGGCGTTCGAGTCGCCGGTCACGGTCCCGGCCGCGGCGTGGATGGTGGCGTTGGAAACAGCCGTGTTCGCCCTGACCCAGCCGGACCACTTCCCGCGGATGAAGGCCAGGGTGGCGGTGCCGTTGCCGCAGTTGGACACGCAGTTGAGGGTGGTGCCCCCCTGCCCGGTCAGCGTGGCGGTGTTGGTGAAGCCGGTCACCACGTTCCCCGCGCCGTCGTCCGCGTGGATGGCGACCAGGAACGGCGTGGCCACGCCCTGGGGGCCCACGCTCTCGAAGACGAAGAACGTGTTCGGGTTGACCGTCACCGTCCTGGTGTCGGTGCCCAGGCCGGTCGCGGAGGCGGTCACCACCGGGCTCCCCTGCGAGATGCCCTTGGCGTAGAAGGAGGCGGAGGAGCTGCCCGCCGGGATGGTGATGGTCGTCACCACCGGAGTGGTGCACCCGGGCGCGTCGTAGAGGAGGAGGTTGGCGGGAGCGCTGAGGGTGATGTCCGTGTTCGAGCCCACCGCCGACGCAGCGCCCGTCGAGTCCTGCGTCTCGATGGTGAGGGGGGTGGAGATGCAGACCCCCACCAGGCCGCTCACGGCGCCGCCGGCGAAGGCGATCTGCGTGGGGCCGAATTCGAAGGTGTGGCTGTCGGAGCCGAGCCCGGTCGAGGAGGCCACCAGGTCCGCCGTCGCCCGGTCCGCGGCGCGCACGTAGGCGATCACCGACGTCTGGCCGGCGGGGATGTCCACGGAGGCGGCGGCGGTGGTGCAGCCGATGTCGGAGAAGACGCTGAACGCCCCGGTCGGGCTGGGATCGAGGGCCACCGTGGTGACGCTCTGGCTCACCGTAGGCGCGCCGCCGGCGTTGAGTTGCTCCACCGTCACCGCCTGGCAGGCTCCGATGGGGACCTCGTCCGGGGCGGTGATGGAGAGGTCCGTGGGCAGGCCGCCGGCCGGGATGCCGAAGTACGCCGCCGCCAGCGTCACGGGCCGGCCCCAGGGGTCGGTGACCTGGAGGTCGTTGTCCCCCTGGGGTACGCCCGCGGGCAGCGTGCCGGTGAGCTGGGTGGTGGAGATGTGCTGCACGCCGGTGAGGGCGACGCCGCCGATGGTGACCCCGTAGGTGTCGTCGGTGCGCGACTGGTTCGGGTCGCCGAAGTCGGTGAAGACGCGGACCGAGAAGCCCGCGCCTTCGATCTGCACCGTCAGCGACTGGTCGACCGGCCCGGACGCAGGGGTGACGCTGGTGAGCGAGGCGGGCGGCGGGATGCGGTCGCCGCATCCCGCGACCGCGAGCAGCGCAAGAGCGAGGCCGCTCGAGCGTGGGAGGACGGCTCGGAGCATGGGTTGACTCTATGATCCGCCGCCGTGGCGGACAAACGCGAGATGACCTTCGACCGCGGGGCCTGGGACGCGCCGCGGCGTGGCTGGCGGCGCTGGGTGCGACCGTGGGGCCGGTGCTGGACGGCTTCCACACCTGGTCGGGGACCATCTGGTACACCTCGCCCGGCTGGCTCCGGAGCGTGTGGTGGTGCCCGCCGCTGTTCTGCGGCGCCGGGCTGGCCATCGGCCTCTCCCGCCCCCTCCTCGAGGCGCGGGCGGCGCCGGTGGAGCCGGCCGGCGGCGGGCGCCTGGCGGCGGCCATTTCGCTCTTCGTGGTCGCGTACGCCGCCTCCGCCTTCCTCCCCGCCAGCAGCCTGGTCCGGTGCGCGGCGGTGGGCGCGCTGGCGGCGGGCGGGTGGTGGGCGCTGGACCGGACGCGCCTGGGCCTCGTGCACGGCGCGCTCACCGCGGCCGGCGGCTGGGTGGTGGAATTCACGCTGGTGCGGGCGGGCCTCTTCGTCCACCGCACCGGGGAGCTGGCGGGCGTGGCGGTGTGGATCCCCTGCCTCTACTTCTCCGGGGCCACGGCAATTGGGCTGCTCGGGTCGCGCCTACTAATAGTGCGGCGGGGGTTCCTTGTCCCCTGATGGGTCGACCAGCCCCGGCTCCGCCTGGAGCTTCTTCTCCAACCGGGCGACCTGGGCGCGGAGCGCGTCCAGCTCCCGCTGCTGCGAGAAGAGCACCCCGGACAGCTCCTGGAGCAGGCGCTCCTGCTCCGTGAAGCGCAGCTCCAACTCGGTGATCCGCTCCTCCATCCGGGCGGGGACGCCGGGTTACGGCTTGGGCGCGGGCGGAGCCTCGGGAGCGGGGGCCGCCGCGTCCGGCGCTTGAGGGGCAGGCGCCGGCTCCGAGGTCGAAGGCTCGGGAGGAGGCGCCGGCACCGGTTCGGGAGCGGGCGCGGGGGCGGCGGGAGTGGGGGCCATGGCCGGCATCGGGCTCTCCATGGTCGCCGCGGGCAGAGGGGTCCCCGCCGAGTCAGGCCCGGCGAGTTGCTTCTGCGAACCTCCGAACGCGAGGCCGGCAAAGATGCGGAAGGTCGGCTGGCCGAGCAGGCTGCCCACGCCCGGCCCGGCCTCCACGAACAGCTCCGGCCCGCGCGGCGAGAACGGGAGCCGCACGCCGGCCTGGATCTCCGCGCCCCAGCCCGGCGCGAAGAAGTTCCGGGCGAACCGGGTCGTCACCTCCACCTTGGCGCCGGTCCCGCCGGTGCTCAGCGCCAGCGCCGCGGTCCAGGTGCTCAGCGCCCGGTCGAAGGTGGAGCCGGAGTAGGGCTCCAGCGACGCCTCCGGGCGGAAGAGCGCGCTCAGCTCCAGCGCGCCCTCGATCTGCCCGAGCGAGAACCCCACTCCCAGCCGCGGCAGGAAACTGGCGCCGTGCGGGTTGGTGTAGCGGGCGTCCGCCCCGGCTGGGAGTCCCAGGGACAGCTCGCCGCCGGCCCGGATGGGCAGGTCGATGCCGTACATGCCCTTGCGGTAGACCGGGAAGCGCGCGCTCACCCACGGCGTGCCGAACTCCTTGCCGCGCGGCACCTCCAGGTCGCCCAGCTTGGACCCGTTGCTGAAGAAGACCCAGGGAACCTGCCCGTTGACCTCGATCCAGTCGTTCACCGTGAAGGCGAACACGGCGTGGATGGTGGCGCGCTCCTTCACCAGGATGCCGTAGGGAAAGCCGTCCGGGCGGTGCAGCACCAGCGGCGCGTACTCGTAGTGGCCGGCGGCGCCCGCCCGCACGCTGCCGGACGACATCAGGCTCCCGTCCCAGACGGCGAGCGTGCCCATGCCGCTCGGGTTGAGCTGCAGGCGCTCCAGCTCGAAGTCCGGGGTTTCCGTCTGCGCGCGCGCGGAGACCGCCGCCAGCGCGACCGCCACAGTGGCGAGCCGCGCAATCCAGGTAACCTTGACGTTCATGGTGATGGCTCCGTCCGGAATGGCGGCGCACCCTACCGTCTCGCGCCCAAAAGAAAAGCGTTTCCGGACGTGCGACCCTGCGTGCACCCGATGGACCT
>DATBSS010000357.1:0-1717 GCA_036559665.1 Myxococcaceae bacterium
GATCTGAGTACATCGGGGTGTTCGGCCTGTGGTTCCAGTTGCCGGCGGGGCCCGGCACCTCCCTGGCGGAGCTCAACGGCCTCACAATCGGGAATACGCGCGGCCAATGCAACCTGGACGCCGGCGGCGGGTGCACGGCCGCGGGCTGCCGTGTCGCCTCGGACGGCTCCTGCTGGCCCCGCTTCCCGCGCAATGGCAAGCCCGGGAGCAAGGCGGGCTGCCAGAGCAATGACGCCACCGAGCCGTTCTTCGACGCATACGACTGCATGGACCCGGCAGACCAGGCGATGGTCACCCGCACCTACGTGAACTTCGCCAAGGCGATCGCCGCCTACGAGTCCCGGCTGATCAGCCGCGACTCCGCCTTTGACCGTTTCGTCGAGGCGGGCCCGGGCTCCACGCTGATCTCCGACGCGGCCAGGCGCGGCGCGCGCCTCTTCGTGGGGAAGGCCGCCTGTTACGAGTGTCACAACACGCCGCTCTTCTCCGACAGCCAGTTCCACAACGTCGGCGTGCCGCAGGTGGGCGCCGCGGTGCCCACCGAGGCGGACTGCGTGGCGGGCGCGGTCTGCGACTGCGTGGCGGGCACCAACTGCCTGCCCTGGGGCGCCTGGGACGGGCTCAAGAAGCTGAAGTCGAATGGGTTCCGGAGAGACGGCCCCTTCAGCGACGCGCCCACCGACACCTCGCACCAGCGTTTCTACGACGTGGCGGCGCTGGTGGCGTCGAACGACGAGAGCGTGGCGGACATGAAGGGCCAGTGGCGCACGCCCGGCCTGCGGGACGTGGCGCTGACCGGGCCGTACATGCACAACGGGCTCTTCCGCACCCTGGAGGAGGTCATCTGGCACTACGACGGCGGCGGGGCGCCCTCCGGCTACGCGGGGACCAAGTCGGTGCGGGTGAAGCCGCTCGGGCTGACGGAGCAGGAGGTCTCCGACCTGGTGGCCTTCTTGCAGGCGTTGAACGGCGCGCCGCTACCGCCGTCGCTGGTGACCTCGCCGGTGTTGCCATGACGCTCCTCAGGCGAGTGAGCGCCGTATTGGCCTTGGCTGCCAGCCTCACGGCCCTCGGCGCAGAGAAGGAGAAGGCTGCGACCGCGGAGAAGACGGACGAAGATCGGGTCGAGACGCTGGAGGACAAGGTCAAGGAGTTGGAGGCCGCGCTGCGGCGCCTGGAGGAGTCGTTTCGCGCGGCCCAGCCGGTGCACGTCAGCGGGTACGCGGACTTCGGCTTCTTCATCCCCCGCGGTAACGGCGGCGCGGGCACGGTCCAGGATTTCGGCAACGCGGCCTTCCCCCAGTACGAGGGCCAGTATGGATGGGTCTTCCTGGGGGACCTGCTGGCGCCGGCGGTGAACTCGCGCGGCGAGGCCGCGGACCTGGGCGATCTGGCGGGCGTGCTGCGGTACGACTCGGTGCACTCGCACGGCGCCCCCGGGTTCATCGCCAACGAGGTCAACCTCACGCTCAGCGCCGGGCTGTCGGACCAGCTCCTGGCCACCACCAGCGTGAACTTCGTGCCGCGCTCCGGGAACGACTTCTCGCTGGGCGACTTCCTCGACGTCGACATCGCGCAGGTGGAGTGGATCCTCCCGTTTTCCGGCGGGAAGACGTCCGTCTTCGTGGGGAAGTTCGACCCGGTGATCGGCATCGAGTACCGCGACCGCAAGCCGACCGCCCGGTTCGGGATCACGCCCTCGCTGATCTCCCGATAC
>DATBSS010000358.1:0-9091 GCA_036559665.1 Myxococcaceae bacterium
CTCGGAGATGTCGGGGCAGCAGCACGCCATCCTGGATTGGCCCTACGTGGAGGGCCTGCGGATCGACGAGGCCACCCACCCGCTGGCCTTCATGGCGGTGGGGCTGTACGGCAAGGAGCTGCCGAACCAGAACGGCGCGCCGCTCCGGCTGATCACGCCGTGGAAGTACGGGTTCAAGGGCATCAAGGCCATCGTGAAGATCCGCTTCACGGAGAAGGAGCCGCCCACCACCTGGAACCTGGCGGCGCCGGGCGAGTACGGCTTCTACGCCAACGTGAACCCGGACCACGACCACCCGCGCTGGACCCAGAAGTCGGAGCGGCGCATCGGCGAGTGGCGCCGGCGGACGACGCTCCCGTTCAACGGGTACGCGGACCAGGTGGCCAGCCTGTACTCAGGCATGGACCTGCACCGGTACTTCTGATGGCCGCTCCCCACCCCTGGCTCAAGCCCGGCGTCATCGCGGGGGCGTGCATCCCCGGCGTGGCGATCGTCACGCGCGCCGCCACCGGGGGCCTGGGCGCCAACCCCATCACGGAGGCGCTCAACCGCTTCGGGCTGTGCGCGCTGATCTTCACGGTGGCCGGGCTGGCCTGCACGCCGGTGAAGATGCTCACCGGGTGGACGTGGCCGGTCCGCATCCGCCGCAACGTGGGGGTGATCGCGTTCATCTACGCGTCCGTGCACCTGCTCACCTACGCCGGGGTGGACCAGGGGTTCGCCTGGGGGACGCTGTTCAAGGACGTGCTGAAGCGGCCGTTCATCGCCATCGGGTTCCTGGCGTGGCTGTCGATGCTGCCGCTGGCGATCACCTCCACGGACGCGATGGTGAAGCGGCTGGGCTTCGTGCGCTGGAAGCAGCTCCACCGGCTGACCTACGCGGCCGGCGCGCTGGGGTGCATCCACTTCTACATGCGCGTGAAGTCCGACGTGCGCGAACCGCTCGTCTACGCCTCCGTGCTGGGTACGCTGCTGGTGCTCCGGGTGGTGGACGCCATCCGCCACCCCAAGCCCAAGCCGAAGCCCCGCGCCGCCCCCCGCCCCGAGCCGGGGTGACTCAGGGGCCGCGAGACCCGGCATCAGTCCTCGCGGGCGGTGGCGGACTGGCTGGCCGACTTCTGGCCCTGCACGACGAGCACCAGATAGCCGGAGCCGAAGCAATCCGAGCCGACCTCTGGGCAACCCCCGGTGTACGACCAGGGCACGATGGTGCCGGAGGCGCCGTTCGCAAGCTGGAACCACGTCTCCGAGCGATCGGGCCCCGCCCACCTGGAGCGGAGCCGGCGCTTGCGCATCTTCGCGAGCGCCTTGTCCAGCGCCTCCTGCCCGCCAGGCGGCGCGGGGGTCACGCGCACCGGCGCGTCCACGCAGAGCAGTGATGCGTCCAGCGGCGCGGAGCCCATGGCAGGCGCCACCGTGAGGCGCTCCGAAAGGAAGAACCAGCTCGCTCCGTCCGCGGTCTCGATGGGTTGCACCGTCGGGCCGCCCTCCACGGAGACGAGGAAGATGACGTCTCCTTCGCCTTTGGCCGGCCGGCAATTGGTGACGAACAGCTGCTTCGGTGCGACGGGGAATCCCGGCCGGTAGAGTTGCTGCAACTTGGACGCCATCCCGGAGAGCCGGAGCAGCGCGGCGTCGTACTTCGCGGCGCTCCCCTTCGGCACCGCGGCAGCCAGCGGCGACGGACCGAGCGACGGCACCGCCATCTCCAACTCCGGGTTCTGCTCCAGCACCTCCCAGAGCCCGGCATCCTCCCCCACCAGGAAATCGATCTTCTTCGAGATGAGCAGCAGCGCGCCCGCCGCGAGCCCGGGGACTGCCTGCAGCTTGGCGGTGGGAAGCGTCGCCTTGGCCAGGTCGTACGCCGGCCCGCGGGGCGCGGCGCCCTTCAGCCCCGCGAAGGACTCCAGCGACTGCGGCGCGGGCGGTTGCCCGGCGCGGGTAAGGAGCCGGAACTGCAGGGTGACGTACGGCGTGGTGAAGTCCACCAGCGCGCGGCGCTCATCGGTGGGCGTGATGGCATTGATGGCGATGTCCGCTCGCCCATCGGCGACGGCCTGGAGCGTGCCGCCGGGCCCGATCTCCTCGCGCGTGAGGTAGGTCACGCCGGTGCCAAGCTCGCGCGCCAGCGCCAGGGCCAGCTCCGCTTCGAACCCGTAGCGCTCGCGTTCGCCGGGGCCGTCGACGTGGAGCGGCCAGTAGCTTCCGGTCATCGCCACGCGAAGCGGTGCCGGTTCCTCGCCGTGCGCCGGTGGTGGCCCCGCCGGCTTCGGGGCGCGCATGGAGTCGATCATCTTCAAGACGACCTGAGGCCCGCTCGTCCCGGAGTCGAGCGGCTGGGGGGTCACCAGCACCAGGTTGATGAGCCGGCCCGACGGCGAGCAGAAGAGGTACGTGGCCAGGTGGCCGCGCAATTCGCCGGCCGACCCCTCGCCGCCCAGCAACAGTAGCGACAAGGGCCCGCGGCTTTCCCGGCGCACCGAGCGAATGCGCACCTGGGTCGTGGCGTTGGACGTGGCGTCGCGAGCGGTATTGCGGGCGTCGTCCTCCTCGCGCTGCAAGTCGGTCGCGCATCCGGAGCCGGACGCGGGCACGTCGCGGACCAGCAACAACCCGTGAGGGTGGGCGAGGTGGAAGACGCGCTGGTGCGGGTCCGGGCTGCGGGCGGTCAGCTCCCAAGACTGGGGAGGAAGATCGAGCGCCACGCCTCCCTCCAGCGCGATGGTGCCGGACGACTCGCTGGACGGCTGTATGGCCATGCTCTCGAAGAAGGACCGGGCCGCGGCCCCGCCGTATCCGTAGGCCGTCCTGGACTTGCCGAACGAGATCATGACGCCCAGCCAGGTGCGGGCGAGGAAGGCGCGTGCCTCGCCATCGCCCAGCGAGCCCTTGAATTTCGCCGAGCGCATCGCCTCGGCGAAACCGCCCGGGATGGTCTGGGCCGCGTCCGCCTTGAGCTTGGCGTGGATCGACTTGAGGACCGTCGCCACGTACGTGTCGAGGGTCTCGTTCACCCTGGAGAGACCGCCCCAGGGAAACGGCCGGTGGACGAACACCAGCGTGCCCCCGGGGAGCACCTGGGTGAGCACCACCGCGTCCGCCGTCTCCACCCGGCTCACCGGCGTCCCAGGCTGGAACGACACCCCCAGCGGCATCTCCAGGCAGCGGTAACGCCCATCAGCCTCTAGCGTGGCGACGCTTGCCGCTCGCTGGCAGATGGGCGGAGGTGGCGGTTCAGCCAGCGCGGTCGCGCCCAGGGGCACCGCCATCGCGAGGAGCGGTCCGAGGAGAATGCGAGGATGCATGCGGCCTCCAGCGCGAAATCGTAGCGCCGGGGCTCGCGATCAGTCCTAGACCACCAGCCACTTCACCGCCGAATACAGGCCGTAGAACACCCACCCTCTGCACGTCCAGAACGACCCTGCGACGCGACCTCTCAAGCGATGCCTTCGAAGCCCTGGACGGCGACGATGAACTCCCGGAGGCGGGAGAGGTCGCCCATCGCCGCGTGGACGCGCGTCCAGTCGATTCCCTCGTACTCGTGAAGGATGGCATTTCGCATCCCGGCGGCCTGAACCATCAACTCCGCCAGGGAGGAGGAAAGAACGCCATGCTGGGTCAGCAGACGGAAAGCCTCACCATAGGAGTCGGGCGCTCCCCACTTGTGCTCCGCGATGAGGTGCTCGGCAATGTCGATGCAGTCCTCCACGGCCAGCGCCAGGTAGAACGCCAGCAAGTCGCGCCGTGAGCGGTCCTGCTTCATCTGGTCGAGGGAGCCCGGGCCGACCTCGGCGATCCGCTGGAGCTTGTCCATCACCCTGGCCACCTTCCTGGCCAGCACCTCCGCGGTCATTGCCGAACCTGGCTGGCGATGGCCGCCGCCTGCGCGCGGGCCATCCGCCGAAATCGTGGGCCGAAGTCTCGCCAGGCCTGGTAGGCGCGCACCCGCAGCCTCACGAGCTCTTCGGTCGAACCCTTCACCAGGACACCGCGGGCGATCTCCATCCCCAGCACTGTCGAGCTGGTGGCCTTGAGATCAACCAGGTCGACCCGCCGGCCAAGGGCCTCCTCCAGGGCCGCGATGACTCCTCCGAGCTCCCACCCCCTGCCCGGGGCATCCCCCGAGAAGCGGACGGCCAGATCGATATCACTGGAAGCGCGAAGGGCTCCGCGTGCCGCCGAGCCAAAGAGCACGGCGAAGGCGATTCCCTCCTGGGCCGCAAGGGCATCCCGGACCTGCTGGACGATCGGGGTCAAATCACTCACTGGGTCTACTTTGCCAACTCCCCTTCCGGGGTACCACCCCGGTCGTCGAGCATTGGGCACGCGGTCAGTCCCACACCACCAGCCACTTCACCGCCGAGTACAGGCCGTAGAACACCCAGCCCACCGGGCCAGGCTTCACCGGCCGGGCGAACTGGACGTCCACGGTGGCCATCGCCACCAGGTGATTGGTCTGGTCGAGCGCGGCCTGGAGGCGCTCGATCTCCAGGGTGATCCGCTCCAGCTCCTTCTCCACGGCGAGCGTCTCCGCCACGTTGGTGGCGTGCGTGAGGAGCTCGAGGTACCGCTCGCGAGACTTCCGGAGGTTCGCCAGCCGGAGCTCGAGGTCGGTCCTGGCCTCGGTGACGTCGCGCGCGCGGACCTCGCGGTGGTCCACCTGGCCCAGGGCAGTCAGCGCGGTGAGCGCGTCCTCCAGCTTCGGCGCCGGCACCATCAAGGTGGTCGCCTCCATGGACGAGGCGCTGGAGTAGCCGCCCATCTTCGCGGCGATGGCCTCGGCCGCGCCGACGCCGGTCTTCGGGTCCTCCCGGAGCAGGCGCATCGAGGCGGTCTTGATGACCGCCCGCTCGGGATGGTCGGCGGAGCTCTTCCCGTCGGTGACGGTGGCAGCGACCGCCGGATCCGGCCGGACCAGTTCGGGCTCCGAGGCGGCGCAAGCGGAGAAGACGGCGAACGCGGCCGCCAGCGCGGCGCCGCGGAGTCGGGGGACGTTCATGCGGCGTTGGACGTCCCCGGGGGGCTCCCTGGTTCCCAGGCGTTCCCGGCCGCGGCCTCAGTCTCCCCGGCTCCAGAAGCGCACCACGTCTTCCGGGGCCTCCCCGCGGCGGAGCAGCGTCCAGTCCCCGCGCTCGAATCCCCAGACGGCCGGGATGCCGCGGCTGCAGTGGCGCGACCACATGGAGAGCGTGTACGCGCCCGTGTCGCGGAGGATGCACAGGTCGCCCGCGCGCGGCGCCGGCAGCAGGCGTTCCCGGGCGATGATGTCGCCCGCGAAGCAGAGCGGCCCGGCGAGCGTCGTGGGCCGGGGCGGGTCCCTCCGAAGCTCGCCGCCCGCGTCCAGCACCAGCGCCTCGTGCGGCCAGTCCTCGGGACGGTACGCGGTCCGCAACAGCAGGTCCGCGCCGACGTGGAGGACCGCCAGCGCGGCGCCGTCCAGCTCGCGCGTGTACTCGACCCGGGAGATCGCCCAGCCGCAGGGGGCGTGGAGCGCCCGGCCCAGCTCGGTGATCAGCCGCCAGCGGCCCGAGAGCAACGCCGGTGCCTCGGCGCGGAGCGCCTCCACGAAGGCGTGCAGCCCGGGGGCGGGCGCCTGGGCCGAGTAGGTCGCCGGCAGCCCGCCGCCGAGGTCGACCGCCGCGACCCGCCCCGGCCCCAGGTTCGACTCGATCTCCGCGGCCAGCGCCGCCGCGCGGGCCGCCCCCGCCGCCAGCGCCCGCAGCGGCATGCCCTGCGAGCCGACGTGGACGTGCAGCCCGTCCAGCCACGGGTACCTCCGGAAGGCGTCGATCACCGCGGCCCCGCCGTCCGCCAGCGGGACGCCGAAGCGCGACCGGGGCCCGCCCACGCTCACCGCCGCGATGCGGCCCCCCTCCACGCCCGGGTTGATCCGCAGCCCCACCGACCGGACCGGCGTTCCAGCGCGCGCCAGCGCGTCGATCCGCTCCAGCTCCTGCAGGCCGTCCGCGTTCACCCGCGCCCCCATCGCCAGGGCGCCCTCCAGCTGGGCGGCGGTCTTGGCGGGTGAGTCGTACACCACGCGCCCGGGCGGACAACCCGCGGCCCGCGCCAGGGCGACCTCCTCCCACGACGCGGCCTCCAGCCCGCAGCCGGCCTCCACCAGCCTCCGGAGCACCTCCACCAGCGGCAACGCTTTGACCGCCACGGCGTGGAGCGTGCCCGGTGGGAACGCCGCCTGGAGGGCCCGCACCCGTTCGCCCAGCGCGTCCAGGTCGTGGACCAGCACCGCCGGCGTCGCGGGCCCCAGGCGCCGGGTGTTCACGAGCGACCGGGCGCACCGGGCGAGGTGCTCTTCGGACAGGCGCTGGAGGAACGGATCTCCGCTCATGCCGGCTCCGCGCCCGCGAGGTCGGCGGCCCGGGCCCCCGCCTCCGCCATCCGCTCCCCCAGCCAGCGCGCTCCGTGCGGATCCCCGCGCGCCGCGCCCGCCAGCATCCGCTTGGCCAATGGAACGCCCAGCGCCACCCGCAGCGCCGCCCCCCGCTCCCCGAGCGCCAGCGCCTGGCCGATCAGCAGCCCCTCTTCGGCGAGCCTGCGGTGCACGCGGCGCAGGGCGTCCAGCTCCAGGCGGGCGCCGCGCCGCCCGGCCACGCGGAAGGAGGCGATGCCGAAGCCGGTGCGGCCGGTCCGGGGGGACGGCGCCACCGGCTCCACGCCGGGGATGGTCCACAGGCGTTCGCAGGCGGCGGCGAAGGCGCTCCGCAGGCCGGTCCGCCGCTCGAGCGGGAGCTCCCACCAGGAGCGGATCATCCCCAGGCCGATCCGCCAGCGCAGGAGCAGCCCGCGGGCCGGGCGCCGCGGCAGGTCGCGCCGGAGCCCGGTCCACGCGGGCGGGAGCAGATCCCGGCACAGGTACTCGCCCAGCCCGGCGGGGGCGGCGCGCCGCGACGCGACGCCGGTGAGCCGGCCCGGCGGCGCCAGCACGGCGCCCGCGAACGGCGGGCCGCCGTAGAACTTCGACGGGGTGAAGATGACCAGCCAACCCTGCTCCAGGCACCACCGGACGGCCCCGAAGGACAGGCGGCCCTGGGCGGCGTCCACCAGGACCGTCACCCGCGGGTCGCCCGCCAGCCGCCGGAGGGCCGTCCCGCGGGAGGGCGCCAGCAACCCCGTCTTGCTCGTCGCCGTCGCGTGGACGAGCACTCGCGAGCCGGCGTCCAGGGCCGCCTGGACCTCGCGCGCCGCGAGCCCACCCAGCTCGGCCGCGGGGACCGGGTGGCCGGCGGCGTCCCTCACCGGCACGGCCCGGATGGAGATGCGGCCCGCGGGGAAGCCCTCCAGCGGCCGCCCGGGCGCGGCCGGCCCGCCCCACGGGGGCAGCGGCGTGAAGTGCAGGCCAGCGGCGGCCAGCTCCGTCCCGTGGCCCGCCTCGCCGGAGCCGGCGAAGACGTGCGTGAGCGGCCGGTCGTCCGCCGCTCCCAGCGCCAGCAGGGTGGCGAGGTACTCGGCGTCCGTGCCGGAGCCGGAGAACGCCACGTCCACCGGGCGGCCGATCCACCCGGCCAGCTCCGACCGGAGCGCCTCCCAGGCCTCCGTTTCGGCGGAGGCGTCCAGGTCCAGCAGCGCCCCGGCTCCGGCCCGGGCCCCGGTCCACCAGGAGGGGTCCGGCGCGGAGACGGTGCACGAACCCATGGGCAGCAGCTCCGGCAGCGGCAGCACCGGGGCGCCGTAGCTGTTCCGCCCGCCGGCGTCGGGCCGCGCCCGGTGGTCGACGTTCTCCAGCAGCAGGCCGGCCAGCGCGCGGTCGGAGATCACCGCCGGAGCCCCCGCCAGCCGCGGGTGAGCCCGTCCGCCGCCAACCGCAGGAACGTGCCGGCGTGGATCCGGGCGGCCATGCCCAGGCCGTAGCCCTGGCTCCAGTCGGGGCAGATCCGCTCGTAGCGCCGCCAGTGCTCCGACCGCGGGCGGTCTTCCGGAGGAGGCGGCTCCGGGATGGTGGGGAGCCACACCCGGTGGCGTTCCCGGTCCCAGGCGTCGCCCGCGAAGGTCTCGTGGAGGTAGGTGAGGACCGCGCGCGCGTCCGGGGGGCTCTGCGGATCCGCCAGCGTCCAGGTCCGGCCGAACATGCGGCTCAGGCTCTGGAAGGAGCGCGGATAGGCGATGCCCGCGAACCAGAGGGCCCGGCCGCGGGCCAGCGCGAAGGCGCGCACCAGCTCGGACAGGACCACGGAGGCGATCCGCGACGAGCCGCGCACCGAGGGATCGACGAACCCGTACTCGGGGAGGAACCAGAGCTGCCGCCCGTCCGGCGACCAGCGCCAGTGCACGGAGAACATCCCCAGGAGCTCGGACCGCGCGCTCCAGAGCAGGATGTTCCGCTGCCCCATCCGGACGCGCTGCCCGAACCGGGCGTACTGCTCCTCCAGCGGGGGATGTGGCTTGAGCTGGAAGATGCGGGCCCGCAGGCGCCACATCGACTCCACGTCCGCGGCGCTCAGCGCGTCGCCGGCGACCACCGTCTGACGCAGGCGCTCCGCCCGCTCCCCCGGGAACCGCATCGCGTTCCAGTTGTGCCCGACGGGGAAGGCCGGCGCAAGCCACCTTCCGAGCGGCGCGCCGTGCGGCCGTGGGGAATCCCCGCGTTGCCGGTTACCCGCTCGGTGGAAGCGTTCGTCGCAGACAGGCGCCGCCGCTAAAGACGGCGGAACGCAGGTAGGAGTCGGATGGAGCTGAAACCCGTTGGCCGTCCGCGAGTCGGGCTCGCGGGCTATTGCAGGTCGTCCGTGAAGAGGAGTTGGGCGAGGGTGGCGCGGCCCAGCGGCGTGTGGAAGGTGGACACGTCGGGAACGGGGGTGTTGAGCAGGGACCAGTCGACGCGCGAGGTGCCCAGGTGCGCGCGCGCCAGGCGGTCGAGCTCGGAGTCCAGGGAGGCGGTCTCGGACTGAGGCCCACGCTCCACGCGCGGAGGTTGCGGATTCCCTGGTTGGTGGCGTCCATGGACCGTGTAGGTCGCGTGTAGAGGGGTGAGCACGCTGGCCAAGAGGACCACTGCCGGGGCATCGCGCCCCGGCCACAGGTACACCCTGAGCTTGAAGCAGTTGTCCAGGCCGGGGTGGGTCGTGTCCCAGAC
>DATBSS010000359.1:0-11565 GCA_036559665.1 Myxococcaceae bacterium
CGGCAGACGCTCACCTTCCTCGGAGATGCAGAGGGGGAGGAGGTCATCCGCACCTTCGCGGAGCTGGATGAACGCGCTCGCGCCATCGCGGTGGGCCTGCTGGAGAAGGGCGCGCCCGGGGACCGCGCCCTCCTGCTGTACCCGCCCGGGATGGCGTACGTGGAGGCGTTCTTCGGCGCCATCTACGCGGGGATGATCCCGGTCCCGGCCTACCCGCCGGACCTGATGCGCCTGGGCCGGACCTTGCCGCGGCTGGAGGCGGTGGTCGCCGACGCGCGTGCGGGGCTCGTACTCACCAGCGCCGCGATCTCGGACCTGGCCGCGCTCCCGGTCTCCGAGTCATCGGCCCTGCTCGGGTCGCTCACCTGGGTCAGCACGGATGAGCTCCCCACCGGGCCGGCGGCGGCGTGGAGGGCCCCCGCCGCCGATGGCGACAGCCTCTGCTTCCTCCAGTACACCTCCGGCTCCACCGGGACGCCCAGGGGCGTCAGGCTGACCCACCGGAACCTGTTGTCGAATTCCGGGTTGATCTACCGGGCCTTCGCCCACTCGGCCGAGAGCTGTGCGGTGAACTGGCTGCCCCCGTATCACGACATGGGGCTGATCGGCGGGATCCTGCAGCCGCTGTATGGCGGCTTCCGGGGCGTCCTGTTGTCGCCGCTCACGTTCCTGGCCCGTCCCATGCGGTGGCTGGAGGCGATCTCGAGCTTCCGGGGCACCTCCTGCGGGGGGCCCAACTTCGCGTATGACCTCTGCGTCCGGAAGACCACTCCGGAGGAGCGCGCGCGGCTGGACTTGAGCGGGTGGAAAGTGGCGTTCTCCGGGGCGGAGCCGATCCGCCCGGAGACGCTGGAGCGCTTCGAGCGCGCCTTTTCCCCCGCCGGGTTCAAGCGCTCCGCGTTCTACGCCTGCTACGGGCTGGCCGAGGCGACGCTGATCGTGAGCGGGAGCACGCCCGGTTCCGGCCCGGTGCTCGCGACCATTGACGGCGAGGCGTATGGGCAGGGGCGGGCGGCACCGGCCCAGCCCGGCCGCAAGGCGATCACCGTGGTGGGGTGTGGCCGGCCCATCACGCCGCTGGACGTGCGCGTGGTCGAGCCGGAGCAGCGGCGGGAGTGTGCCCCCGGCCAGGTGGGTGAGGTCTGGGTCGCCGGTCCCAGCGTGGCGCCGGGCTACTGGAACGACGCCGAGGGCACCCGCGCGGCCTTCGGCGCGGAGATCGCAGGCGAGGGCCAAAGGTACCTCCGGACCGGCGATCTCGGCTTCCTCCGCGACGGCGAGCTGTTCATCGCCGGGCGGATCAAGGACCTGATCATCATCCGCGGGCGCAACCACACCCCCCAGGACGTCGAGCGGACCGTGGAGCTCAGCCACCCCGCGCTGCGGCCCGGCTGCGGCGCGGCGTTCGCGGTGGACGCGGAGAGCGAGGAGCGGCTGGTCGTCGTGCACGAGCTCGACGCGCGGCAGCAGCCGGATCCGGACCAGGTCATCCGCGCGGTGACGGACGCCGTCGTCCAGGCTCATGAGCTGCAGCCGCACGCGGTGGTGCTGATCCGCGCGGGGACCATCCCCAAGACCTCCAGCGGGAAAATCCAGCGGCGCGCCACCCGGGCCGCCTTCCTCGAGGGGACGCTGGAGGTGGTCGCCCAGGCGCGGGCCGCGGCCGCCCCCCAGCCGCCCGCGGCCGTCCAGCGCCCCGCGCCGGGCACCCTGGAGGCCGCGCTGGCGGAGCTCCTCGCGGAGCGGCTGCGGGTGTCGCCCGAGGGCATCGGCCTGGACACCGCGATCTCCTCGCTGGGCGTGGACTCGCTCTCCGCGGTGGAGCTGCAGGCGGACGTGGAGCGGCGGCTGGGCGCGGTGCTGCCGATGACCGCGTTTCTCGAGGGCGGCCTGGTCGCCGGGCTCGCCGAGCGGATCCGGCGGGCGCCACGCGCCGCGAAGACGGCGGAGCGCGCGCTCGAAGGTGGATACGATCACGCGCCGTCCGAGGGACAGCAGGGCCTGTGGTTCCAGCAACAGCTGGCCCCCTCGAGCACCGCGTACCACGTCAACGCCGCGGTCCGGTTGCTCGGGAAGGTGGACGTGCCCGCGCTCCGGCGCGCGTTCCAGGCCCTGGTCGATCGCCACGAGGCGCTGCGCACCACCTTCCCCTCGGTGGATGGCAAGCCGCTGGCGCGCGTGGCGGCGCGGGCGGAGGTCTCGTTCCGCGAGCTGGAGGGCGGGCTCGACGAGGCCGGCCTCTCGGCGCAGCTCGAGGCGCTGGGGTCGGAGCCCTATGACCTCGCCCGCGGCCCGTTGATGCGGGTGGCGCTGCTGGGCGCGGGCATGGGCCCGGTGCTGTTCGTCGGCTTCCACCACCTCATCACCGACTTCTGGTCCCTCGGGCTGCTCGCGCGGGAGCTCGGAGCGCTGTACGGGACGTTCGAGCGCGGAGCCACGCCCGCCGCGGCGCCGCCCGCGCGCGCGTACGCAGACGCCATCCGGGAGCGCGCGGGGGGGCGGGAGGACGCGGAGGCGCTTCAATACTGGCAGCAGGTGCTCGAGGGCGAGCTCCCGATCCTGGACCTCCCGCCAGATCGCCCCCGCGCGACCTCGCGGTCGTTCCGCGCCATCGCGGTGCCGCTGCGCGTGGACGCGGAGCGGACGCGCCAGCTCCGCGCCCTGGCTACCGGGGGCGAGACCACGCTGTACACCGTCCTGCTCGCCGCGTTCGGGCTCCTGCTCCACCGCTGGTCCGGCCAAAGCGATGTGCTGGTGGGCTCGCCCGTGGCGGGTCGCCTGAGGGCCGCGGACGAGGAGGTCGCGGGCTACTTCGTGAACCTGGTGGTCCTCCGCTCGCGCCTGTCCGGCGATCCCGGCTTCCGCGAGCTCCTCACCCGGGCGCGCGCCCAGGTGCTCGGCGCGCTCACCCATCAACACGTCCCCTTCCAGCGCCTGGTCGAGCGGTTCGCCACCGCCCGCGAGGCCGGCCGCGCCCCGCTGTTCCAGGCGTCGTTCACGCTCCAGAAGGCCACGTCCTTCCAGGCGCAGGGCCTGGTGCCCCTGGCGCTTGGCCTGGCGGGGCATCGGGTGGAGCTGGGCCCGCTGGCGCTGGAGTCGCTGCGCCTGGAGCGCCCGGCGCTGGAGGAGGCGGTGGCGCTGGAGTTGGGGGAGGTACCCGGCGGGTTGGTCGGCTCCCTGCAACTGAGCGCGGACATGTTCGACGATGCGACCGCCGCCGCCGCGGCCGCCGCATTCGAGCGCCTGCTGGCCGGGATCTGCGCGTCGCCGGATGAAGCGGTCTCGCGCCTCCCCCTCCACCCCGACCCGGCCATGCCGGCCGAGCGCGTCGAGCCGGCCCCGCCGCGCCCGGGCTCCGTGCTCTCGATGTTCGAGGCGCGGGTGGGCGAGGCGCCCTCCGCGATCGCGGTGGTGTCCGAGGCGGGGGTCATGACCTACGCGGCCCTGGACGCGCGGGCCCGGGCCATCGCCGGGGCGCTGAGACGGCGCGGCTTGCCCCCGGAGGCGAACGTGGCGGTGCTCCTGCCGCGCTCCGCCGACGCGATCGCGGCCTTCCTCGGCGCGTGGAGGGCGGGCGCGGCGTACGTGCCGCTGGACCCCTCCGCGCCCCCGGAGCGCACCCGCTTCATCCTCGAGGATGCCCGCTGCGCGGCGGTGATCTGCTCCGCCGCCACCGCCGGAGGGTTGCCGGAGACCGGGGTGCCCCAACTCCGTGTCGAAGACCTCCCCGCGGCCCCGGCGGAATCCGCCGCCGAGGCCCCAGCGGGGGGCGTGGCCTACGTGCTGTACACGTCCGGCTCCACCGGGCGGCCCAAGGGCGTGGTGATCGAGCACGGCGCCCTCCGGCACTTCGTGGAGGCCGCCGCCGAGCGCTATGGGATCTCCGCCGCGGACCGCGTGCTCCAGCTCGCCTCCCTGAGCTTCGACGCCAGCGCGGAGGAGATCTACCCGTGCCTCACCCGCGGCGGGACGCTCGTCCTCCGCGCCGAGGGGATGCTGGACTCCCTCCAGGTCTTCGCGGAGCGCTGCGCGGCCGGTGCCATCACCGTCCTCGATCTGCCCACCGCCTTCTGGCACGGGCTGGTGCCGGCGCTGGCGACCGGGGTGGTGCGGCTCCCGCCCCAGGTCCGGCTGGTGATCATCGGCGGCGAGCAGGCGCGGGCCGACCGCCTCGAGCAGTGGCTGAAGCTGGGGCTGCCGATCGCCCTGCTCAACACCTACGGCCCGACCGAGGCGACGGTCGCGGCGACCGCCTGGGAGGCGGCGGCGCCCATCGGCGCGGGCGTGCCTATCGGCAGGCCGTTCCCCGGCACGATCGCGCGCGTCCTCGATCCGCACCTGCGGCCGGTGCCGCCGGGGTTTCCGGGGGAGCTCTGCCTGGGCGGCCCACAGCTGGCGCGCGGGTACCTGGGACGGCCGGACCTCACCGCCGCCCGCTTCGTCTGCGATCCATGGACCCCGGCCGGGCGGCTGTACCGGACCGGCGATCGGGCGCGGGTGCTGCCGGACGGGAACCTCCTGTTCCTGGGCCGGCTCGACCGGCAGGTGAAGGTCCGCGGCTTCCGCATCGAGCCCGGTGAGGTGGAGGCCGCGCTCTCGGCGCTGGAGGGGGTAGCGGACGCGGCCGTCACCGCGGCGCGCACCGCGGACCACGGGGCCATCCTGGCTGCCTACGTCGCCGCGAAGCCGGGCGCGGCGCTCGACGTATCGGCGCTGCGGAGCGCCCTCGCGGCGACGCTGCCGCCATACATGGTGCCCTCCGCGTTCGTGGTTCTGCCGGAGCTCCCGCTGAGCCCGAGCGGCAAGGTGGATCACCGCGCGCTTCCCCCGGTGGACGCGGCCGCGCTCCGCGAGCGCTTCGTCGCGCCGCGCACCCCGGCCGAGCGCGAGCTGGCGGGAATCTGGAGCGAGCTGCTCGGGATCCCCCAGGTGGGTGCGGAGGATGACTTCTTCGCGCTGGGGGGGCACTCGCTGATCGCCACCCAGGTGATGTCGCGGCTGCGCGAGCGGCTGGGCGTGCAGCTGCCGCTCCGGGCGATCTTCGACTCCCCGCGCCTGGATGCGCTCGCCCGTCAAGTCGAGGCGCAGGCCGCCGGCGCGTGCTCGCCCCTCCAGCGGGTGGCGCGCGAAGGGGATCTGCCGCTCTCCTTCGCGCAGCAGCGCCTGTGGTTCCTCCAGCAGCTCGATCCGGGCGGCACCCACTACACGATGAGCGGGGCCTTCCGCCTCCTGGGCCCGCTGGCGGTCGCGCACCTCGAGTGGGCGCTGTCGGAGGTGGTCCGCCGCCACGAGGCGCTCCGCGCCACCTTCCACTCCGCCGGCGGCTCGCCGGTGCAGCGGCTGGAGGGCTTCACGGCGCTGGAGCTGCCGCTGGTGGACCTGGGTGCGCTGCCCGCCGCGGACCGCGCCGGCGAGGTGGAGCGGCTGGCGCGCGAGGACGCCCTCCGCCCATTCGATCTCTCCCGCGGCCCGTTGCTCCGGGCGCAGCTGCTCCGGCTCTCCGCGCGGGAGCACGTGCTCCTGGTCTCGATGCACCACATCGTCTCCGACGGCGGCTCCACCGAGGTGCTCTGGCGCGAGCTGGCCGCGCTGTACCGGGCGCGCGCCGAGGGCCGGGGCTCGCCGCTGGAGCCCCTGGTCATCCAGTACGCGGACTTCGCGGCCTGGGAGCGCGGCCGCTGGCAGGGGGCGGGGCTCGAGGCCAGCCTCGCGTATTGGGTGGGCGCGCTGGGTGGGGCCCCCGCCACGCTCAGCCTGCCGCTCGATCGGCCCCGGCCGGCCGCGCAGTCCTTCCGGGGCGCGCACCTCCCCTTCGCCATTCCCGGCGAGCTCCGCGCCCGGTTGGAGGCGCTGGGGCGCGAGCGCGGCGCCACGCTGTTCATGACGTTGCTCGCTGCGTTCCAGGCATTCCTCGGGCGCCTCGCGGGGCAAGACGACGTGGTCGTCGGGACGCAGGTGGCCAACCGCAACCGGCCGGAGCTCGAGCCGCTGATCGGCATCTTCGCCAACGCGCTGGCCCTGCGCGCGCGGCTCGACGAAGCGGGCACCTTCCAGGAGCTCCTGGCCCAGGTTCGCCGGCGCGTGCTGGAGGGCTTCGCGCACCAGGAGCTCCCGTTCGACCGGGTGGTGGAGGCGCTGCGGCCGGAGCGGTCCCTGAGTCACGCGCCCATCTTCCAGGCCATGCTGGTGCTGCTCCCGGAGTCCCCCGCGCCGGAGCTCGCGGGCGTGACGGTGTCGCCGCTGCCGGTGGAGGGGGGGACCACCAAGTTCGATCTCTCGCTGTCACTGGAGCACCGGGGCGGCGCGGTGGAGGGGTCCTGGGAGTACGCGACGGACCTGTTCGACGCGGCGACCATCGAGCAGCTCTCGCGTCACTTCGCGGGCTTCCTGGAGGCGGTCTCGCGCGCTCCCGAGATGCCGCTGGGCAGGGTGCCCCTGATGGGGCCGGCGGACCGGGACCGGGTGCTGCGCGAGTGGAACGCGACGGCGCGCCCGCTGCCCAGCGACCCCTGCGTCCACCGGTTGTTCGAGCAGCAGGTGCAGCGGACCCCGGGCGCCACCGCGCTGATCTTCGAGGGCCGGTCGCTCACCTACGAGGCCCTGAACGCGCGCGCCAACCAGCTCGCGCGGAGGCTGCGCGCGCTGGGCGCGGGCCCTGAGTCCCTGATCGCGGTCTCCATGGAGCGGTCGCTCGAACTGGTGGAGGCGCTCTACGCGGTGCTCAAGGCCGGCGCCGCCTACGTGCCGTTCGATCCGGGGTTGCCGCCGGATCGGCTCCGGTTCATGGCGAAGGACGCGGGCGTGCGCATCCTCCTGACCCAGGCCGGCGCCGCCGCCCGGGTGCCGCCGCTCCCGGGAGTGACGGTGGTGGCGATGGACGCCGAGCGAGAGGCCCTCTCCGTGTTGGACGGCGGCGATCTCCCGCCTGCGGCCGATCCCTCGAACCTGGTGTATGCGCTGTACACGTCCGGCTCCACCGGTGCGCCGAAGCTGGCGATGAACGAGCACCGGCCGGTGGCCAACCGACTGCTCTGGATGCAGCGCGAGTACCCGCTCTGGCCCGGGGACGTGGTGGTCCAGAAGACGCCGTACAGCTTTGACGTCTCAGCCTGGGAATTCTTCGGGCCGCTGATCGCCGGCGCAACCCTGGTGGTCGCCCGCCCCGAGGGGCACAAGGATCCGGCCTACTTGCGCGAGCTCATCGACGCGCACGGCGTGACCATCATCCACTTCGTGCCCTCCATGCTCCGGGCGTTCCTGGAAGACGCGAGGGGGGGCACGCATCCGACGCTGCGCCGGGTGATGTGCAGCGGCGAGGCGCTCGCCCTCGATCTGCAGGACAAGCTCCTCTCCCTCTACGGCGTGGAGCTGCTGAACCTCTACGGCCCCACCGAAGCGGCCATCGAGGTCACCGGGTGGAGGTGCCGGAGGGATCCGGCGCGGGCGTCGGTACCGATCGGCCGGCCCATCGACAACAACGCGATCTACGTCATCGACCGGGAGGGCCAGCCGGTCCCGCCGGGGGTGGCCGGCGAGCTCTGCATCGGCGGCGTCGCGGTGGGCCGGGGCTACTTCGGCCGCCCGGGCCTGACCGCGGATCGCTTCAGGCCGGATCCGTTCAGCGGTACCCCGGGCGCGCGGATGTACCGCAGCGGAGATCTCGCCCGCTTCCTGCGCGACGGCACCATCGAACACCTGGGCCGCACCGATCACCAGGTGAAGCTCCGCGGCTTCCGGATCGAGCTGGGAGAGATCGAGGCCATCCTCGGAGAGCACCCGCAGCTCGAGGCGGCGGCGGTGCTGCTGCGGGAGGACTTCCCGGGAGATCCGTACCTCTGCGCCTACGTGGTGCCGCGCGGCGGCCCACTCGACCCCGGCCTGTTGCGGGACGCGCTGCGCGAGAAGCTGCCCGAGCACATGGTGCCGCGGGCGTTCGTGGCGCTGGCTTCGATGCCGCTCTCGGCGAACGGAAAGCTGGATCGCCGCGCGCTCCCCGCGCCGGAGCGGCCGGCCCGGGAGCGGGAGGTCATCCCGCCTGCCGACGAGGTCGAGGAGCGCCTGGTCGCGTTGTGGGCGGCGCTGCTGCGCGTGGACGTGGTCTCCACCGATGACGACTTCTTCGAGCTGGGAGGGCACTCGCTCCTGGCCACCCAGCTGATGGCGCGAGTGCGCGAGGACTTCGGGGTAGAGCTGGCGCTCCGGACCCTGTTCGAGTCGCCCCGGCTCCAGCACCTCGCGGGTGCCATCCGGCGCGCTCGGACGCGCCCCGCCGCGGACCGGCGCCTGGTGCGGGCGGTCCGCAGCGGAGACTTCCCCGCGCCCGCGGCGCAGCGGCGGCTCTGGCTGATGGCGCAGCTGGATCCCCAAGGCGGCGCCTACAACATCGCCGGCGCGTTCCGGGTGATGGGTCTTCTTTCGGTCCCGGTTCTGGAGCGGGCGCTGGCGGAGGTCATCCGCCGCCACGAGGCGCTCCGCGCGACGTTCCGCGGGACGGGCCAGGACGTGCGGGTGCGCATCCTGGAGCCCTGGGAGGCGCGGATCCCGGTGATCGCCGCCGCGGACGCCGAGGTCGAGCGCCTGGCCATCGCCGAGGCGCAGGCGCCCTTCGACCTGGAGGGCGGGCCACTGGTCCGCGCGCGGTTGCTGGCGCAGGGCCCCGAGCGCCACGTGCTCCTGTTCACGTTGCACCACCTGGTCGCGGACGGCTGGACCACGGAGGTCCTCTTCAAGGAGGTGTCGAGCCTCTACGCGGCATACGCGTCCGGGCGGGCGTCGCCCCTGCCGGAGCTGCCGTTCAGCTACTTCGACGTGATGGCCGCGGAGGAGGCGGAGCTGGAGGGCGGCGGGCTCCAGCAGGAGCTCGGGTTCTGGCGGGAGCGGTTGTCCGGAGCCCCCACCCTGGAGCTTCAGGCCGATCACCCGCGCCCCGCCGCGCAGACCTTCCGGGGCGCCCTGGTTCCCTTCGAGCTCCCCGCGCCGGCGGTCCAGGCGCTGCGCGAGCTCAGCCGCCGCGAGGGCACCACGCTGTTCACGGCGCTCCTGGCGTGCTTCCAGGTGCTGCTCGGGCGCTCCGCGGGGCAGGACGACGTGGTCGTCGGCACTCCGGTCTCACAGCGGGGCCGCCTCGCTTCGGAGGCGCTGGCGGGCATGTTCATGAACATGCTGGCGCTGCGCACCGATCTCTCCGGCGCGCCGACGTTCATCGAGCTGCTGCGCCGGGTGAAGCAGACCGCCGCCTCCGCGCTGATGAACCAGCGGGTGCCGTTCCAACGCGTGGTGGAGGAGATCAAGCCGCCGCGCGATCCCTCCCGCGCGCCGATCTTCCAGGCGGTGCTCGCGCTCCAGCCGGAGTGGGCCCGCGCCCCGCTGGGAGACGCGACGGTGGAGCCGCTGGAGATCGATCCCGGCACCGCGCAGTACGATCTCGTGCTCTCCGTCCGCGACGGCGGGCGGCAGGTGAAGGGCTTCCTCGAGTACAACGCGGACCTCTTCGAGCGCGCCACGGTCCTCGCCATGCTGGACCGCTACCGGCACCTGTTGGAGCACGCGGCGGCCAGGCCGGAGACGCGGATCGGGCGGCTGGAGTGGATGACGCCGGCGGAGCGCGGCCACCTCCTCACCGCGTGGAACCTGACCCGGGCGTCGCGAGGCGACCTCCCGGTGCACCGGATGTTCGAGGCGCAGGTGGCGCGGACGCCCCAGGCGATCGCCGTGGTGCACGGGGAGGCGAGGCTCTCCTACGCGGAGCTCAACCTCCAGGCGAACCGGGTGGCGCGGGCCCTGCGCGCGCGGGGCGCCGGCCCCGAGAGCCGGGTGGCGGTGTACCTGGAGCGCTCGACGGAGCTGGTGGTAGCGCTGTTGGGGGTCCTCAAGGCGGGGGCGGCGTACGTCCCGCTGGACCCGAGCTTCCCGTCCGAGCGACTCATGCACATGGCCCGGACCGCGTCGGCGGGGGTGGTACTCACCCGCGAAGCGCGTGAGCAGGCGGGCGACATCGGGGGCGCCGAGGTGGCGGTGGCGGAGGCGGCCCGGTCCGCGCTGCCCGGGGACGAGCTGGACGGCGAGGTCCCCCCGGACGCGCTGGCCTATGTCCTGTTCACCTCGGGATCCACCGGCGTGCCCAAGGGCGCGATGATCACCCACCGCGGGTTGGCCAACCACATGCGGTGGATGCAGCACCGCTTCCCGCTCGCTCCCGGGGACGTGGTGCTCCAGCGCACCCCCATCTCCTTCGACGCCTCGGTGTGGGAGCTCTTCGCGCCGCTGGTCGCGGGCGCGACCCTGGCGATGGGCGGTCCCAACGCGCACCGGGACACGCGCGAGATCGTGGAACAGGTGCGGCGCCACGGCGTCACCACGCTGCAGCTCACGCCGACGCTGGGCAGGATGCTCGCGCAGGAGCCCGGCCTGGACGGCTGCACGTCGCTCAAGCGCGTCTTCTTCGGCGGCGAGCCCCTCGGCCGCGAGCTTTGCGCCCAGCTCACCGCGCGGCTCCCGGTGGAGGTGGGGAACCTCTATGGGCCCACCGAGACGACCATCCAGGTCAGCTTCGCCATGTACAGCAGGCGCGACGGGGGTGGGCGCGTCCCCATCGGCGCGCCGGTGGACAACGCCCGACTGTACGTCCTCGACCCCGGGCTCGAACCGGTGCCGCTGCACGTCCCCGGCGAGCTGTACATCGGCGGCGAGTGCGTAGGGCGGGGGTATGTCTCCGCGCCCGGGCTCACCGCGGCCCGCTTCATCCCGGATCCCTTCTCCCCGGAGCCCGGGGCGCGCCTGTACCGCACCGGCGACGTCGTCCGGCGGTTGGCGGACGGATCGCTGGAGTACCTGCGCCGTGCCGACCGCCAGGTGAAGCTGCGCGGCGCGCGGATGGAGCTCGAGGAGATCGAGGCGGTGCTCGCCGCCGCGCCCGGTGTCCGGCAGGTGGCGGTGGTGGTGCGCGCGCTGCCCGTCCGCGGCGAGGCGCTGGTGGCGTACTTCGTCCCTCGCGGGGAGGACGTCTCGCCTTCGGAGCTGCGCCAGGTGGCGGCGCGCCGGCTGCCGCCCCAGATGGTGCCGTCCCTCTACGTCCGGGTGGATGCGCTGCCGAGGACGCCCGGCGGAAAGCTGGACCGCGCGGCCCTCCCCGCTCCGCCGCTGGACGACGGCGTGCGGCCGGACGCCGAGCCGCGCGGGGAGGACGAGGTGCGCCTGGCGCGGATCTTCGCCCAGGTGCTCGGCGTGAACGGCGTCGGCCGCGAGGATGACTTCTTCCAGCTCGGCGGCCACTCGCTGCTCGCCGCGCAGGTGGTCTCACGGGTCCGCGAGACCCTCCACCGCGAGCTGACCCTCCCGGCGCTGTTCTCGTCTCCCACCGTGGCGCAGCTCGCCACCGTCCTGCGGGCGCTGCCCGTTACAGGAGATCCGGGCCAGGGCGATGAGCCCGTCGCCCCCGTCGCCAGGCTCCCGGCGGCGGCGGACGTGGACCGCATGGACGAGGCGGAGCTGGACGCGCTGCTTGGGGAGCTCGACGAGGGAGAGGACCTCTTATGACGTCTCCCCCCAGGCCAAAGCCCGGGCTGT
>DATBSS010000360.1:0-9082 GCA_036559665.1 Myxococcaceae bacterium
CCGGGATGGGCTGCCAGATCAGGCCCGCCCTGGCGCGGCCCTCGACGTACGCGAAGGCCTGCTCCACGCCCTTCTCGGCGCCCAGGGTGAGCTGGCCGCGCACGTCGCGGAAGAACAGCCGCGGCTGCTCGAGCTCCGCCAGCGTGTCCAGGGTCCAGCCGGGCCCACCCGCCTGGAGGAACGACCTCGGCTGGGAGAGGTCGTTGATGGGGCCCGCGACCAACGCGTACCCCACCTTGGCGCGGAGGGTGAGCCGCCGGAGGGTCTGGAGGAAGTTGCGGTCGGTGTACTCGCCCAGCACGCGACCCTCGCTGCGGATCTGGTCGATGGCGACGCCGCCGCCCAACTTCAGGGTGTGGAAGGGGGCTTCGCGGACGTCCACCACCACCGGGACGGTGGCGGCCTCCGGGTCCGGCGCGGCGGGGTTGACCTTCACGCCGCCGAACACGCCCATCTTGAAGACGCGGGCCTGGGCCTGGGCGATCGCGCTCTCCGAGTACCAGTCGTCCGCGCGGATGGCGCCCTGGGCCTGTTCGAGGACGCGCTGGGCGGGGACCTTGGGCAGGTCCTCCTGGGCCACGAAGATGGGGCCGAAGCGGTAGCGCTGGCCGGGGTCGGCGGCGAGCTGGACCTCGGCCTGCCGGGTGGCGACGTCCACCCGGGCCTCACCCTCCACGCGCGCCTCGGCGTAGCCCAGCTCGCGCAGGGCGGACTGGATCTTCCGTTTCAGGCCGGCCCATTCCTCCTCGTGGAAGACGGCGCCCAGGCGCAAGGGCAGGTCCTTCAGCGCGGCGTCCTGGTGCTCGCGCGGGAGGGACTCCAGGCCCCGGAAGTCGAGCCGGGAGATGGTGGTGGGCTGGCCCTCGGTGACCTCGACGCGGAGGCGGACGCCGCCGCCGTCGCGGCCGTCCGGGATGACCTCCTGGCGGAGGACCCGGGCCTGGTAGTAGCCCTGGGCCTGGTAGTAGCGCTCGATGCGGTGGAGGTCCGCCTGCCAGGAGTTGGGGTCGAAGTAGTGGACGTTGTGGAAGGGCCAGATCTGCCCCCACCACGGCGTCTCGCTGGTGAGGATCTTCTTCTTGATCTCCTCTTCGTCGATCCGGCGCGCCCCTTTGATGGTGACGTCCCGCACCACCGGGCCGCTCGGGGTTGCTTCACCCCTGGTGTGCGAGCAGCCGGATGCGACCAGCGCCAGGGCTGGAAGGAGGAGACGACGGTGGACCACGGGGAAGGACTTCGTCCTCGAAGGCCCGAACGGAAGTGGGGAGGCGCGCCGGGTGTTTCCCGGTCAGCGCTTCCCGGCGGCGGTCAACATCCCCAGCACCTTGGCGGCGTGGGCGGTGTGGTCCGCGGTGGTGAGCTGCTCCGACGGGACGTCCAGCCGGTAGCTCCAGTTGTCCGCGGTCATGGAGCCGGGGAGGTTGATCCGGTCCGCGGTGCCCATCACGTCCTGGTACGGCAGGACGCAGAGGTCGCTCGCCGAGCTCAGCGCCGCCGCCATCAGCCCCGCGTGGATGGTGTCCGTGAAGGCCGGCGTGAGGGTGGCGTTCTCCAGCTCCTTGTAGATCTCCGCCACCTGCGCGCGGTCGCCGGAGGGGGCCGCCTCCCACCACTCCTTCATCGTCTCGGTGTCGTGCGTCCCGGTCGTGGCGAGGGAGACCTTCGGGTACTTCTTCGGGTCGCGGTAGACCTTCTCGTCCCTCTCCCACCGCATCACCTTGTAGCCGGGCAACCCCAGGCCCATCAGCGTCGCCCGCACCCAGTCCGGGATGACGCCCAGGTCCTCCGCCACGATGCCGGTCCCCGACTCCAGGAAGAGCTTGAACAGCTTCTCCCCCAGCGCCTTCTGGACCGCCTCCTCCGCCGGCACGAACCGCCCCTTCGGCGCCTTCGCGTCGCGGATCCACTGCCGGAAGTAACCCACCGCGTGGTCCACCCGCCGCAGGTCGTAGTACTCGGCCGCGTTCTTCCCCCGGAACCGCAGCCAGGCGTGGCCCTCCTTTTCCATCGCCTCGAAGTCGAAGTACGGCAGCCCCCAGTCCTGCCCGTCCGCGGAGAACGCGTCCGGCGGCACCCCCAGCCGCGCGTCCCGCCGCAGCAGCGTCGGGTTCGCCCAGACGTCCGCGCTGTTCTGGCCGATGATGAACGGTTCGTCCCCGCACAGGAGCACCCCGCGCTCGCGCGCCTGGGCCCGCACCCGCTCCCACTGCTGGTCCGCCACCCACTGGCACCACTGGTGGAAGAGCACCTCTTTCCCCAGCCGCTCCTTCTCCTTCGCCACCGCCTCCGACCGCGCGTCCCGCAGCGGCTGCGGCCAGTCCCAGAAGCCGAGGTGCCGCTGGTCTTCCGAGATGGCGCAGAACACCGAGTACGCGTCCAGCCAGTCCCGCTCCTCCGCCACGTACGCCTTCAGCGCGCGCGCCCTTCCGGAGTCGGAGGCCCACTCGCGCTGGTGGAAGCGGTCGAAGGCGCGGCGCAGCGCCGCCATCTTCAATGGCACCACCAGGTCGTAGCGGATCCTCGGCGCCGCCCGCGCTTCGTCCAGCCGCTTCCGCTCCTCCTCCGACAGCCGGACGCCGCCCCCCTCGGACAGCTCCGGGACGTCGTCGAGGTGGATGAACAGCGGGTTGAGCCCGAAGGCGCTCCGCGTGGCGTAGGGGCTGGTGTCCCCCGGCGCCGTCGGCAGCAACGGGAGCATCATCCACATCTTCTGGCGCCCGGCGCGCAGCCAGTCCAGGAAGCCGCCGATCGCGCCGAAGTCTCCGATGCCGAAGTCCGTGCGCGAGCGAAGCGAGAAGAGAGGCAGTAGAACGCCGGAGATCCGGCCGGTCTTCACCATGAGGAGCACGTTGCAGCACAACGCGCCGCCATCCGACAAGCTCCCTCGACGCTTCTATGACCGGCCCGCCTTGCCGGTGGCCCGGGACCTGCTGGGGAAGATCCTGGTGATGGGGGCCCCGGGCGCCCGGCGCGCCGCCCGCATCGTGGAGGTGGAGGCGTACGTGGGTGAGTACGACCTGGCCTGCCACGCCGCGAAGGGACGGACCGCCCGCACCGAGGTGCTCTTCGGGCCGCCGGGCCGCGCCTATGTCTACCTCATCTACGGCATGCACCATTGCTTCAACGTGGTCACCTCCCGCGAGGGCCGCGCCGCCGCCGTCCTCGTCCGCGGCGTCGAGCCGCTGGAGGGGCTCCCCACGGAGGCCCGCACCGACGGGCCGGGGCGGCTGTGCGACGCGCTGGGCATCACGCTCCAGCACAACCGGGCCGACCTGTTGGGTGACGAGCTCTTCCTGCTGGACGCGCCCCGGGTGCCCGCCGGCCGCGTCGCCCGCGGCCCGAGGATCGGCGTCGACTACGCCGGCGAGTGGGCGCACAGGCCGTACCGCCTGTGGATCCGCGATCACCCACACGTCAGCCGCGGCCCGGCCCGGCCTTCGCCGCGAATCGCCGCGCGCGGCGCTTGACGGACGCCGCCGCCGCTGAAAGTTTCACGGATGGGCATGGACTCGGTGGCGGAGATCGGCTCTGGCGATGGGACCGCGGGGGACGGGGATGCCCTGCTCCAGCGCGCCCAGGAGGGCGACATCGCCGCCTTCGAGGCCCTGGTGGAGCGCGAGCAGGACAAGGTCTACGGCCTGGCCCTCCGGATGACGCGGTCGGAGGCGGACGCGGCGGAGATCGCCCAGGACACCTTCTTCTCCGCCTACCAGCACCTCAAGGATTTCCGCGGGCAGGCGGCCTTCGGCTCCTGGGTCCACCGCATCGCCGCCAACAACGCGCTGATGCGCCTGCGCCACCGCCGCGTGGTGGAGAAGAGCGAGGAGGCGCTCGTCGAGCCCGGCTTCACCCGGATGGGCATCCTGAGGCGGCCTCCCGAGCAGTGGGAGCGCCCGGCGGACGAGCAGGTCCTCGACGCCGAGCTCGGGCAGGCCATCGAGCGGGCGACGGATCGCCTCCCGGAAGGCTACCGCGAGGTCTTTCTTTTGAAGGACGTGGAGGGTCTGAGCTACGAACAGATCGCGGAGATCACCGGGGACTCCGTGGCGGCCATCAAGAGCCGCCTCCACCGGGCGAGGCTGTCGCTGCGGGAAGCCATCGACCAGTTCTATAGTGAAAAGTGAAACGAGAATTTCCGGCCGGCATCTGAGGGCCAGGACCGAGAGACGAGAGACGCCAGCGTGGGATTGATGGGCCTGTTCTCCTGTAAAGACTGCGTGGATGTCCTCCGGGCCTACCTGGACGGGGAGATGAGCCCGGAGGAGGAAGCCCACCTCAAGGCCCACCTGGGCGACTGCCCTCCCTGCGTGGACTTCATGGAGTCGTACAAGGCCACCCCCGGCCTGTGCCGGAAGGCCCTGAAGGCGAAGATGCCGGAAGAACTGTCCCAGAAGCTCAAGGCGTACCTCCGGGACAAGACCAACCCGGCGTGAACCTCAAGAACCTCTCCCTCCCGGAGCTGCGCGCGGCGCTGGAGCCTTCCCTGGCTTCCCCCACCGCGGCCCTGAAGATCTTTGCGGCGGTGTTCGCACGGAACGCCCGTTCCGTGGAGGAGGTGGGCTGGGCGCCCCAGGTGCCGCGGGCGGTGCGGGAGGTGTTGCTGGAGCGGGCGACCCTGCCGAGGTTGGAGGTCGTGGAGCGCCGGCGGGCCGCGGACGGGTTCGTGAAGTACCTCTTCGAGTCGCCGCTGGGCGGGCGCGTGGAGGCGGTGCGGATCCCCATCTTCGACCAGAAGTACGTGGTGTGCGTCTCGTCGCAGGTGGGCTGCGCGCTGGCGTGCGACTTCTGCATGACGGGGAAGCTGGGCTTCCAGCGCAACCTCGAGACCTGGGAGATCGTCGACCAGGTGCAGGCGGTGCGCGCGGAGGCGGACCGGCCGGTGCGCGGCGTGGTGTTCATGGGGATGGGGGAGCCGCTGCTGAACTACGCGGAGGCCATCCGGGCCGCGGAGATCTTCCGGCACCCGGCGGGGCTGGCCATCTCCGGCAAGGCGATCACCCTCTCCACCGCGGGCCACGTGCCCGGCATCCGGCGCTACACCCGCGAGGAGCACCCGTACCGGCTGGCCTTCTCCATTACCTCCGCCATCCCAGAGAAGCGCGCGGCGCTGATGCCGGTGGAGCGGACGTACCCGCTACCGGAGCTGGTGGAGGCGATCCGCGAGTACGCGGCGTCGCGGCGCACCCGGGCCATGCTGGCGTACGTCGCGATCCGCGGGGTGAACACCGGCCGGGAGGACGCGGAGGCGCTGCGGCGCGCGTTCGAGGGGATCCCGATCATGATCGACCTGATCGAGGTGACGGACCCGACCGGCCGCTACCTGCCTCCGACCGAGGAGGAGCTCTCCCGGTTCCGGGACGACCTCCAGATTCTCCGGGCGCCGATCGCGCGGAGGTACTCGGGAGGGAAGGAGATCGGCGCCGCCTGCGGCACGTTGGAGGCGTCCGCCCGCGGCGGCGAGGTGATGATTCCGCTTCCCACCGTGGGAGCTCCGCTTCCGCTCGAACGGTAGGCGGCCGGGTGGCGGCGGGCCGCCCGCTCGGGCGCGGCGCTGGCACGGTGGGTGCCTTGGGGACCGCGGTGGATCGACTCGTGGACGTGGCGGTGGTGGGCGGGGGAGCGAGCGGGGTGCTGACCGCGGCCTGGCTGTTGCGGATGGCGAAGCGGTCCGGGCCAGGCTTCCGGGTGGCGCTGATCGAGCGGCAGGCGCGCGCCGGAGGAGTGGCGTACGGCACCCGGCGGCCCGAACACCTGCTCAACGTGCCCGCGGGACGGATGAGCGCGGACCCGGCGGACCCGCTCCACTTCGTACGGTGGGCGAAGGGGCGGGTGCGCGGGGTGGCGCCGGGGGCGTTCCTGCAGCGAAGGCGCTACGGCGAGTACCTGCGGTGGTTTCTGGAGAACGCGGTCCGGGCTGCCGCACCGGGGGTGGAGCTGGTCCGCGTGCGTGGAGAGGCGGTCCGGGTCTCGAAAGGGCGGGGTGGATACCGGGTGCGGCTTCGGAGCGGCCGGTCCCTCCGGGCGCTGTGGGTGGTGCTGGCTACCGGCAACGCGGCGCCGGAGCCGTTGCCCGGGGTGGCGCCGGAGCTGAGGGCGCGCGGCGTGGCGATCGAAGACCCGTGGCCCGCGTCGCTCGCGAAGGTCCCTGTACACGGCACGGTGGTGCTGGTGGGGAGCGGGCTCACGGCGGTGGACGCGATCGCGACGCTGCGGGCGCGCGGCCACCGGGGGCGGATCCTGGCCGTCTCGCGGCACGGGTTGTTGCCGCGGCCGCACCTGGCCGTGGCGCCGGTGCGGGAGGGCGGGTTGCCGCGGGAGCGGAGCCTGAGGTCGCTGCTCGGGTGGCTCCGGCGGTCGGGCGACGGGTGGCGATCGGCGCTGGACGTGCTCCGGCCGGCATCGAGCGCGCTGTGGCGGGGGCTGGCGGAGGAGGAGCGCGCGCGCTTCCTCCGGCACCTGCGCACCCGCTGGGACGTGCACCGCCACCGGATGCCACCGAGGCTCGACGCGCTGTTGCGGGAATTGCTGGCGGAGCGGCGGCTCCGGGTGATCGCCGGTCAGGTGGTGGGCGCGTCCCCGAGCGGGCGGGAGATCCAGGTGCGGATCCGGCGGCGCGGCGGGGCGCGGCCGATGACGGTGGAGGCGGAGTTGTTGGTGAACTGCACCGGGCCTTCACCGGAGAGTGCCCTGGGCGCGCCGCTGATGCAGGGGTTGCTGGAGGACGGGCTGGCGTCGGTGGATACGCTCGGGCTGGGGTTGCGGACGCGAGGCGGCGCATTGCTGGATGTGCGGGGACGCGCAACGCCGCGGCTGTTGGCGGTGGGGCCGCTGCGGCGCGGGGAATTGTGGGAGACCACGGCCATCCCGGAGATCCGCGTGCAGGCGAAGGAGGCGGCGGAGCGGATCCTGGCGCGGGTCGCAGCGGAGCGGCCTGCAGCCAGGTCCGAGCGCGCCGCGTCTGACCGGCGCTGAGCGCCGTGATCGGTTCCTGGCCCGGGCTGTCTGAAGTCCTCGCGCCAACCAACCCATGGTTCCCGGCGCCGCCCGGCACCCGCGGGGCGCGCGCGTGTGCTATCCGCCGCTCATGGCGTCGTTCGCGGCGATCGTCGGCGGAGGCATCAGCGGCCTGGCGCTGGCCCACGGCCTGCGCGCGCGGGGGAAGGACGTGGTGGTCCTGGAGGCGTCCGATCGTCCCGGCGGCACCATCCACACCTTCCGCGAGCAGGGCTTCATCGCCGAGGCCGGACCCAACGGATTCCTCGACAAGGAGCCCGCCACCGGCCGGCTGATCGCCGCGCTCGGCCTGGCCGGCAAGGTGAAGGTCGCCGAGCCCACCGACAAGAAGCGCTTCCTGTGGATCGGCGGGAAGCTCCAGCCCGTCCCCGCCTCCCCGCCCGCCTTCCTCAAGTCCAAGCTCCTCCCCTTCGGCGCCAAGCTGCGCGTGCTGCGCGAGGTCTTCGTGGACCGCGCGGACCAGGGCCAGGACGAGTCCGTGGCCTCCTTCGCGCGCCGCCGCTTCGGGCCCGCGGCCCTTCCCCTGATCGACGCGGTGCAGACCGGCATCTACGCCGGCGACGTCGAGCAACTTTCGCTCATGGCCTCCTTCCCGCGTCTCGCCGCGCTGGAGCTGGAGCACCGGAGCCTGATCCTGGGGCAGATCCGCGAGCGGCGGCAGAAGTCCGAGCGCGCCACCTTCTCCATCAAGGATCCGCCGCCCGGCCCAGGCCAGCTCTGCAGCTTCGAGGGCGGCCTCTCCACGCTGATTGACGCCCTCGCCTCATCCCTCGGCCCCGCGCTCTGGACGTCCGCCCCGGTCCAGCGCCTCTCCCGCCAGGCCGACCACTGGCGCCTGGAGCTGGACGGCGGCCGGGCCGTGGAGGCGGAGAAGCTGATCCTCGCCGTCCCCGCGCACGCCGCCGCCCCGCTGCTCCAGCCGCTGGACGCCGAGCTGGCCTCGGAGCTCGCCGCCATCCCGCACGCCCCCATCGCGGTGATCCACCTCGGCTTCCCGAAGCGCGCCCTCCCCGCGCCGCCCGAAGGCTTCGGCTTCCTCGCCCCGCGCGTCGAGGGCCGCCGGATCCTGGGCTGCATCTACGTCTCCAGCGTCTTCCCCTGGCGCGCGCCCGAGGACCAGGCGCTCCTCACCTGCATGGTGGGCGGCGCCCTCCACCCGGAGCTGGCGGCGCTCGACGACGGCGCGCTCCGCTCCCTCTCGCGCGAGGAGTTGCGCGCGGCGCTGGGCATCGACGCCGAGCCCTCCTACGCGCGCGTGCAGCGCTGGGCGCGCGGCATCCCCCAGTACACCGTGGGCCACCTGGCGCGGCTGGACCGGACCCTCCGCCGCGCCGCCGCGCTGCCGGGCCTCTCCCTGGCCGGCAACTCCCTCCGCGGGGTGGGAATGAACGACTGCATCCGCACCGCCGCCGAGTTGGCCGCCGATCTGTGCTGGACACCGCCCAAGGACACTCAAAGACCGCAAGTCAAGATCGCCAGGACGCGCTGACTCGACCGCCACCCTTTCGTCAAGCCGCTCCGCACCATCGAATCGAGCCGCCGGACGAAACCGTCCAGTGCCCCCTTGCGAAGGACCCGAGCGCTGGCAATCCTTGGCGTCAAGCATCAGCGAGGGAGGCCGGTGATGCTTCAGGTCACCCAGAACGCAACGGTCGAGGAGGCGGGGAAAGACCTCTTGGGGTTCATCCTGGACCCCGGGCACTGGGTGGTCCTCGACCGCCTGGCGGATCGACCACACGAACGCCCCGGCTCCAACGCCAACTACCAGCGGCGCGTGGGGCAAATCTCGATCTGCGCGTCCGTCGACGTCACCGCCGACCTGGGCGTCTTCCTCCGGATTGCCTTCCGGGCCAGCAAGCTCACCCCGGTGAAGGCCGCCGAGCACCTCGAGCAGTTCCTCCGCTCCCGCCTCCCCCTGCTCCCCAACACCGAGTGGCAGGTGCAGGTGGACGAACGGAAGTGGATCCACTTCATCCGCCGCTGGGTCTCCGAGAGCCTGCGGGCCTGAGCTTCCACCGGTTGAGCTAAGGTCCCCTCCCACGTCAGGGGATCGCTTGAAGGCGCCGGA
>DATBSS010000361.1:0-2496 GCA_036559665.1 Myxococcaceae bacterium
TGCAGGCCTTGTAGGTGGCGGCGCCGACGATGATCCCGCCGACCATGGTGTGGTCCAGCGGCCCGCGGAAGGTGGCGCTCATCAGGGCGAAGATGATGGGGACGTAGATCAGCTTCTGCGTCTGCCAGAGCGCGTTGGTGAAGTCGCCGTGGGTGCCCAGGCCCAGGGCGATCAGGAACAGCACCGTCCCGAACGAGAGCAGGGAGGCCTTGCGCAGCGGGCGCGCGGTCTCCGGCATGTCGGGGGACACCTCGTGTCGGCCCAGGATGCGCCGCCTCAGCCAGACCGCGAACAGCAGCCCGGTGAGCGCGTCGATCCCGGAGAAGCGGAGCGCCTTGATGGGGAGGGTGGTGTTCAGGTTCGCCAGCAGCAGCGCGCCGACGATGTAGATCGGCGACTTCCACTGCCCGTTGCCCGGGCGCTCCGCCGGGCTCTCCAGGATCAGCGCCAGGAAGGTGAGCGCCATGAGCGTGTAGCGCAGCGGGGCCTTGGCGATGGCCACCAGCACCGCGGCCACCACCATGGGCACCACGGCCAGGATCGGCTGGTCCACCGCCGCGCCCACCAACATCGCCAGGAGGGTGGCCACCCACACGCCCACCAGCAGGACGGACCACTGCCCGCGGAAGCCGGCCAGCCGCTCCTTCGCGGCCACCATCGCGCGCGCGCCCGTGGGGACGTACGCCCAGAGTGAGCCGTCCGGGGTCACGGCCGGTTCACCTCCGCGATCACCGGGATGCCGATCAGCCGGTTCACCTGCCAGGACTCCAGGATGCGCCCGGTGCGCACGTCCGCCAGCACCGCCGCCATCACCGACAGCGCCGCGGCGGCGAACCCGCCCAGCGCCATGATGATCGGCACGTTCGGCTTGTCCGCCTTCTTCGGGCGCTGCGCCGGCCGGATCACGCTGTAGCGGTACTTGAAGGCGGCGCGCGCGGTGGCCAGCTCGATCTTGGCGGAGTCGATGCGCTCCAAAAGCTCGTCGTACTTGGCGAGCGCCACGCTCATCCGCGCCTTGGCGAACTCCACCGCCTGCTCCTCCTTCTCGGTGTCCACCGCGCTGGGCCTGGGCATGGCGCCCTCGGGGTCGATGGCCTGGAGCTCTGGCGGCGGGAGGCTGGACGCGTTCGGCGCCTCGGCGATCGCCCTGTCCAGCCGGGCCAGCTCCCCCTTGAGCGACGTCTCGTCCTTCTTGAGGTCAGACAGCTGTACGGAGTCCTTCCCCAGCGAGGCGATGCTCTGCTGGGTGCCCACCACCTCCGGGTGCGCGTCGGAGTAGCTGGCCCGCAGCTCCGCCAGCTTGGTCTGCAGCTCGGAGAGCCGCTTGAGCCGGAACTCCCCCAGGTCCTTGATGGCGCGCTGCTTGGCGGTGAGCATCTCGTTCATCTGCTCGCGCTCGCGCATCAGCCCCTTCTTGGCCGCGGAGGGGCCGGTGGTCACCTTCAGCGCCGGCTGCGACTTCTTGTCGTTGAAGCGCTGGATGCGCTCCAGCGCGCCGTCGATCACCTCGCGCACGCCGGCGGCGTGGCCCTCCAGGATGGAGATCGCCTCCGAGATGGAGGAGATCTCCGAGACGTGCCGCGCCTCGAGGAAGTTCTGCTGGGCGGCCTCCACCAGGCGGAACGCCATCTCGTCGTTCGCCCAGTCGATCATGATGGTGACGGTGCCTTCGCCGATCGAAACCTGAAGCTTCTTCTCCAGCAGGCCCACCAGCGCGTCCACCCGGTCCTCCTCGGTGGGCGGGCCCCTGAGCGTCTTCTGCACCCAGTCCTTGAGGCGGTTGGCGGGCGCGCGGGTGGCCTCCCACTGGTCCACCAGGTCCGTCTGCTTGATGAGCGAGATCAGGTTGTCCCGCCGGAGGATGGTCTCGGTGGCGGCGCGGGTGGGGGCGTCCGCGTCGCGCGGCACGCTGCGGTTGGGGTTGCCCAGCGCGGCGATGACGTGGTTCTGCTGGGCGAGGATCTTCGATTCCACGTGGTACGACCGCGGGAGCATGGCCAGCGTCCCGGCGGCCACCGCCATCACCGACATGAACGCGATCGCCACCAGCATCTTGTGCCGGAAGACCGCGCGCCGGACGAAGCCCAGGTAGTCGCGGATCTGTGAAAAATCGAACAGGTCCGCGCTCTCCTGCACCGGGGCGGGGAGGTGGCCGGGGAGTGGTGCGCTCATGACTTCGTGACCTCCAGAGGTGACCCGAGCAGGACCCGCAATTGTCTCATCAGATCGCGCTTGGTGACCGGCTTGCCCAGGAAGGCGGTGGCGCCGGCCTCCTCGGCCTGGGCGCGGTGGGAGGGCTGCAGGCGCGCGCTCACCGCCAGCACCGGCACCTCCTGGGTGCGCGGGTCCTGGCGGATGTGCTCGGCGATCTCGTAGCCGGAGCGGTCCGGGAGGACCAGGTCCAGGATCACCAGGTCCGGCTTCACGCTCGCCAGGTGGTCGAAGGCGCCCCGGGCGGAGGACGCGATCAGCACCTTGTACGTCTCGCCCTCCTCC
>DATBSS010000362.1:0-4425 GCA_036559665.1 Myxococcaceae bacterium
GACAAGAAGGCGGCGGCGCCGAAGTCCTATCCGCTCTCATACCCGCAGCTCCAGCTGTGGTTCCTGGAGCAGCTCGATCCGGGCGGGGCGGGCTACACGCTGCCGGTGGCGATCTGGCTCGAGGGCCGGCTGGACCCGGGCGCCCTCGAGCGGAGCCTGGGGGAGATCGTCTCCCGGCACGAGATCCTCCGGACCACCTTCGCCAGCGTGGACGGCGAGCCGGTGCAGCAGGTGTCGGCCCCCGCGCCGTTTTCGCTCGCGATCGCCGGCGTGGCGGACCGCGCCGAGCTGGACCGCCGGATGCGCGAGGAGGGAGAGCGGGGCTTTGCGCTGGACCGCGATCGCCTGCTGCGGGCCACGCTCCTGCGCCTGTCCTCCGATCTCCACGTGTTGATGCTCAACGCGCACCACATCATCTGGGACGGGTGGTCCAGCGGCGTCTTCCTGCGGGAGCTGGGCGCGCTGTACGAGGCCTCCTCCGCGGATCGGCCGTCGCCCCTGCCGCCGCTCCCGCTCCAGTACGGGGACTTCGCGGCCTGGCACCGGCGCCGGCTCCAGGGGGACGGGCTGGACGCCCAGCTCTCCTATTGGCGGACGCGGCTGGAGGGCGCGCCGTACTTCCTTGACCTGCCCACGGACGCCCCGCGGCCCCACCTCCAGAGCCTCCGGGGGGACACCGTGGCCTTCGACCTTCCGGCGTCGCTGATCGGCGGCGTCCAGGCGTTGGGGAAGGCCACCGGGACCACCGCCTACACGGTACTGCTGGCGGCGTTCGCGGCGACGCTCTCCCGCCTCTCCGCCCAGCGGGACTTCGTGGTCGGCACACCGGTGGCCAACCGCACCCGGGCCGAGCTGGAGGGCCTGATCGGGTTGTTCGTCAACACGCTCGCGCTGCGCATCAAGCTGGGGCCGGAGGTGACCTTCCGTGGGCTCCTGGCCGCCGTGGGCGAGGAGGTACGGGGCGCCTTCGCCCACGCCGAGGCGCCGTTCGAGCGCGTCCTGGATGTACTGAAGGTGCCGCGCGACCTGAGCCGGCCGCCCCTGTTCTCGGTGATGTTCTCGTTCCAGAACGCGCCCATCGGCAAGCTCGAGCTCCCGGGGCTGGAGGTGCGGTCCCTGGAGATCGAGCAGGGGGTGTCCAAGCACGACCTCACGCTGACCATCCTCGAGCGCGACGGCCGCCATCAGGGCTTCCTCGAATACAACCGCGACCTGTTCCTCCGGACCCGCGCCCAGCGCATGGCGGAGCAATTCAAGCTCCTGCTCGCCCAGGCGCTGGAGCGGCCCGACGACCGGGTGGTGGAGCTGGAGCTGATCACCCCCGCGGAGCGCCGGCACCTGCTGGCCGGGTGGAGCCCGCCCGAGCCGGCGGCGACCCCGGAGGTCTGCCTGCATCAGCTGTTCGAGGCGGAGGCTGCCCGCGCTCCGTCGGCGGTGGCGGTAGTGAGCGCGGCCGAGCGCCTGACCTACGCGGAGCTGGACGCGCGCGCCAGCGCCCTCGCCGCGCGGCTCATCTCGGAGGGGGTCCGGCCCGAGTCGGTGGTGGGGGTGTCCGTGGGCCACACGGCGGACCTGCCGGCCGCGTACCTCGGGGTGATGAAGGCGGGCGGCGCATTCCTTCCGCTCGATCCGGCCCTGCCCGTCGCGCGCCAGCGGCTGCTGGTCCAGCAGTGCGGGGTCCACCTGGTGGTGACGGACGGCACCACGCCGCTCACCGCCGGGGATGGCGTGGAGCGGGTCCCGGTGCGCGGCCCGCCCGCGGCGTCACCCGCGCCCGCGGTGAAGCCCTCGCCAGAGAACCTCGCGTACGTCATCCACACCTCCGGCTCCACCGGCGTCCCCAAAGGGGTGATGATCTCCCACCGCGGCATCTGCAGCCGGCTCTTGTGGGAGCAGCGCGCGCATCCGCTCGGCGCGGAGGATGGCGTGCTCCAGGTGGCGTCCACGGCGTTCGACGCGAGCGTGTGGGAGCTCTTCCGGCCGTTGATCGCGGGGGCGCGGGTGGTGATGTCCGCCGAAGGCGCGACCGATCCCGCCTCGCTGGTGGCGCTGATGCAGCGCGAGCGCGTGACCGAGGCGGGCTTCGTCCCGTCCGCGCTCGAGGCGCTGCTCGATACCGGGGCGCTGGGCGCGTGCGCGTGCCTCCGGCGGGTGGTCTGCGCGGGCGAGGTGCTCGATGGGAAGCTGCGTGATCGCTTCGTCCATGCGCTCCCGGGAGCGGCGCTCGAAAACTTCTACGGGCAGACCGAGGTGTCCATCGACGCGGTGTCCTTCCCCTGCGCCGGCGAGCGCGGCCCGGGGCCCGTCCCCCTCGGCAGGCCCATCGACGGGATGAGGGCCTATGTCCTTGACGCGGTGCTTCGTCCGGCGCCGATCGGCGTGTGGGGAGAGCTGTATCTCTCCGGCCCGGGCCTGGCGCGCGGCTATCATGATCGGCCAGATTTGACCGGCGAGCGGTTCGTCCCCCACCCGTGGGGAGCTCCCGGTGAGCGGGCGTTCCGCACCGGCGACCTCGTCCGGTATCGCGAGGACGGGGTGTTGGAGTTTCGCGGCCGCGCGGATCAGCAGGTGAAGATCCGCGGCGTCCGCGTGGAGCCGGGCGAAGTGGAGGCGGCGTTGCGCAGGCACCCGAAGGTCAAGGAGGTCGTGGTCCTGGCCCTCCCTGAAGGCAGCGCCGCGGATGACCCGGCGCAGGCGCAGCTCCTGGATCGACTTCTCTCCGAGCTCGAAAGCACGGCCCAATGACCCACGACAATCTCGCCCTCAAGGACGCGTCCGCCGAACGGATCGTCAGCTCCTACAACGAATGGGATCCGCTGGAGGAGGTCATCGTCGGGGTGATGGACGGCGCGGCGGTCCCGCCGTGGGACATCACCCTGCAGGCGACGATGCCCAGGCGCCACTGGGACTTCTTCAAGGAGCACGGGGGCAAGCCGTTCCCGGCGGACCTCGTCGCCGCGGCGAACCAGGACCTGGAGCGCCTGGTGGCGATCCTCGAGGGGGAGGGCGTGACGGTGCGCCGCCCCGAGCGGGGCAACCACGCGCGGCCGTTCTCCACCCAGGAGTGGGAGAGCCCGGGCGGCCTCTACGCCGCGATGCCGCGCGATCTCCTGCTGGTGGTGGGCGACGAGATCCTCGAGACGCCGATGCCGTGGCGCTGCCGCTACTTCGAGATCAACCACTACCGGCCGCTGCTCAAGGAGTACTTCCGCCAGGGAGCGCGCTGGAGCGCGGCGCCGAAGCCCCAGCTCAGCGATGCGCTCTACGCGGAGGAGTACGCGGAGCCGAAGCCGGGCGAGCCCTACCAGTGGGTGGTGAACGACTTCGAGCCCACCTTCGACGCGGCCGACTTCCTCCGCTGTGGCCGCGACCTCTTCTACTTCAAGAGCCACGTGACCAACGCGTTCGGGGTGCAGTGGCTGGCCCGGCACCTGGGCCCCGAGTACCGCCTGCACGAGCTGCACTGCGACGACGCGCACCGGATGCACATCGACACCACCTTCCTCCCGCTGGCGCCGGGCAAGATGTTGGTGAATCCGGAGCGGGTGGAGCGCTTGCCGCAGATGTTTCGCCACTGGGACATGTTGAAGGCGCCGCCCCCGTGCACGCCCTCCGGCGCGACGCTCTACTTCAGCAGCGGCTGGCTGAGCATGAACGTGCTCAGCATCGACCCAGAGCGGGTGGTGGTGGCGGAGCACGAGGAGAGCTTGATCCGCGCGCTGAAGGACTGGGGCTTCAAGCCCATCCCGTGCCCCTTCCAGGCCTTCTACGCCTTCGGCGGCTCCATCCACTGCGCCACGCTCGACGTGCGCCGCCGTGGCACCTTGCAGTCCTACTTCTGAGCGGGGGCGTACAGCGAGCGCTCGCGGATCTCCGTCTGCCGCCACACCGCCCTCAGCAGCTCCTGGTATGGGGGCGCGAGCTCACCCTGGAAGAAGTCAGGGCACACCCGGCTGTAGAAGCCGTCGGCGAGCTCCTGGAGGTACGCGCCCTTCTCCTGCGGATCCTCGATCGGGCGGGCGATGGTCGCCTGGATCTCCTCGAAGGCGCGCCGGGCCTCCGGAGTCGCGGCGCGCTCGTCCTGCAGCTTCCAGGTGAGCGCCTGGATCCGGTAGTCGGTGTGGAGGTTCTCGGAGAGGAACTTGATGAAGGGGTTGCGGTGGAAGCGCAGCGTCAGCGCCATGCTGGTCTCGCGGTAGTCGAAGTAGTGCCAGATCAGCGCCGGCATGAAGACCGCCTCGCCGGGCCGGAGCAGCGCCTGGTACCCGTCCACGTACCGCACGAAGCGCTCGTTCTCGGCGCCGGTGTGGCCCTGGGGCGACACCATGGCGTTGTTGGCGAGCGGCAGCAGCTTGCGTGAGCTGGACGGAGGAACCAGCAGGACGCGCTTCTCACCCCACAACTGGTACTGCAGCAGGTTCCGGT
>DATBSS010000363.1:0-24129 GCA_036559665.1 Myxococcaceae bacterium
CCGCTGCACGCCGGCTCGGCGAGCGAACAGAACTCCTGGCACTGACCGCCCGGCAGTCCAGCCGTGGCGCAGAAGGGATCGCGCGCGTCTGCGGCGCAGTCCGTGTGTGCCTCACACGGATCGCCGGAGACTCCGACTCGCGGCTCTTCGCTTCCTTCGGCCTGAGCGACTCGTAGTGTTCCCGGGCCCACTTGGCGGCCAGGAGCTTCTCGTTCAGCAGCTCCCACTGCCGCGGCTCCAGCTCCGGCCGCGCCTTCTCCAGCAGCACCCGCGCCCGCTGGAGATCGATCTTCCCCGCCTCGATGGACCGGAGCGCCGACACCGCCCGCCGCGCCGCCACGGGCTTCGGCCGCGCCGTCGCGCATCCCGAAACCACCGCCAGGAGCGCAATACAGACCGCCCTCCCCACCTACCAGCTCCCTCCCAACCTCCCGGCGAGCTTCCCGTGCAACGTGTCCGTCAGCAGGTACCAGAACTGCACCTCGCCGAACGACACGATGTCCCCGTCCCGGAGCGCGGCCTCCTTGCGCACCAGCAGGGACGAGTTGAGGAAGGTCCCGTTGGTGGACCCGAGGTCCTTGACGAAGCACTTCTTCTGCTTGTCGTCCCATCTCAGGTCGGCGTGCCGCTTGGACACCGACTTGTGATCGATCACCAGGTCGCAGTCCGGCAACCGGCCCACGCTCAGCGTGTCCGCGTCGGACATGGGCGGGAGCGTGGAGACCTGCAGCTCGTCGAACTCGAAAAGCAGCGAGAGGATCCCCTTGGAGATGTCCTCCGGCCTGGCCATCTGGGTGGCCGCCACGTTGGCCAGCACGCCCATCTTCTGGGTGGTGTCCAGCTTCTCGGGCGGAGGCCGCTGGATCAGCGCGAACGGCCCGAGCTGCTTCCGGAACTTCTCCGCGGACAGCCCCGCGGCCAGCACCCGCATCTCTTTGACCGACAGCACCGCTTCACACTAGCCGAAGTCAGGGGCGCAGGTACTCCTGCAACGGCCGCACCGGGAGCTCCGCGCGCAGGTACGCCTCCAGCCCGCCCACCGCCATCCGCGCCGCCTGCACCGTCGTGTAGTACGGGATCCCGTGCATCAGCGACTCCCTCCGGATGGAGAACGAGTCCGCGATCTCCTGCTGCCCGAAGGTGGTGTTGATCACCAGCGCGATCTTCCCGTCCACGATCTTGTCCACCACGTTGGGCCGCCCCTCGGTGACCTTCTTCACCGGCTCCGTCGCCACGCCCTTCTGCGCCAGGTACCGGTGCGTCCCCCCGGTGGCGGTGATCTCGAACCCCAGCGCGCGCAGCCGCTTCGCCAGGTCCACCACCGCCGGCTTGTCGTCGTCCTTCACCGAGATGAACACCTTCCCCGCGGACGGCGCCGGCAGCTTCACCCCCGCCGCGAGCTGGCTCTTGGCGAACGCCTCCGGGAAGTTGTCGGACAGCCCCATCACCTCGCCCGTCGACTTCATCTCCGGCCCGAGGATGACGTCCACCCCGGCGAACCGCGCGAACGGGAACACCGACTCCTTCACCGCCACGTGCCGGATCTCCGGGTCCTGCGTCCTCCCCTGCTCCGCCAAGGTCTTCCCCACCATGCACAGCGCGGCGATCTTCGCCAGCGGCACCCCGGTGGCCTTGGAGATGAACGGCACCGTGCGCGACGCGCGCGGGTTCACCTCCAGCACGTACACCGCCTTCCCCTGGATGGCGAACTGCACGTTCATCAGCCCCACCACGCCCAGCTCGCGCGACAGCGCCAGCGCCTGGTCCTTCATCCGCTCCACCAGGTCCGGCGCCAGCGAGTGCGGCGGCAGCGTGCAGGCCGCGTCGCCCGAGTGCACGCCCGCCTCCTGGATGTGCTCCAGCACGCCGCCCACCATCGCCGCGCCGGTGCGGTCCGCCACCAGGTCCAGGTCCACCTCCACCGCGTCCTTGAGGAAGCGGTCGATCAGCACGGGGTGCTCGGGGGACGCGCTCACCGCCTCGCGGATGTACCGCTCCAGGCTGCGCTGTTCGTAGACCACCTCCATCGCCCGCCCGCCCAGCACGTACGAGGGCCGCACCATCACCGGGTAGCCGATCCGCTGGGCGATCCGGAACGCCTCCTCCGGCGACCGAGCCACCCCGTTCTCCGGCTGCAGCAGCCCCAGCTTCTCGATCAACCGGGCGAAGCGCTCCCGATCCTCGGCGCGGTCGATGGCGTCGGGCGTGGTCCCCAGGATGGGCAGCCCGGCCTTCTCCAGCGCCACCGACAGCCGCAGCGGCGTCTGCCCGCCGAACTGGACGATGGCGCCGATGGGCTTCTCCCGCGCCGCCACCTCCAGCACGTCCTCGATCGTCAGCGGTTCGAAGTACAGCCGGTCCGAGGTGTCGTAGTCCGTGGACACCGTCTCCGGGTTGCAGTTCACCATCACCGTCTCGTACCCGCCCGCCCTCAGCGCCAGCGCGGCGTGCACGCAGCAGTAGTCGAACTCGATCCCCTGGCCGATCCGGATGGGCCCCGACCCCAGGACGAGGACCTTCTGCCGCGCGCTCGGAGGCGACTCGTCCTCCTCCTCGTAGGTCGAATACAAGTAGGGCGTGTACGCCTCGAACTCGGCCGCGCAGGTGTCCACCCGCTTGTAGACCGGCCGGATCCCGCGCGCGTGCCGGTACGCCCGCACCTGCGCCTCGGTCTGCCCGGTGGCCTGCGAGATGGACCGGTCCGAGAAGCCGTCCGACTTCGCCTCGCGCAGCACGTCGTCCGGGATCTTCTCCACGGCGCCAAACGCCTGGAGCCTGCGCGACCGCTCCACCAGCCCGCGGATCCGCCGCAGGAACCACGGGTCCACCGCCGAGAGCTGGAAGACCTCCTCGACCGACATCCCCTCGCGGAAGGCCTGCGCCAGGTACCAGGGGCGTTCGGGGCGCGGCACCCTCAGGGCCTCGCGCAGCGCCCGCGCCCGTTCGCCGGGCTCCACCGGAAGGGGCGGCTCCTCCAGCGCCGTCCGCCCCGCCTCCATCGAGCGCAGCGCCTTGAGGTACGCCTCCTCGAAGGTGCGGCCGATGGCCATCACCTCGCCCACCGCGCGCATCGAGGTGCTGAGCGTGCGGTCCGCGTGCGGGAACTTCTCGAAGTTGAAGCGCGGGATCTTCACCACCACGTAATCGATGGTGGGCTCGAAGGAGGCGGGCGTGTCGCGGGTGATGTCGTTGCGCAGCTCGTCCAGCGAATACCCCAGCGCCAGCTTGGCGGCGACCTTGGCGATCGGGTACCCGGTGGCCTTGGACGCCAGCGCCGAGGAGCGCGACACCCGCGGGTTCATCTCGATCACCACCATCCGCCCGTCCGCCGGGTTGAGCCCGAACTGGATGTTGGAGCCGCCGGTGTCGACGCCGATCTCGCGGATGATGGCGATCGCCGCCTGGCGGATCCGCTGGTACTCCTTGTCGGTGAGCGTCTGCACCGGGGCCACGGTGATCGAGTCGCCGGTGTGCACGCCCATCGCGTCGAAGTTCTCGATCGAGCACACCACGATCACGTTGTCCCGCGTGTCCCGCACCACCTCCAGCTCGATCTCCTTCCATCCCAGGACGGACTCCTCGACCAGGATGGTGGAGGTGGGACTGGCCTTGAGGCCGGCGCGGCAGATCTGCTCGTACTCGTCGCGGTTGTAGGCGATGCCGCCGCCCGTCCCCCCGAGCGTGAAGCTGGGCCGGATGATGGCCGGGAAGCCGATCTCGCCGGCGATGCGCTCGCAGTCCGCCCAGCTGGTGGCGTACCCGGAGCGCGGCAGCGCGACGCCAATCTTCTGCATCGCCGCCTTGAAGAGCTGGCGGTCCTCGGCCTTGTTGATCGCCTCCAGCGACGCGCCGATCAGCCTGACGCCGTGGCGCTCGAGGATGCCGCGCTCCGCCAGCGCCTTGGCCAGGTTCAGCGCGGTCTGGCCGCCCATGGTGGGCAGGAGCGAGTCCGGCTTCTCCCGCGCGATGATCTTCTCGGCCGCCTCGACGGTGATCGGCTCCAGGTAGGTGCGGTGCGCCAGCTCCGGGTCGGTCATCACCGTGGCCGGGTTGGAGTTGAGCAACACCACCTCCACGCCTTCCTCGCGCAGCGCCTTGATCGCCTGGGTCCCCGAGTAGTCGAACTCGCAGGCTTGACCGATCACGATCGGCCCGGAGCCGATCACCAGCACCTTCCGGATGTCCGAACGCTTGGGCATGGGCGCGCGCCATGTACCGCAGGCCCTTCACGTTTGCTATGAGCTCCGCCCGTGCGACGCACACGCCGAGGGGCATCGACTGCGGTCCTGCTGATGGGGGCGATGGCGCTCGCTCAACCCGCGGCCGACCCACCGGCCGCACCCCGGCCACCCCCTGGGGCGCCCGCGGAGGCGCCCGACGCCGGCTCGCCCGCCCCCGCTCCGGCCTCGAACCCGCCCCCGCCCCCGCCGAAACCGGAGGCGAAGACCGAGCCGAAGCCGGAGCCCAAGCCGGAATCGAAACCCCCGGAGCAGAAGCCGGAGCCCGCTCCGGAGGCGAAGGCAGATGCCGGGACGTCCCCGAAGCCCCCGAAACCCGAAGACGCCGGGATGCCCAGGGCCGGCGCGGGAGCTCCGGCCCATGCCGACGCCGGGACCGCTCCACCGCACGCCGCCGGCCCCCCGGCGCTGAACGAGAGAGCGCGCGCCTTCTTCGCCGCGCTGCTGGCGGGCGAGCCCGGGCCGATGGTGAAGCAGGCGGAGCTGCCCTTCTTCCTGGAGGACAAGCGCCTCTCCACCATGGAGCAGCTCAAGTCCGAGTGGCTGAACCAGCTCCGGAGCAAGCGGACGGACCTGCTCACCTTCAAGGGCTTCGAGGTGCTCACGCCGGCGGAGATGGAGCAGCGCTTCGGGAAGCCGCCAGCGCGCCTGTCGTCCTGGCCCATCGGCTCGGGGAAGACGTACCTGGTGGTTGCCAACCTTTCTGGCCGCGCCGCGGTCGCGCTCTACCATCAGGTGGGAGAAGAGTGGCGGATCGTCGCCTACCACGACTGATCGGGCGGCGGCGGCTCTCACTCTCCGAGACCGCGTTCACGCGCGGTTGACAGTTCTGGTGCGAACGCGCACCAACCTCGTGCAGATAACGTTGCTGTTCGCGGCACACACTCCGGCGCGCTCCCCAGCGCCCGGATCCACACCACACCAATCCATCCGAGGAGATCACCATGGCCGTCAAGGTCCAGGGCAGCGCCGTCCCCACCGTCCAGACGCAGCAGGCTCAGCAGACCCGGCAGGCCCCGCAGGCGCAGGTCGTCTCTCCCCGCGACGCGGCCTCCGGCCTGGCCACCGGCCAGCGCGACTCGTTCGAGGGCCGCCTCCCGCCCGACCTCGGCGGCATCCTGAAGAAGCCGCAGGTGACGCTGGGCTTCGGCGACCGGATGAACGCGGTCGGCCTCTCCGACGCCCTCTCCAGCCCGACGAACGACCTCCGCCTGGCGTTCGGCAAGAAGAGCGAGACCATCACCCGCGACCCGAACGGCACCTACCGCGGCCCCGAGGGCCAGCCGCTGGTGCCGGTGAAGCTGAAGGACGGCAACACCGCCTACGTCGACCCGAACACCAACAAGTACTACCTGACCGACGAGCAGCCGGGGAAGAACGGCACCGTGCACGCGCTGCCCGCGCGCGACCTGCCCAAGGGCTCCCAGTTCAGCAACTCCCACTTCTCGGACGCGGACGTGAAGGAGCTGGGCAAGATCGCCAACGGCGGCTCGCCGTTCGGCCCCATCCTCCACTCGCCCCCGGGCTACAAGGACCCCCAGGGCGCCCTGCTGGTGGGGGGCGGCGCTGCCTACGCGGCCCGCGCGGGCCAGGACGGCGTCACCGGCTAGCGGTGCCCTTCCGCCTTCCTCAACCCAGGGTCGCGGGGTCGATGATGGTCGGTCGATGCCCGGTGAGCTGGTGGACCAGCTTCACCATGCTCTCCGTGCCGCCGGGTCCGTTGCCCGGCGAACCATCCCAGAGGGCGATGAAGGACACCCTTGGCAGGCCGTGGGAGAGCGCCGAGTAGAGCTTCCAGCGGGCGTTGCGATCGTGCACGCCCATCCCCTCCGGGACCGGCCCCAGCTCGTCGGGCATCACCAGCACCTGGGTGGACCGGTGCTGGGTGACCTCCGTGAACCGCCGCTGCCAGGCGCACTCGGGGTCCGCGAACGTCACGGACTCCCGGAGGTAGGCCGCCTCCCGCTTCGCGAGCCGGACCTCCAGGCGCATGCCGCGCTCCAGGCAGGCGGACGCGAAGAGCAGATCACCGCCGCACGCTCCGCCGCAGACTCCCAGGTCACCCGCTCCCGCTCCCACCGCGTCGAGCGCGGCCCGGATGCGCGCGTCCGCCGCCCCCACCCTGGCGGTCGGAAACCGGGGCGGCTTTTCCCGGCCCGGGCCGCGGACACGCGGGTCGTCCACCATGTGGCCGGTGAACAGGATGACCCGCCCGGGCTGCGGCGGGCTGGCGGCCGGCGTCCCGGCGAGCGCGTTCATCTGCGCCTGGGCGCGCTCCAGCACGCCGAGCGCGTCGCCCACGATCCCCGGCTGGTAGCCCAGCTCCCGGATCGCCCGCAGGTGCTGGACGGCGGAGTCCAGCCCGAAGCAGTTCCGGCCGTCCACGGCCAGCGCCGCGGCGTCGGCGAAGTCGCGGACGGCCTCCGCGGCGCGCCCTTCGACGAGCGCCAGGCCCGCGCGGCTGAGCAACGACCAGAACCCGTGGCCCTTCTGGAGCGCGCAGTCCACCGCCCAGCGGATGCCGTCGGCCAGCAGGGCCAGCTTGACCCCCGGCTCGGTGCCGGTGACGTGCCGGAACAGGAGGCCCAGGATGAGGGCGTTGATGCCCAGGTAGTCGTGCGCCGGCGCGACGCGGAAGGCCTCGGCATACGCCTCCGCCGCGCGCCCCAGGGCCGGGGAGGTGTCCTTCGCCGCGGCGAGCGGGTCCAGGCCGGACTGCCGGCGATACGCCCACAGCCGCTTCCACTCGTCCTTGACGGTGCCCGCCAGGTACCCCAGCGTCTCGCCGTCGCGGTGGCCCTCGTCCACCAACCGCCGGAGCGCGACGCGCGCCTCCTCGAAGCGGAGGTCGCGGCCCAGCGCCACGCCCTGCAGGTGCCGGCACCGCAGGTCCTGCGGGTCGATCTGCAGGGCGCGCTCCAGGATCGAGAGCGCGTAGCGGGGCTGGTTGAGCGTCACCAGGCCCTCCGCCGCTTCCCGGAGCGCCTCGAGTTGCAGGGCGCGGTTGGGGGGCTCGTCCGCGAGGACCAGGATGTCTCCCGGGCGCTGCTTGTTCCGGGCCGCCTGCAGCCGGCCCTCCCACGCCTCCAGCGCCCCCCAGAGCTCGTTCATCCGGCCGACCCGGAGGTCCTTCCACCGGGGCTCGGTGAGGCTGGGGAGCTGGTCGTAGACGGGGCTCACCCGGCGGGTGCTGGGGATGTTGGCGGTGGCGGAGATCGCCTCGGCGATCATCTCGCGCTCGGCCGGCAGAGCCGCCGGGTCCAGGCGGCCATCCTGGAGCGTGTACCGGTACATGCGCTGCCCGGCGATGTCGAAGGGCAACCGGTCGCGGAGCGCGTAGGTCAGGAGCGTGCCACCGGCCCGGAGCGAGTGGCGGATGCCCAGCTCGTACCAGACGTTCGGGTTGTCCAGGGTGAGATCCGCGATCACGAAGTCGGCCAGCAGGAGGTCCTGGAACATGTCCGCGTGGATGGAGCCGGCGTACCGGTCGGCGTCGGCGCGGTGCGGTTGCATCCCGGCCTCGCGGATGGCCGGCTCCAACAGCTCCCGGTACACGGCGTCGAAGTCGATCTCCACGCCGTCCGGGCCCTTCTTCCTGCCGAAGGGCATGATCACGAATACGCGCGCTGCGAAGGCCATCCCGTTCCGCCCCCTCGGTCATACGGCGCCTGGGCCTTCATCGCCCGGCTGGATCCCAGCCTGTATCGAAGGACGCCCGGCGTCCCGAACATTACCTTTCCTCCGCCGGGCCAGGACCACGGCCGCGACGACCGCCAACCCCACCGGGCCGAGGAGCATGGACGCCAGCGCGCTCCTCAGCCCCCAGTGGTCCGCTACCGCGCCGATCCCTATCGGCACCAGCAGGTCGAAGCCCGAGGCGACCGCCGCAATGGCCACCACGGTGGTGGACCGGCCCGGCATCGCGGCGAACGCCTGGGCCGACACCACCGCGTAGAGCGGCGCCGCCAGCGCGCTGGTCACCGCCAGCAGGACCGCGCTGAGCGGGAGCCAGCGGGCGGCGGGCCAGGCGGCCAGCGCGACCGCGCATGCCAGCGAGCAGCCCAGCAGCAACCTGAGCGGATGAACGCGGGACCACGCCCACTCCACCACCGTCAGCCCCAGGATGGCGCCGGCGGTCCCCGCGGCCAGCACCACCGACCGCTCGCCGGACGACGCGCCCAGCTCCTCCAGCCGGAGCGAACCGAAGGACACCAGCACCTCGTCCATCAGCGCGCAGAAGCCACCCGCGAGGCACCACAGGGCGGCCGTCCACAGGCCGGGCGTCTTCCACCACGGTCCCACAGCCTGCTCGCCCTCCTCCTCCTCCGGCATGCCCGGAGGCAGCGCCGGGCCCCGGTACACCAGCGCCGCGTGCACCAGCGCCCACAGGCCCAGGGCCACGTACGCCGCGCGCCAGCCCAGGCCGGCGTACGCCAACCCGCCGACGAGCAGCGGCGCGCCCACGTCGCCCACGCCGCCCAGGAGCGACCAGCGCGAGAGCATCCGCTCCCGGCCCTCCGGCGCCAGGTCCACCAGCGCCGCCTCGGCCACGGAGCACGCCATGCCGAGACCGAGGCCGAAGACGGCCAGCGCCCCCAGCAGCGCGGCATAGCTGTGCATGCACGCCGCGACGGCGCAGGAGGCGGCCACCACGGCCAGAGCACCAGCCAACATCCCCCGGCGCGGCCAGCGGGCGGTGAAGTGGAGGAGCGGCCCCTCGATCAGGACGGAGATCTGCATCGCCACCAGCGTCCAGCCGGCGGCCAGCGCGGGGGAGACCCCGAACTCGTGCAGGAAGTCAGGCGCGGCGGTGGGCGCGACTCCAGCGGCCAGCTCGTCCAGGAGGGCGACCGGCAGCAGGAGTCGAGCGACCCGGAACGGTCATGGGGGAGAGGTCTGACGCTGCGACATGCCTGGAAGGCTAACGCTCAGCTCAGGGCGGATGCAAACTCGCGCAGCCGCTGGAGCCCCTTCTCGATGTTCGCCCGCGAGGTGACGAAGCTCATCCGGAGGAAGCCCTCCGCCCCGAACGGCAGCCCCGGCACCGCGGCCACCTTGAACCCGTCCAGCAGGGCCTCGGAGATCGCCATGGACCCGGCCATGGCCTTCCCCTGCCACGTCTTCCCCACCCATCCCTCGACGCTGGGGAAGACGTAGAAGGCGCCCTCCGGCATCCGGCACTTCACGCCGGGGATGGCGTTCAACCCGGCGACGAAGAGGTCTCGCCGGATGCGGAACTCGGCCACCATCTGCTCGATGGTGTTGGAGGGCCCCTGGAGCGCCGCCAGCGCCGCCTTCTGGGTGATGGAGGAGCAGTTGGAGGTGGACTGGTCCTGGATCATCTGCATGGCGGCGATGAGCGGCTTGGGCCCCGCCGCGTACCCCATCCGCCAGCCGGTCATGGAGTAGGCCTTGGAAGCGCCGTTCACCACCACGGTGCGCTCGGCGATCTCCGGCACCACGTTGGCGGCGTTGAGGAACGGGCCCGGCACGTAGAGCAGCTTCTCGTAGATGTCGTCGGTGACCAGCAGCGCGTCGGGGTGCGAGGCGATGGCCTTGCCGATGGCGCCCAGCGCCTCCTTCCCCAGCACCGCGCCGGTCGGGTTGGAGGGGCTGTTGACGATCACCGCCCGGGTCCGGGGCGTCAGCGCGCGCTCCAGCGCCTTCGGGTCGGGCGCGTACCCGTCCGCCTCCCGGGTGCTCACGATCACCGGCTTGCCGCCCGCCAGCGCCACCATCTCCGGGTAGCTCACCCAGAAGGGGGCGATGATCACCACCTCGTCGCCGGGCGAGAGCAGCGCCTGGAACAGGTTGTAGAGCGAATGCTTGGCGCCGGCGGACACCAGCACCTGCTCCGGCGTGAAGGACATCGCGTTGTCCTTCTTCAGCTTCTCGCAGATGGCCGCGCGCAGCTCCGGGATGCCGGCGGTAGCGGTGTACTTGGTGAAGCCCTGCCGGAGCGCCTCGATCGCGGCCTCCTTGACGTACTCCGGGGTGTCGAAGTCCGGCTCCCCGGCGGCGAACCCCACCACGTCCACGCCGGACGCGGCGAGCGCCTTGGCCTTCGCGTTGAGGGTGAGCGTGGGGGACGGCTTCACGGACTGCACGCGGTCGGCGAGCTTCAGGGCCATGCCGCGCGAACTACCACAGCCGGAAGCGGCGCGTCACCGTCCGGCCGACTCCCCGAACCGGGCCATCATCGTGGCCAGCACGTTGGGCGGGACCAGGCCCTTCACGCTGCCGCCGTACATGGCGACCTCCCGGACGAGCTGGGCGGAGATGTAGAAGTAGTCCTCGCCGGTCATCATGAACACCGTCTCCACCTTGGGGGCGAGCTTGCGGTTCATGTTGGCCATCTGGAACTCGTAGTCGAAGTCGGAGACGGCGCGCAGGCCGCGCAGCAGCACGTTGATGCCGCGCCGCTTGGCGTACTCCACCAGCAGGCCCTCGAAGCTGTCGACCTCCACGCGCTTGTCGGGCACCGCCTCCTGGATGAGGAGCCGCCGCTCCTGCATGGTGAACAGCGGCGTCTTCTTCGGGTTCACCGCGATGGCCACCACCAGCCGGTCGAACATCTCCAGGCCACGCTGGATGAGGCTGAGGTGCCCGTTGGTGAGCGGGTCGAACGAGCCCGGATAGATGGCCACCCTCATCGGGGCGCAGTGTCCCCACCGCCCTCCACCGGGTCAAGGAATCGAAAGAAGGCCACCCGGGTGTCGCCGAACGCGCGCGCGTCGGCCCGCGCCAGGCGGCCGGACGCCTCCGGGACGTCCTCGCGCTTGTCGTGCTCCATCACGCACACCCCGCCGGGCAAAAGCAGCGGCTCCACCTGCTCGAGCGTGCGGGCGGTGACCCCGGCGGCGTAGGGCGGGTCGGAGAAGACGGCGTCGAAGCGCTCCCCCGCGCGCCGCAGCTGCTCCACGGCGCGCTCCACCGGCGACGCCACCACCCTCACCTGCCCCTCGAAGCCCAGCGCCTTCGCGTTCTCCCGGCAGAGCGACACCGCCTCCTTGTCCTGGTCCACCAGCACCGCCGCCGCCGCCCCGCGCGAGACGGCCTCCAGCCCCAGCGCCCCCGTCCCCGCGTAGAGGTCCAGCACCCGCTGCCCATCCAGCCACTGCCCCAGGATGTTGAAGATGGACTGGCGCACCCGGTCCGCGGTGGGCCGGATGGCGCTGGAGCGCGGGCCCTTGAGGGGGCGGCCGCGGGCGCTCCCGGCGACGATGCGCATCAGTACCCCGCCCGCTCGGCGAGGAAGGCCATGGCGGCGCTCGCCGACCCGCGAGCCCCCGATCGCTCCAGCAGCTCCAGCGCCTCGGCGTAGGAGAGGGCCTCCACCCGCTCGCGCGCGCCCTCCGCCGCGTCCCGCAGCGGGTCGCCGAACTGGGCCAGCAGATCCCAGGCGGGCACTCCGGTGGCGGCGGCCCGCGCCTCCAGCGACGCGCGCAGCTCCGGCTCCAGCGCGCCCAGTACCACGCGGGTGAACGGACCGCCGGCGTCCAGCTTGCGCGCGCCGGCAGGACCCCATGCTCCCGGCTCGCGGGCGGAAGCGCCCAGGTCCTCCACCGAAAGCCAGGCGCCGAACCGGCCGGCCACCTCCACCAGCGCGCGCAGCGCCTGGCTCCCCGCCGCCTCCGGCAGGAACTGGGCGGAGCGCACGCGGACGAAGCGCACCTCGATCTTCCGGTCGGCGAACAGCCGCAGGCAGGTCTCCAGCGCCTCGGGGCCGGCCCGGCCCTTCTCGTCCACCGGCGCCGCGATCTCCAGCGAGAGCTCGCGCTCGGCGGCCGCCTGCACCAGCTCCGCGGCGACCAGCACGCCTGCCTCCGGCACCAGGGTGGAGGCGTCCACCGAGAGCAGGGAGAAGCCCGCGTCCACGGAGCGGAAGACGTCCTCGGTCCGGAGCTGGAGCTCCCGGGGATCCGCGGAGGTCAGCCGGATGGGCCCCGCCTGCAGGAAGACGGGGCGGCGGTGCTGGCACTCCTCCGCCGCGGCGCGCACGGCCTCGAAGAAGGCGTCCGCGGCGTCGCGCTGGCCGGGCCGGTGCGGCGCCGCCAGCCCCAGCACCGCGTCCTCGTCGCGCGCGGCGCGCAGCAGCCCGGGGAGCGCCTCCACCGCCGCCACCGGCACGCAGACCAGGGGCACCGCGGCCTCGTCCAGGGCGCGCGCCAGGTCCCGCGGATTGAGCAGGGGAAGCGGCGAATCCCCGAGCCGGCTGGCCGCGCTCGTCGGCCGGAGGGCGAGGATCCTCTCCAGCAGGGCGGGCTCGGCGGGCATCGGGCGCACGCTCTCTACCGCGCCAGCCCGCGGCGCGCACGCATCAACGCGGGCTCATGGAAACGCGGCGCTACCAGCCCCAGCCGCCGCCACCGCCGTAGTCGCCGCCGCGGTTGCCGATCACACCGCCAGCGCGGCCGCCGCCGGCCTTCTGGTCGAGGTGCTCGGGGCTGTGCCCGAAGTTGTCCTTCGGCGCCGGCTGCGGGGCGACCTCCACCGGCTGCTCCCAGCCACCCCCGGCCTTCTCCTGCCAATCCTGCTGTCCCTTCCACTGACCGGCCGGCTCACTCTCGGCGGCGTGATGGAAGTGCGAGGTGTCGTGCGACTCGTGACGGTGCGCGTGCTTGGCGTGGCGGTGGTGGGCCCCGTTCGCGCCGGAGAAGGAGTCGACGTTCCGGCCGCTCTTCGCCGCCTGCTGATCCTTCGGGCTGATCCCCTTGTGGTCGGACGCCTCGGTGGCGGGCGACTTGACCATGTGGACCGACTTGGCACTGACGGGGGTTGGCATCGTCGACTCCGGGACCTTTTCGCTTCGGGGGCAGAAGCGCTTTTCTCGTTATCGGAGAATGAAGTCGAATGGTTTCTTAAATCCTCGAAAACACACCTATCCTTACCTTGGACGCGTCTATGGGCTAAGGTGGTTATCACTCGTTGCGGCCGCCGATCAGGCCCGGGCTATCGTGCGCGGCGCGTCCATGGTCACCGACGGCGAAGGGAAAGGCGACGACGAGACGCGCGACACCATGTCGGTCTCCGTTCATACCGAACGGAAGAAGGTGACGGACGGCCCCAACGCGCCGCCTACCGACGAGGTCCCGCGCGGCACCGCGATCGGCCGCTACCTGGTGGTGCACCGCCTGGGAGAGGGCGGGATGGGCGTGGTGTATTCCGCGTACGACGCGGAGCTGGATCGGAAGGTCGCGCTCAAGCTCCTGCACCCTCGCAAGGTGGGCACGGCGGAGCGCCACGCGCGGCTGCTGCGCGAGGCCCAGGCGATGGCGAAGGTCTCGCACCCCAACGTGCTCGCCATCCACGACGTGGGCTCCTTCGGCAACCAGGTCTTCATGACCATGGACCTGGTGGAGGGCGGCACGCTCTCCGCCTGGGGGAAGGAGGCGAACCGCACCTGGCAGGAGGTGGTGCGCGCGATGCTGGACGCCGGTCATGGCCTGGCGGCCGCTCACGCCGTGGGGCTGGTGCACCGGGACTTCAAGCCGCAGAACGTGCTGGTGCGGCGGGACGGCCGGGTGTTCGTCACCGACTTCGGCCTGGCCCGCATGCAGGACGCCGCGGACGACGTGGTGACGGACCCGGTGCCGGCGGCGGAGCGGGAGCTCGAACGCCGCCACTCCCACCTCACCGGCAACCTCACCAGCGCCGGCGCGGTCGTGGGGACGCCCAGGTACATGGCGCCGGAGCAGCACCTGGGCGCGGCCGTGGACGCCCGGGCGGACCAGTTCAGCTTCTGCGCCTCGCTCTACGCGCTGCTGTGGAAGACGCACCCGTTCGACCCGACCAGCCTGGCCCGGCGCGCCGACAAGCTCCGCGCCTCCGAGTCCTCCTCCGCCTCGATGCGGTCCAACTCGCGCTCGGAGCCGGCCCCGACGCTGATCTACGAGCCGCCCTCGCAGCCGCGGGTGCCGGCCCGCCTGCGCAAGGCGATCATGCGCGGGCTGTCGCTGGACCCTGAGCAGCGCTTCCCCACCATGGAGCCGCTGCTGGTGGAGATCCAGGCCGCGCTCCACCCGCCCTCCACGCAGGTGGCCATGGGGGCCGCCGCGGCGGCCATGGTGATGGTGGCGGCGGTCGGCGCGTGGGCCTGGCGCGACCGCACCAGGACGCAGCTATGCTCGGGCGGCTCGGCGGAGATCGCCTCGGTGTGGAGCCCGGCGGTGGCCGGCGCGGTGCAGGCCGGCTTCGTCCAGGCGGCGCCCGACCGCGGGTCGGAGCTGGCGCGCACGCTGGTAACGGCCATGGACGGGTACGCCGGGCGCTGGGTGCAGGCGCACCGCGAGGCCTGCGAGGCGACGCGCATCCGCGGCGAGCAGACCGAATCCACGCTCTCGCTGCGGATGGACTGCCTGGAGCTCAAGCGCAAGGAGCTGGCCGCGCTGGTGCGCCTGCTGGAGCACCCGGACGCGGCGCTGGTGGACCGGGCGCTGGACGCCAGCCAGGGCCTGTCCGCGGTGAGCCAGTGCGGCGACGCCCAGGCGCTGGCCCAGGTGGGCATGCCCGAGGACCCGGCGCGGCGCGCCTCGCTGCAGAAGGCGGAGGAGACCCTGGCGCGCGTCCACGCGCTGCGGATCGCCGGCCGCTATGCCCAGGGCCTCACCGAGGCGCTCCCCGCCGCGGGCGTGGCGCGCGACCTGGGCTTCAAGCCGCTGGAGGCGCGGACCCGCCTGGAGCTGGCGCTGCTCCAGGACTCCACCGGCGACCAGAAGGGCGCCACCGGGGAGCTCCAGCGGGCGCTGAGGCTGGCCGAGGCGGGCCGCGACGACGTCACCAAGCTGCGCTCCGCCAGCCGGCTGGGCTACGTGATCGGCTACCGGCAGAGCCAGCCGGAGGCCGGCGTGGAGTGGGTCCGCCTGGCGGAGGCCACGCTGGAGCGGCTGGGCGCGGAGCGGTACCCGGAGCTGGAGTCGGACGTGTACACGTTCCTGGGGGTGACCCAGCTTCGCGCCGGCGAGTTCCCCGGGGCCCTCGCCGCCTTCCAGCGGTCGCTCACCGCGGTGGAGAACGTGCCGGGCGCGGACCTGCTCCGGACGCGCGCGCTGGCCAACATCGCCGCCGCGCGGGGCCGGCTGGGCGAGCGGGAGGAGGCGGTGCGCTCCGGCAAGCTGGCGGTGGCCGCCATCGAACGCCTGCGCGGGCTGGATCACCCCATCCTGGTGGAGCCGCTGCAGAACCTGACCAACGACCTCCTCGAGTTGGGCCGCTACGACGAGGCGCTGCCGCTGGCGGACCGCGCGCTGCGGCTGGCGGAGACCAAGATGGGGAAGGACCACGCCACCGTCGCCGACGTGCTGGACTCCCGCGCCTGCCTCTACCTGCAGCTGGAGCGCCCGAAGGAGGCGCTGGCGGACGCGCAGCGCGCCCTGCAGATCCACCGGCTCACCAAGGAGGCCAACGCCGCCGAAGGCTTCAGCTGGGACGCCATCGGCCGCGCGCAGCTCGCGCTGGGGAAGGTGCCGGACGCCATCGCCTCGCTGGAGCGCGGCTTGGCGCTCCAGCCCCCCGACGACGGCGTGATCGCGGACATTGAGTTCGGCCTGGCGCGGGCGCTGGTCACCGCGCGGCGCGACCCGGCGCGCGCGCGGGACCTCGCGAACAAGGCCCGGACTGCCTTCACGACGCTGAAGAACCAGCGGAAGCTGGCCCAGGTCGAGACCTGGCTGGCCAACCCCCAGGGATCGTCCCGGGGGAGGAAGTAGCGAAGGAGCGGGATCGCTCTAGTTGCCGAGGGTGCCGCCAGTGCGGCCCTTCGACGGCGGATCGCCGTAGGAGCCGCACGCACCGCCGGCGCTCCTGGGGATGCCGGGCGTTTCGTTCCCGTTCCCCGGCTTCCCCGGGAAGGGCCACTTGAACACCGGTGGCTCCCCCGGCTCCGCGACCGGTCCACCCTTGGTCGGCGGGAACGGGAGCGTGTGGACCGGAGGACGAGGCTGCGGCTGCGGCACCGGCCGGGCGATCGGCCCATGGTGGGGCGGGAACGGGAACTTCTGGGCCGGAGGCTGCGCGATCGGCCCCTGGCGGGGCGGGAGCGGGCGGGACTGCTGCGGCGGCGGCTGGCGGGGCAGCTCGACGCGGTCCCCACCGCCGGGAGTCGTGTTGCCGCCGCCGTACTGCTTCATCAGCTGTTCGATCGCCCGCTCCAGCGCGGCGAGCAGGGTCTGCATCTGCGTGGCGGGGCTGCTCGCACCTTGTGCGGAAGTGGCGCCTGTTGTGGGAGTCGAAATCTGCGGAGGCTGGGAGCTGATACGGAACATCGGGGGAGGCTCCGGGCAAGTGACCAGTGGTCTTCTATCAATATCGAAGAAATTAAATACCAGGTTGCGCCTGATTTCCATGCGTACCTGCTCCTACAACCGCGCTGAGGTATCGTTCGCCCCCGCGCGCGAATGAGCACTGACGGCGACGACACGCAATCGCTCTCGCTCCGCCCCGGCAAGGCGCGCGAGCGCGTCACCGGCGGCGTAGAGGCGGAGCCCGCGCCAACCTCCCCCGGGGCCGAGGGCGTCCAGCGCGGGAGCTCCGTCGGCCGCTACCTGGTGGTTCACCGGCTGGGCCAGGGCGGCATGGGCATGGTGTACGCGGCCTACGACGCAGAGCTGGATCGCAAGGTGGCGCTCAAGCTGCTGCGCCCGCGCGCCATGGGCGGGTCCTCGGGCCACGCGCGGCTGCTGCGCGAGGCGCAGGCCATGGCGAAGGTCTCGCATCCCAACGTGCTCCCCGTGCACGACGTGGGCTCCTTCGGGAACCAGGTGTTCATCGCCATGGACATGGTGGAGGGCGGCACGCTCTCCGCCTGGGTGAAGGAGAAGGGCCGCACCTGGCAGGAGATCGCGCGCGCGATGATGGCGGCCGGGAACGGGCTGGCCGCCGCGCACGCCGCGGGCCTGGTGCACCGGGACTTCAAGCCGCAGAACGTGCTGGTGCGGCGGGACGGCCAGGTGTTCGTCACCGACTTCGGCCTGGCCCGCATGTCCGACGCGCCCGACGACCTGGCCACGGCCCCCCTCTCCGCCGAGGAGCGGGACCTGGAGCGCCGCTCCAGGCTCTCCTCCAACCTCACCGGCGAGGGCGTGCTGCTGGGCACGCCCAAGTACATGGCGCCGGAGCAGCACGTGGTGGGCGCGGTGGACGCGCGCGCGGACCAGTTCGCCTTCTGCGCCACCCTCTACGCGCTGGTGTGGAAGAAGCACCCGTTCGACCCGGCCCTCCTGGCCAAGCGCGGCGACAAGCTCCGCGAAAGCGGCGACGGCACCGCGCCGCTCAGGCCCAGCTCGCGCGCCGGATCCTTCCCCGCGCTGATCCACGAACCGCCCTCGCAACCGCGGGTGCCGGCACGGCTGCGCAAGGCGATCATGCGGGGGTTGTCGCTGGACCCGGAGCAGCGCTTCCCCACCATGGAGCCGCTGCTGGCGGAGATCCAGGCCGCGCTCCACCCGCCCTCCATGCAGGTGGCGATGGGCGCCGCGGCCCTGGCCATGGTGCTGGTGGCGGCGGTGAGCGCCTGGGGCTGGCGCGACCGCACCAAGACGCAGCTGTGCTCGGGCGGCTCGGCGGAGATCGCCGCGGTGTGGAGCCCGGCGATGGCCGGCGGGGTGCAGGGCGCGTTCGCCGCGGTGGCGCCGGTGAACGGGCTGGAGGCCGCGCGCGCGCTCACGCCTACGCTGGACGGCTATGCCCAGCGCTGGGCGCAGGCGCACCGCGAGGCGTGCGAGGCGACGCGCATCCGCGGCGAGCAGACCGAGGCCATCCTCGCGCTCCGGATGGTGTGCCTGGAGCGGCGGCGCAAGGAGCTGGCCGCGCTGGTGCGCCTGCTGGAGCACCCGGACGCGGCGCTGGTGGACCGGGCCTCGGACGCGGTGGGCGGGCTCTCCGCGGTGGGCCAGTGCGGCGACGCGGAGGCGCTGGCCCAGGTGGGCATGCCCGAGGACCCGGCCCGGCGCGCGTCCCTGGACAAGCTGGAGGAGCAGCTGGCGAAGGTGGACGCGCTGCGGATCGCCGGCCGCTACCCCCAGGGGAGGGACGAGGCCTCCGTGGCCGTCAGCGTCGCGAAGGGGCTGGCCTTCAAGCCGTTGCACGCCCAGTCCCTGTACCAGCTGGGCATGCTGGAGGACGCCACCGGGGACCAGAAGTCCGCCGCCCGCGAGCTGCAGGAGGCCTGGAAGCTGGCGGAGGCGGGCCACGACGACGTCACCAAGGTGTTCGCCGCCAGCCGGCTGGGCTTCGTGACCGGCTACCGGCAGCTCCAGTTCGAGGCGGGCGTGGCCTGGATCCACGTCGCCGAATCCACCCTGGACCGCCTGGGCACCGAGCACTACCCGGAGCTGGAGTCGGACGTCTTCAACGTCCTCGGGCTGGTCCACCTCCGCGCCGGCGACTGGCGCGCCGCCGCCGACGCGTTCCAGCGCTCGCTGGCCCCGGGGGAGCGGTGCGCGGACGCGGACTTCCGGAAGGCGCGCGCCTTCGCCAACCTCGGCGTGGTGCGCGGCAACATGGGCGAGCGCGAGGAGGCGGTGAAGTCGGAGCGCCTGGCGATCGCCGCCTTCGAGCGCCTGCGCGGCAAGGACCACCCCATCCTGGTGGAGCCGCTGCAGAACCTGTCCAACGACCTGGCGGCGCTGGGCCGGTACCCGGAGGCGCTGTCGGCGGCGGATCGCGCGCTGGAGTTGGTGGAGACCAAGATGGGGAAGGACCACGCCACCGTCGCGGACGTGCTGGACTCCCGCGCCGGCGTCCACCTCTTGATGGGCAGGCCGCGGCAGGCGCTGGAGGACGCCCAGCGCGCCCTCGCCATCCACCAGAAGTCCAAGGCGGCCACCGAGGCGGAGGCGTTCAGCCTGGACACCATCGGCCGCGCGCAGCTGGCGCTGAAGAAGGTGCCGGAGGCGGTGGCCGCCCTGGAGCGCGCCAACGCCCTCAAGCCTTCCGACGAAGAGGTCATGGCGGAGATCCGCTTCGCCCTGGCCCGCGCCCTCACCGCCGCCCGCCGCGACCCGGCGCGCGCCCGGGCGCTGGCGGCGGAGGCCCGCGCCAACTACCAGGGCATGAAGGACGCGCAGAAGGTGGCGGAGGTGGACGCCTGGCTGGCCTCATCAGGAGGCCGGGGCCTGCGCTGATCAGCTCAGTGGACCTCGCCCAGGTGGGCGTAGGTCTCGCTCTCGATCTGGATGGTGGTGTGGTCGATCCCGAAGCGGTCGAACAGCTCGTGCTTCACCGCGGAGAGGATCTGGTCGTTGTTGCAGACCATGGGGTCCAGCACCACCAGGTGGGCGGAGAGCGCGTAGATCCCGCTGGAGATGGTCCACACGTGGAGATCGTGCACCGCGGTCACCCCGGCCACCGACCCCAGGATGCCCTTGACCGCGTCCAGGTCCACGTGCGCGGGCACCGCCTCCAGCAGCACGTCCACCGCGTCCCGCACCAGCCGGAAGGCGCCGGCCACGATGATGACCGAGATGCCCGCCGAGACCACCGGGTCCACCCACTGCCAGCCGGTCAGCCAGATCAGGCCCATCCCGGCCAGCACACCCACCGACCCCAGCGCGTCTCCCAGCACGTGGAGGAAGGCGCCACGGGCGCTCATCGTGTGGGAGCGGTGCAGGAGCCGCAGCGCGATCAGGTTCGTGGCGAGCCCGACGCTGCCGATCAGCGCCGCCATCCCCACGCGCACCGGCTCCGGGTTCCACAGGCGGCCGTAGGCCTCGTAGAGGATGACCGCGGTGATCGCCAGCAGGGTCACCCCGTTGGCGAGCGCGCTCAGGATCTCCGTCCGGTAGAAGCCGTAGGTCTTCTTCAGGGTGGCCGGCTTCTCGGCCAGCCACAGCGCCACCAGGCTCAGCGCGATCGCCGAGACGTCGGTCAGCATGTGGCCGGCGTCGGAGAGCAGGGCCAGGGAGTTGGAGATCCACCCACCCACCGCCTCCGCCACCAGGATCAGCGCGGTCAGCGCCAGCGCCCGCACCAGCCGCTTGCGGTCGCTCGAGCGCTCCGCCCCGCGCCCCCGCCCGCCGGCCGCGCCGGAGTGGGAGTGTCCATGATCATGGGAGTGGTGCTCGTGCCCTGCGTGATCCGGATGCGAATGGGTGGCCACGAGAACTAGAATGCGCTGCCTTGGATCACGAACGACACCGCAGCCTCCACACCATCATCATGCTCAGGGACGTCATCCGCAAGTGGTGGCGGGCGGAGCTCTCCTTCGCGGATGACAACGGCCAGGTCAAGGAGTGGGTGAGCGGGGAGATCGTCCCCCCGTCCAACGACTTCTGCCGCCTCTCCCTCTTCAGCAAGGAGGGGCTGCGCCGCTGCTCGCAGTCGGTGAAGATCCTGCACGACAAGTTCGTCACCTCGCCCAAGCTCCGCCACGCGGTCTTCCACGACTGCCACCTCGGCTTCGCCATCGTGGGCGTGCCGCTGTACCTCAACGGCCGCTACGAGGGCTTCCTCTTCGTGGAGGGCTTCTCCCGGTCCTCCATCGCGGGGCGGGAGGCGGAGGCGCTGAAGGCCAAGATCCGGGAGATCAACTCCGGCAACACCGATCTCGAGAAGGCGCTGGAGCGCGTCCCGCTCCTGCCCACCCCGGACTCGGAGCGCCTGGCGGACCTGCTCCAGCTCGCGGTGAGCGACATCGCCGACTTCGAGGCGGAGCAGCTGCGCCGCGAGGAGCGCTCCTCCAGCCGCGGCGAGGTGGAGAAGTACCGGGTCGACAACATCGTCGGAAAGTCGGGGGCGATGCGGCAGATCTTCACGTTGCTGCACAAGATCGCCCAGTCCGACTCCACGGTGCTGGTCAACGGCGAGTCCGGCACCGGCAAGGAGCTGGTGGCCGGCGCCATCCACCACCTGGGCCCGCGCAAGGACAGGGCGTTCGTGGCGCAGAACTGCTCCGCGCTCAACGACAACCTGCTGGAGTCCGCCCTCTTCGGGCACGTCAAGGGCGCCTTCACCGGCGCGATCCGCGACTCCAAGGGCCTGTTCGAGGTGGCCGACGGCGGCACCCTCTTCCTGGACGAGATCGGCGACATGACGCCCGCGCTCCAGCTCAAGCTGATGCGCGCCATCCAGGAGGGCACCTTCCTGCCGCTGGGCGGCAGCGCGGAGCGGAAGGTGGACGTGCGGGTGATCGCCGCCACCCACAAGGACCTGGCCGCCCTGGTGGAGAAGGGCGAGTTCCGCGAGGACCTCTTCTACCGGGTGAACGTGATCCGCATCCAGATCCCGCCGTTGCGCGAGCGCCGGGACGACCTGCCGCTGCTGGTGGAGCACTTCCTCCGCAAGCACCGCAAGCCCAACCAGCGGGTGCGCGCGCTGTCGGAGGAGGCCATGGGCGTGCTCCACTCCTACGGTTGGCCGGGCAACATCCGCGAGCTGGAGAACGAGATCGAACGGCTGCTGGTGCTGGGGTCGGACGAGGAGACCATCCCGGCGGACCTGATCTCCCCGAGGATCCGCCAGTCCGGCGGCCAGCCTTCGCCCTCCGGCAGCTTCAGCTTCGGCGGGACGCCCGCCAACCTCAACGCCGCGGTGGAGCTGCTGGAGCGGGAGATGATCCACCAGGGGCTGATCCGCACCCACCGCAACAAGAGCCAGCTGGCCCGCGAGCTGGGGATCAGCCGGTCCAACCTCATCCTCAAGATCGCCAAGTACGGGCTGGAGCGGCCCTCCCCGGCTGGCGGCGGCGACGGCGACGGCGAGGAGGAGGCCAGCGCGTAGCGGCCGCGCCCCTCCGACGCCATGACCGGCTACTTCCGCCAAGACGTTCTGGAGGTCCCGGACGGCGCCCGCATCTATTTCCAGGTGCACGGCGAGGGCGAGCTGGGGATGGTGCTCTGCGACGGCCTGGGGTGCGACGGCTTCGTCTGGCGCTACCTGCTGCCGGACCTGGCCCGGCACTATCGGGTGCTGCGCTGGCACTACCGCGGCCATGGCAAGTCGACGGTGCCTTCGGACCGGGACAAGGTGGGGATGCTCTACACCTGCGAGGACCTGGACCGGGTGATGGCCCACGTGGGGATGGAGCGGGCGGTGATCTTCGGCCACTCCATGGGCGTGCAGGTGGCGCTGGAGTTCCAGCGCCGCTACCTGCAGCGCTGCGTGGGGCTGTCGCTCTTGTGCGGCTCCTACGGGAACGTGCTGGACACCTTCCACGACGACACGGTGCTCAAGCGCGCCTTCCCCATCCTCAAGCTCCTGGCCGAGAGCTTCCCCAAGCCGGCGGCGAAGCTGACCCGCTTCGTCCTCTCCACCGAGCTGGCCATCCGCGTGGCGCTGGAGACGGAGATGGACAAGCAGCGCATCCGGCGGGAGGACGTGGTCCCCTACTTCGACCACCTGTCCAAGATGGATCCGGTGATCTTCGTGCGTTCGCTGGAGTCGCTGGCGGAGCACTCCGCCTGGGAGCACCTGCCGCACATCGAGGTCCCGGTGCTGATCGTGGGCGGCGAGCGCGACAGCTTCACCCCCCTGTGGCTCTCCCACCGGATGGCGGACGCCATCCCGCGGTCGGAGCTGGTGATCATCCCCGGCGGTACCCACACCGCCCCGCTGGAGCAGCCGGCGCTGGTCTCCGAACGGGTGCTGGGGTTCATCGAGCGGCGGGTGCTCCCGGCGCTGGACGCCGCCGCCGCCGCCCCGGCGAAGGCCGTCTAGGCGCGCGCGATGGCTTGGAACGGCCAACCCCATGACGACGACGCGACTGCCGACGAACGCCACGCTGATCCTGATCGACGTCCAGAGAGGTTTCGACGCGCCGTACTGGGGTGAGCGCAACAACCCGGGCGCGGAGCGCACCATCGAGAAGCTCCTGTCGCGGTGGCGCGCGAGCCACCGGCCGGTGATCCACGTGCGCCACGACTCGGTGGAACCCGACTCGACGCTCCGGCCTGATTCGCCCGGCAACGCGATCAAGGCCGAAGCGGCGCCGGGGAACGGCGAGCCGGTCGTCGGCAAGCACGTCAACTCGGCCTTCATCGGCACGGATCTCGAGGCGCGCCTCAAGGCGCAGTCGAGCGACACCGTGGTGTTGTGCGGCTTCACCACCAACCACTGCGTCTCGACGACCGCGCGCATGGCCGGCAACCTCGGCTTCCGGACGTTTGTCCTGTCCGACAGCACGGTGGCCTTCGCCATGCGTTCACCGGGCCCGGACGGGCGCCTCATCCCGGCCGCGGTGATGCACGAGGTCGGGCTGGCCGAGCTCAACCGCGAGTTCGCCACCATCCTCACGACCGACGAGCTGCTGGCCCTGCTCTAGAGGGCTCGTCCTTCGCGTTGACGGTCTGGACGCGGCCGTCACTCCGACCGCGGCGCTACCTCCCGCCGCCGGGAGGAGAACGTCCCGTCCTCGTCGCTCCACAGCGCGGCGCGGAGCCGCCCGCGGGCGGTCCTGGACGCCTCGGGCTGGTCGGGGGCGATGTTCCCCATCAGCTTCTCGCCGCTGTAGGCGCCCGCCAGCGAGAGGACCAGCGCGATCACGCCGCCCACCAGCATCCGGTCCATGCTGAATTGGTAGAAGTACGTGGGCATGAAGAAGGAGATCATGAACACCAGCGCCACCGACAGGAACGCCGCCACCGCCGGTTCCTTCAGGCGCACGCCCGGAGAGATGATCCCTACCAGCAGCCCGCCCAGGTAGAAGCTCGCCAGGTGCATCACCATCTGCAGCTGCATGTGGAACATGGGCGAGACGTACTTGCCCAGTACCAGCGGGCCGACCCACGTGCCGATGAACAGCTCGCTCGCCAGGAACAACCCCACGCTGGTGAGCATCCACCCCATCGAGAACGGACGATCGGTCGTTGGTTCGTTCACGCAAGCTCCTCCGGCGAAGCCCGCCGATCGTAGCTCAGGTCGGGGGCGGCGGCGCCAGGCGCAGCCGGACTGTGCACGT
>DATBSS010000364.1:0-20651 GCA_036559665.1 Myxococcaceae bacterium
GGGTGGAGGAGGCGGCGGGGGCGGGGGCGGGGGCGGGGCCGCGGAGCCGGAGTTGAACCAAGCCGAGTAACGCGCGGCGCTGTAGCACAGCGAGGACTGCCACCATCCGGACGTTCCAGGCGTGGCCTGGGGCGCGCAGTCCGCCGCGTGGCGAGTCCAGGAGTCCGGTGAGTCGATGAAGTAGAGCAGCGCCTTGATCTGGTTCCCGTGCGTGGAGTTGTAGCTGGCCACCGCGGCGTGGCAACCGTCGAAGTATGCCGAGCCGGGCTCGACCGGGAGCGGTTGGTCTTTCGCCGCGCCCGGGTTGTACTCCGTGATGTAGATGGGGGTCCCCGAGCGGCCCTGGTTGATCCGATCCACCTGCCAGGTGAAGTCGGAGGTGAAGTTGGAGGGCGTAGCCCCGTACGCGTGGATGGCGAAGCCGTCCAGCGCGCTTGCCCCCAACGCGGTGAAGAAGGTGTTGTAGAACGCCGGACAGTCGAACGAGCCGCAGCCACCTGGACCGCTCGCGAGCAGCGGGTGGCTGGAGAAGGTGGGGTTCGCCTTCCAGCGCGCCAGGTAGCAGGCATAGGCGCGTCCATAGGCACGGCCGCTGAGCCCCCACTCGTTGTACGGGTCGGTGGCGGGGAGATTCGGCTCATTGGCGAGGATGAACGGACCCGCGGCGCCCAGCACCCCGGCGGCGTTGTTCGCTTCGCCGTCCAGGTTGGCCATCAGCCCGTCGATCTGGTTGCAGCTGAAGGTGGCGCCCTCGAGCGCGATGACATCCGCGGGGCTCGGACGGGTGCTGTATCCGAACCGGACGATCGTCTTCACCCCGAATGAGCTGTTCAGGTTGTTGATCTCGCCCGTCCAGGCCGGCACGTCCTGGGCGACGTCCAGGTTCCAGGCGACCCGCCGCGCATCTCCCGCGGGATACGAGTTGTAGGCGCCGTTGAGCCGGAGCCACATCGCTCCCTTGACGCCCGCCTGCGCGTTCGCCTCCGTGCTCATCACGGCGGCCAGCATTCCCCCGATCAGCATCCATTTCATGTGCAAGGCCCCTCCTGCTGCGAGATGCGCGTTGTCTACCAAGCGCTGGCGCGAGCACATCGAGCGGAGGTCGGACCGCGTTCTACGACTTTCGGAGGGGGTCGGGCCGGTGGCGCCGCGCCGGCGCCAGCGGCGCCACCACGATCACCTCGGTCCCCTCGCCCGGAGCGCTGCGGATCTCGTGCCGGCCACCGATGGCCAGGGCCCGCTCGCGCATGTTCCGGAGGCCGTTGCTGGAGCCGGGAACCTCCGCGCCCGGATCGAAGCCGCGACCGTCGTCTTTCACGGCCATCCTGACCTCTGCGTGGCCGGCCGCGATCTCCACCGAGACCCGACGTGGCCGGCCGTGCCGCGTGGCGTTGCCCATCGCCTCCTGGCCGATGCGGAGGAGCGCCGCGCCGACCTTTGGAGGCAACGCGTCCTCGCCGGCCGCGGTCACCTCGGCGCGGATCGGGGTCCCCGCGGTCAGCGCCTCGGCGCAGCGCTGGAGCACCTCCGAGAGCGCCTTCACCGACGCGATCTCCCGGCCCATGGCCGTCACCGCCAGGCGCGCATCGGTCAGGCTGAAGCGCGTCCACTCCAGCGCCCGCTCCACGTGCTCGAGTGGCCCGCCGCCCCCCGCGGACCACAGCGCCACCGCGGCCTGGAGCTGCATCAGGATGCCGGTGAGACCCTGCATCAGCCCGTCGTGAATCTCGCGCGCCAGGCGATTCCGCTCCGCCAGCACCATGGTCTCGGCGCGCCAGCGCCGGGCTCGTGCCTGGTACGCCGCCATGCCCAGCAGGACCACCATCAGCGCCACCGCGGCCCGGAACGACGTCCGTTGATGGAAGTGGGGTTGCAACTCGATGGGGCCGGTGGACTTCTCCTGGCTCCAGAACCTGCCCCGGCCGGCCTTCACCAGGAACCGGTACTCCCCGGGGGGCAGGTTGGTGTACTGCGCCACCGCCTGCTCGCCGGTATCCACCCAGTCATCGTCGAACCCCATCAGCCGGTGCCGGAATTGAATGTGGGCGGGAGAGGCGAGGCTGGTCGCCGCGTACCGGATCTCCAGCTTTCCGCGCCCGGGAGGGACGGCAGCTGGCGCGAGCGGATCAGCCAGGGCCGCTCCATCCGCGAGCACCGCGTCAATCCGCACCACCGGCGGCTCCGTGTTCCGCGTTTCCGCGAACAGGCCGGGGGCCACCTTCGCGACGCCGCCGATGGTGGCGAACCAGAGCGCTCCGTCGCCATCCCTCCACCCGGCCGGCTGCTTGCCGCCGTTTGCCTCTTCCTCCTCCATCCCGTCGTCGTGGGTGATGGTGTCGACATCGAACCGCTTGCTCCGGCCCTCCTGGAGGTCGAAGAGGTCGCTCTTGCGCACGCGAAAGAGGCCGTGATTGCAGCTCATCCAGAGCGCGCCGCCGTGGGCTGGGAGCTCTTCGAGGATCTGGAACACGATGTTGCTGAAGAGGCCCTGGGCCCGGGACGCTGAACCGAGCGTTTCGCCGCGGAGCCAGTGGAGGCCATCACCGTCGGTCCCGATCCAGAGCACGCCGTCCGCGTCCTCGTGCAGGGTCAATGCGGAGATCGCGAGGGGGACGCGCTTCTCCACGCGCCCGTTCTGGACGAGCACCACGCCCTCGCTGGTGCCCACCCAGATTCCGCCGGAATGATGGCGCTCGAGCGCGTAGACGCGATTGCTGGGGAGACCGCGATCCGGCTCCCGGCCGAGGTGGCCCAGCCGGCCGCCGTCCATCCAGTAGACGCCCTGGCCGTGGGTGCCTATCCACAACCCCGTTTCGTCCCGGAGCAGCGCATAGATCGGCTCCCGGTCCAGGACGGCCAGCTCCGGAAGGTGATTCACCCGCCCGTCCGCGACGTGCCGCACCCCGCCGCTCGCGAGACCTACGTAGGCGCCGGACCTTCCGTCCGGGACGACGGCGCTCACCGCCTCTCCGGCCAGGTACGTTGCCGTCACCCGGCCGTCACGCAAGGACGCCACCCCCGCCGTTTCCGTCCCCACCCACAGCCCTCCGGAGCCGTCCCCTGCCACGGAGAGGACGTTTTCCGACTTCAGCCCGGCCTCTTCACCCAGCACGGTGACGGCGGTCCGTCTCAGGCGAAGCAGGCCACCGCCGTTGAGGCCCACCCAGATGTCGTGCTCGCGATCCTCGAACAGCGCCAGCGCTTCGCCCACCCGGGTCCCTGGCATCTGACTCAGGCGCCCCTGGTGCAGCAGGAACACACCCTTCGCGCTCGCGATCCAGAGCGTCCCCGGTGCCGCCTCCAGCAGGGCGTTCACCTTGCCCAGCGTCCCTTCCGGGACGTCGACGTCGTCGCGGACGCCGCCGTCCAGGCGCCCCAGGAGCCCTCCTGCGGTGGCGAACCAGAGCCGGTTCCCGGCGCCGCCACCGATCGCCGAGACGGACGTTCCGTCGAGGAGCGAGACGGCCTCCCACCGGCTCCCGTCGTATCGCCAGACGCCTCTCTCGGAGGCGGCCCAGACCGCGTCAGCCGTGGTCGCCAGCTTGAAGACCTCGCCTCCAGCAAACCCGTCCTCCGGACCGAACCGGGTGATGCCGTCCGCCCGCACGCGGCGGACCCCGTCCCTGGCGCCGATCCAGGTATCGCCGTTGCCACTCTTCGCAAGCGCTGTGACCCGCAGACCCTCGAGGAGGTGGGTCGTTGGCCGCGAGGCCGCCGCGGGGCGATGGACGACGCCGTCGCCCAGGGTGCCGATCCAGAGGTCGCCCTGGTTCTCCAGAAGCGCCATTACGAAGCGCCGTTTCGGTTTCTCCAGCCAGTCGCTGGAGAGGTGGTGGAAGACTCGCCCGTCGAACGAGAAGGCGCCCTCGTCCGTTCCCAGCACGAGCGTGCTGTCCTGCTGCTGGCAGATGGTGAACACCGTGTTCCGGGGGAGCCCTTCGTTGCTGGTCCATCGGCGGACCGCATACCTGGGCTCGTCCGGCCCGGCGTTGGCCGCCGCGAGCGCCAGGGCCCAGGCGATGGCCAGGCTCGTTCCCATACGTCTCCCCGGGCGCTAGTCGAGGTGGACCAGCCCGCGTTTCAGTGCCACGACCATTGCCTTGGAGCGGTCCTCCACCCCGAGCTTGGCGAGGATCGACGTCACGTGGGCCTTCACGGTGGGCTCCGAGATGGACAGCGCCTCGGAGATCTCCGAGTTGGACGCGCCCGTGGCCAGCGTCTCCAGCACCTGGCGCTCGCGCGGGGTGAGCGGCGACAGGCCCACCGACTCCGTGAGCGCCGAAGCGGCCTCCGGGGACACCCACCTCAGCCCACGGGCGACCGCCGAGATCGCCTCCACGACCGTCGTCCATGGGGCGCTCTTGAGCAGGTACCCGCGCGCTCCTGCCTCCAGCGCCCGCCGCACGTCCTCGTCGCCAAGGCGGATGGTGAACACCAGCACCTTGGCGTCGGGGATCGTGCGCCGGATCTCGGAGATGGCGGATACCCCGTCCATGTCACCCATCCCCAGGTCCATCAGGGTCACGTCGGGCTGATGGCGGAGGCACAGCTCGACGGCCTGGCGCCCGCCGCGCGCGGTCGCGATCACCTCGAGCTGCGGGCTGGAGCGGGCCAAGGCGGCCAGCCCATCGATGACCAGCGGATGATCATCGGCGAGGAGGAGCCGCACGCGATGAGACGGCAACGACACCGATTCGACCCTCGGCCAACGATCGTGATTGCCCGGAGCTCATCTCACCCCGTGGCAAATGAAGTCAAGCGGCCCCGGAGAGCCACGCCCAAGGGGCCGCCCTCCGGATCTCCACCCCGGTGTCCCACGGCGCCGCTGGGAAGCTCTCAGGAGGACTCAGGCGAGCTGCATGCCCAGGGCGGTCGCGTTGTCCCGCACGCGGTTGTCCCGGCTGAACATCACCACCTGCTCGACCTCACGCCGCTGGTGGAGAAGCACCGCAGTGGCAAGGTGGATCGCATCGAGTGAGCGGAGCGGGAGCGGAAAGACATCTCCGGCGCGCGCGAGCACCGCCGGCCCCAGCGGAACGACGTCGGCGTGCTGAAGGAGCCGCAGCACGGCCCCCAGTGCCTTGGCCGCGTCTCCCGCGGAGACGTGACGGTCACGTTGGGCCCGGAGCAAAGCCCGGCGGAGCTCCAGCTCGGTCAGTGCCGAGGTGTGGAGACGACAACCGCGGCGGGCGCTGTGAAATGCTGCATGCACCGCCTGGTCGTCCTCCAGGAACGCCTGACCGAGAGCGCTCGTCTCCAGGTACAACGCCTTCACAGGCGCTCCTCTCGCTCCGCGTCGAGGAGCTTTTGCAACTGCCCACGCTTGAGGACGCGCATGGGCTTCGGCCACTCCCCCTCATCCTGAGTCCCCAGATGCGAGACGAGACCGTCCTCAAGCAGTTGGCGCGCCTCGCGCTCCTCACGCGGCAGCTCCGTGAGCTCACTTCCCCCACTGGTGGGGACCACGTACGCGATGGGCCTGCCATGGTCGGTGAGCAAGACCGTCTCGCCGTGCTCAACCCCGCGGAGGTACTTGGAGAGCTTGTCCCGGAACTCCCTCACCCCCGCCGTCCTGGTCATGGGGGGCTTTCCCGCGCGCTTCGCCATGGCGATGAATTGTAGCCACATGCGTACCATTCGTCTCTCCCTCCCCGCGCACAGTTGAGTAAAGCTCGGTCAGCGGAGAACGCCCGGTGAGGGAACGAGGGAGTGGCTCCATGAGCAGCATTCAGCGCAGCGAACCCCGATCGCCGCTCGGCTCGCTGGCGTGGCTGGAGCGCACCCTGGGGCAGCTCACCTGGGCCGACCGCCTGTGGCTGCTGGGGAGCACCGTGGGTTGGCTGGGGGAGGGGATCCGCCTGGCGTGGAGGGCGACCCGGAGCGACCGGCTCCGCTTCAAGCTCGAGGACCTCGAACCGCCCGCGACGCCCATGGTCAACGCCAGCCGCGAGCACCTGGTCCGGTACAGCGGCTCCGTCGTCGCCAACCACTCCATCCGCACCGGCTACTGGGCGGTGCTGGCGCTCCACCAGCGCGGCGCGGAGCTCGCCCCGGACGACCGCGAGGCCGCCTGGGTGGCCGCCCTGCTGCACGACGCCGGCCTGGAGGCTCCGCCCGCGCGCGGCGACTTCACCCTGGGCGGCGTGGAGGTCGTCAAGACGCTGGCGCACCAGCATCGCTGGAGCGAGCGGCAGACCCACGTGGCCTGCGAGGCCATCGCCGCGCATTCCAATACCCAGGTCGATGCGGAGCGCTTCGGCCCGGTCGCCTGGGCGATGAACGTGGGCGTGGTGGGCGAGCTGTCGTCCTTGTTCCACCGCGCCCAGATGCACCCGGAGCGGATCGCCGAGCTGGAGGCCAGGTTCCCGCGGACCGATCTCCGCGCGTCCCTCGGCCGGCTGATCGGCGCGGAGTCGCGCCGGTTCCCGGGCGGACGGTTCGCCCTCATCGGGCCGTTCCTCCGGCTGATCGTCAGAGGGTAGCCGCCGGCTTACGGCGGGAGGGAGAGGATCCACGCGTCGATCGCCGCCACCCCGGCGTCGTCCACGTACTTCGTCGCGATCGGCGGCATCTGCTCGCCGTACTCGCGCTGCGACATGCGTGTCGGGATGCAGCTCGCGTCCGGGTTCCCGGGCGCCACCCGATGGGTGATGCCGGGCCGGGTGTACCCCTCCACCGGAACGCCCACCGCGGTGAGGTACGCGAACGTCTCCGCCGGCGTCCGCTGGCTCACGTCCAGGTGGAGGGAGAACGGATCGAAGAAGGAGATACCCGTCGAGTTGTGGCAGTTGCCGCAGTTGGCGTGCAGGTACCCGAGCGCGGCCGCGGTCACCGCGTCGCCCGGCACCGGGTAGCCGCCGTCGGCGGGGGCCATGGTGAGCCTCCCTTCCGCGGCGAGCATGGAGAGGTTCACGTCATCGCTCCCCGACGAGGCATGGGTGAGCTGGATGGCGCTGAACCCCAGCACCTTCTCCGGCAGCCAGCGATGGCAGAAGAGGCACTGGTCGGTGGTGGGAATGTCGTGGTCCGTCCCGTTGGCGTTGGTCACTCCACCGGGCTCGTAGATCGCGTCGGTCTGTTCGGGGTTCCACTGGTAGACGGCGAACATGAAGTCTTCGGGTCCGGCATCCGTCCGCGCGATCATGCGCGTCTCCACGCGCTGGCCGTTCACCACGAACTCCTTCCAGAGGCGCGTCCCCACCGGGAAGGACCAGTGGTCCATGTCCGAGGTGTCGATCCGGGTATTGGGCGGCAGGCTGATCCAGCGATGCTTCTGGATGCCGTCCGACCACAGCGCATGGGTCGGGTGGAAGGAGCGCACGCCGTTCGCCAGCGTCTGGACGTCCCCCATGCACTGGTACAGGCCGGTGCCGGAGAGCGTGGCCGGTGGCACTTCGTTCCAGCTCGCTACGCCGGAGCCGCCGTCGAAAGGGTTCGGGCAGGGAGGCATGGTCTCACCGCCGTCCATGCCGGCGTCCTGATCACCGTCCAGGCCGCCATCCATGCCGGCGTCCAGACCGGCGTCCAGACCGGCGTCCAGACCGGCGTCCAGGCCGCCATCCAGACCGGCGTCCTGACCGCCGTCCAGGCCACCGTCCTGACCTGCATCCCCACCGTCTCCTCCCGTGTCGCAACCCTGGAAGCCGAAAACGGTCGTGGCCGCGAGCACGACGATGAAGCACAGCGAGCGCATTCGCATGCCCGGATCTCCTGCCAGCTACGCTGCCACCGGATAGTAGTCGGCAGGCCGGTGGGCTTCGAAGCGCTCGCCTTTCGCGGGCCTCGACCAGGCGCTGGTAACCAGCGAACCAACGGCTCGCCCCGGCGGCTAAGCTCCCGGCGCGCTCGCGAGGCGAGCGACGGTGCGGAGAACGCCGGTGCTCGAGCGCGTGCCGGCCGTGGCCGTCGATGACCTTGCAGGACGCCCGCGCCGCCGCGACCGATCGGCGCGATCGGGCACAGACCGGAGGGGAACATGTGGGACGTGACTGGAGCGATGCAGGGACGGCGGCGCCCGACGGCCGGCGCGTTGGCCGTGGTCGCCGCGGCCGTGGCGCTGGCAGCCGCCGCGACCGCCCCCGGAGACGCCCGGATGGAGGTGGAGAACCCGACCGGCTCCGGGAAGTTCGAGCCCGCCTCCGCCGCCATCGTGCGCACCCTCCAGCCCCGCCTCCGCGTCACGTTCCCCGCGGGCAAGCCGGCGGCGTTCCGCGTGCTGCTCGCGGGCGCCGCCCCGGGTACCCCGCCGCGGGACGTCACGCCGCTCTTCCAGGCGCTCGCCGGCGAGGGCACCGCCACCGTGCCGCTGGACGTCGCCGCGGGCCCGAACACGCTCATCCTCCTCACCGGGACGGAGCCGGCGCTGGCCGGGCTCCGCTTCGAGACGGGCGAGCGCGGCGTCCGTCCGCCGGCTCCCGACGGTGGTGCGCCCCTACCGGATGGTGGAACGCCTGCGCCCGACGGTGGCACTGCGGCGGGATCGCTCGGCTCCCTCGTCCTCCCCGCGGGCGTGACGGCACAGACCGCGACGCTGATCGCCCTCTCGGGGAAGGAGATCTCCGTCGCGCCGCGCGAGGTCCTCCCGCTCGTGCATGACCCGGGGGCCGGCACGCTGGTGGAGCAAGCGACGGTCATCATCCAGTTCGCGCCCAGGACCCCCCTCGCGGAGATCTCCAAACTCCTGCGTTCCCAGCACCTGGAACCGGCCGGGATGAACCTGGTGACCTCCACCGTCCGGGCGCGCATCACCGACGGGAGGGCGCCGTCCGCGGTCGCCCGCGCGCTCAAGAAGCTCCCCCGGGTCAAGGTCGCCGTCCCCAACCCCGCCGCGCAACCCCAGCAGGTCCTGGGCGAACGGCTCCCGGACCGGTTGCGGACCACCTACCTCGAGCACGCAGGCAACGGGTGTGTCCCCGGCGCCCAGCTCCTCCACGGCTGCTTCGACTCCGACGGGCCAGACCCCACCAACGAGCTCCGCATTTCCCGCCAGCACTGGCTGATGGGCACCTTCGCCGGGCACCGGCTCGTCGACGCCATCGTCGGCCCCAACCCGGCCGTGCGGCCCGCGTTCGCCATGGTCGACACCGGGCTGGGCAACGGCACCAACACGTCCGACCTCCCGATCGACCCGACCGGCCTCTACGGCTTCTCCTTCGCGCCATTCGCGTGGACCGCCGCCGGCGTCCAGTCGAACGTCCTGGGACCGATTGGCATCGCCCAGGTGCAGGACACGGCCGCCCATGGCCACGGGTCCCAGGTCGTCGCCGCCGCCGCCGGGCGCGGGACGCTGTCGCTGGGCGCGGGCAAGGACCTCCGCGTCCGCCCCATCCGGGCAAGCTCCCCCGCAGGCCTCGGCTCCTGGCAGGACAACGCGGACGGCGTTCAGGGCGCGTGCCTGGATCCGGCCGTCTCCGTCGTCATCATGGAGGTCGGCAACGCGGTCTGGGCCTACCACGCCACGGGCACGCCGCCGAACCTCGCCGCCGACCTGGCCGCGCAGGCCGCCGACGCGCCCGGCATCCAGGCCATCCTGCAGCCGGTGTTCGCGCTCTGCCGGCGGCCCTTCCTGGACGTCGGGCTGGACGGCGTGGCGGGGACGGTCGACCCCGGCGAGGGCGACGGCGCCTACCAACTGGGAGAGCCGTTCTCCGATACCGACGGGGACGGCCGGTTCGATCCCGATCGCGACGGGAAGATCCTCGCCCTCCCCCTGGGCAACGACGGGATGAACCTGGGCGCCGTCCAGATGCCCAGCAGCTTCGTGCCCACGGGCATCCGGGCTCCGAACGCCCTCTTCGCCATCGGCGTCGCCGCGGCCGAGACCAACAACTGGGTCGATCACCTCCGCGAGCCCGAGCGCCTGGCCGACTACAGCAACTTCGGGCCCCACGTCTCCGTCACCGCCCTGGCGGACCAGACCATCTTCCCCGACCCGTCGGGGACGCTGTCCCAGTTCGGGGGCACCTCCGCCGCCACGCCCGTCGCGGCCGGGGTGCTGGGAGAGATGATCTTCCTCGACCGCAACCAGCGCGCCCATCCTCCCCTGGGCCCGCTGCAGCACATCGAGCTCATCGAGGCCACGGCGGAGGAGTACGGCTCCACCCAGGTCGCGCCGTCCGTCCCCAAGGCCAACGACGCGCCCGGACACCCGGGGGAGGCGCCGGACGCGGTCTTCGGCTATGGGCGCGTCAGCGCGTGGAAGGCCCTGCTGTCGGTGGCCAACGGAGGCCTGGCGCGCGAGAGCCACCGGGTGGACGCCCGTGGCCGGCCGATCCAGTTCCCCAGCGTCCCCACCCTCCGCGACGCCGACACCCACTGGTACGGCTTCAAGCTCTACACGCCGGTCCTCGGGGCCACCGTGTGGCTGGACGGGACCCAGCTCCAGGATCGGGGCGCCGCCGCGCCGGGCAACGGGAACGTGGTGGCCTACGCCGGCGTCCGGGACGACCGGATCGTCCTCCTCGGCATCGACGCGAACGACGACGGCGTCCTCGACGAGGACCCGATGCGGGGCATCGTGCCGATCGGCAACGAAGGCGGCGGCGGCCGCTACGTCGCCACCTTCAGCGTCGAGCGGGCGGACCTCCTGGGCGGCGGCGGCCGGCCGCGGACCCTGGCGCTGCGCAAGCCCGGCCAGACGGCGGCGGACGCCCCCTTCTTCACCCTCGCCCTGGACCTGACGGCCATGCGCGAGGGCCACGTGCCGGGCGTGGTGTTCGACGACTTCGTCTTCGAGGTGACCTCCCCCGACTTCGGCGACGCGCCCGACCAGGGCGGCCAGACGATGGTCCGGGGGACCGCCGCCTATCCGACCTCGCTCCTGTCGCTCGGGGCGCGGCACCTCGACTCCTCGCTCGAGTGGCTGGGCCAGCCCGACCGGCCCGTGCAGGAGGCGGTGAGCCCCGAGCACGACGCCACCTCGAGCCCGTCGCGGCGCGTGGTGGATCCGGACGGGATCGAGAACGTGCGCGCCGGAGGGCAGGGGGAGACGCCGCGGTCCGACCTCGACCGCTTCGACGACGGGGTGCTCTTCTTTCCCCTCACCTACGTCCCGGGGCAGACCGGGAAGGTCCAGCTCACCGTCTGCGTGCAGGCGCGGTGGGCGGGCCGGTACACCGGGCACCCTACCGACGTGCTGTACGTCAACGGCTGGATCGACTGGAACGGGGTCGACGGCTGGCAGGAGGCGGGTGGCGAGCACGTCCTCGACGGGGTAGTGATCGATCCCAGCGAGGCGGACTGGTTCCCCCGGGGCGCCGCGAACATGCGCTTCGTGAGCGACTCCCCCTCCAGGCGGTGCGGCACCGTGGAGGTCACCTTCCCGGTGCCCGCGAGCATCGCCAAGGGACCGCTGTGGGCCCGCTTCCGGCTCGACTACGGCGAGAACCTGGGCCGGGTGCCGCCCGGTGCGGGGAGGATCCCGTCGGATCCCTCGCTCTCCCTGACCCGGGGCGCGGCCCGCTACGGCGAGGTGGAGGACTCCCTCATCGGGAGCGACTTCAGCGACGCGCCGGACCCGAACCCCGCCGCGGCGGCCCACCACCTGGACTTCAACCGCGAGTGGCTGGGCAAGCCGCGCAAGGGAGGAATCCCCTCGGCCACGCGGGAGACGAGCGCCTGCGACACGACGGCCGCGGAGGAGGACGGCGTGCCGAACCTCGGCGCGGACTGCAAAGGCTCGGACGCGGACCAATCGGACGACGCGGTGGTGCCGCCGGACGCGACGCCGGGCGGCGAGGTGTCGATCGAGCTGGACGTCTCCGCGCGGGTGGACGCGTTCGGCTTTACCAACCGGGGGCCCGCCGGCGAATCCTCCGCGGGGGTGAAGACCCTGGCGCCGGACTGCACGCTGAAGCCGATCGCCGCCGCCGTAGGGGAGACCCCGTCGTTCCACCGGGACCGCGGGCGCTATGCGGCGTGGGACCCACGGCGGCGGCTGTACCTGCACGCCTGGGCGGACTGGAACGGCGACGGCGCGTTCGACGCGGCCGAGGAGGTCATCACCGGGCCGCTCGATCCGGAGGCGTGGGGAGGGGACGGCCGGTACACGCCCGGCGAATCCTTCACCGACGCCGACGGGAACGGCGTCTGGACCGAGGGCGAGGCGTTCACCGACGCGGCCGGCGCCGTCACCCGCCACTTCTCCTGCACGGTGGAGGTCCCCAAGTCGGTGGTGATGGGGAAGAAGTACTTCTGGCGCTTCCGGCTGGACTACGGCGAGGACGCCGTCCTGCACGACGAGGTGCCCCACCACTCCGGCGAGGACGGCCGGGCCCTGGCCTCCAGCTCCGGGGGCGCGCTCTTCGGCGAGGTGGAGGACTACCCCCAGTGCGCGGCGGAGCTCGACGAGATGCAGGACACCACGGCCGAGCTCACGGTGGAGGGCCCCTTCGGCGCGCAGAGGCTCCACCTCGCCGGGCCCACCACCATCGTGGCGGACATCTGCCACGTGGGGGACGCGGACGGCGACGGGCTCGAATCGGTGAAGACGGAGGTCGTCGCCATGGACCTGCACGGCTTCAGCCTGGTCGGCCCGGTCTCGGTGAAGGTGAGGGACCCGGGGAAGCACCCGAACCAGCGGTCGATCGGGGAGATCGAGGAGCAGGCGAACAACACGAAGGGGGTCCTGGACATCCCTCCGTTCGCGTCCACGGGGAAGGCGGAGAGCTACTTCGACGTCTGGTTCGAGACGCAGGTGGCGGGGCGGACGCTGCACTCGCACGAGCCGAAGCGGATGAAGGCCACCATCTCCTACAAGCCGCCGCGCGACACGTACCGCAGCCCTGACGTGATGGAGTTGTTCGACGAGGAGGAGCGGGCCGGCGGCGTGCGGGTGGGAGGCGCCTCGCACACCACCGGGGAGGACGCGAGGGTGTGCGACCGGCGGCCGAAGGGCGCGCTCCAGCTCCAGCCCGAGGTCGGCCTCGCCGGCACGGGGCTCCCCTTCGTCCTCGGGGCCAGCGTGGCCTACACGCTCACCCCGGACGAGCGGGGCTCCCTCGTGGTGCCCTTCTCGCTCCAACTCGGAGGAGGGGGCCTGGGCCTGATGCTCCCGGTGGGCTTCCAGTACGAACTGTCCACGCCCTGGGACGGCCTGCGCGTGGTGCCCCGGCTCTCGGCCGGCTACGCGCTGGAGCTGTTCGGAGGGGAGCCGTTCCACAACGGCCTGCTCCTCCCGGAGGTGGGGGTGAAGTACACCTTCTGCGGCGGGCTCAGCGTCGGCGCCATCCCGCTGAGCTTCCCCATCTTCGTCAACCCGTATGGGCTATCGCCCACCTGGCGCATCCTGGTCTCCGGCGGCACCAGCTTCTGAAATTCCCTGCTCCTGGTGGACTGGATGCCACCCAGTGGACGGACGGCCCGCGCGCGCCGTGCCACGCGCTCGCGCGGGACGCCGCTCCAGCGTACAGTCGGCGGCGATGGCGCCCGACGACCAGCTCCGGGCCGTGCTGTTGCCTTTCCCCGAGGTGCAGCTGGCGGTGCTCTTTGGCTCGTGGGCGCGCGGGCGTGCCACCCGCCACAGCGACGTTGACGTGGCGGTGGCGGTAGAGCCCGATAGCCCCGAGGTCCGGAGCTCGGTGTGGCGAGCCGTCCTGGCGGCGGTGCCGCAGGCCGACGTGGTCTTCACCGGCGCCGCCCCGCCGCTGTTGCGCATGGAGATCACCCGGCACGGCCGGCTCATCATCGAGCGCCGGCCACACGGCTGGGCCAACTTCAAGGCGAGGGCGATGATCGACTGGGGCGACTGGGCGCCATTCGCGCGGCGGATCGCCCTGGCCGCGGTGAAGCGGCTGCGCGAGGACATCGCCCGTGGTCCAGCGTGACGTCGCGGGGCAGAAGATCGCGCGTGCCACGGCCTACCTGGCCGACGCCGAGCCGGTGCTGCGCCGGCCGCGCGCCGGGTTCCTCGGCGACCGGAAAGAGCGTGACCTGGCGATGTTCTACCTGTTCCTGGCCATCCAGGAATGCATCGACCTCGCCGCCCACTGGATCGCGGACGAGAGCCTTCCCCCGGCCGAAGATTACGGCGGCGGCTTTCGCGTGCTTTCGGACCACGGGCGCATCGACGCCGGGCTCGCCAGCCAGATGGCGGCCGCCTCGGGGCTGCGAAATCTGATCGCGCACGGGTATGCGACCGTCGACGCTGCACGGGTGCACGAAGAGGCGCCTGCGGGCATCGACGCGATGCGGCGGTTCATGGACGCGGTGGCGCGCGCCGCCGGAAGCTAGAGGCTGACCCGCAGCCCCACCCCGGCGTCCCACAGCGCCGCGGGGAGGCTCAGCCCGTTCGGTAAGAGGATCGGGACCGGTTCGACCTGCATCTGGAGCCGGAACGCCCCGTTCGGGTTGCCGTAGTGGACCGCGCCGAACGCCTCGAACGTGAGGTACGTGAGGACCTGGAGCGTGAAGTTGAGCCGCGTCACGAACGAGCGGTCGGACAGGTTCGCCAGGTTGAAGAGGAAGAACGACGCCTTGTCCCAGGATCCGGGGCCGAACAGCGTCGCGTACAGCGCCGCGTAGTGCTTGCCCATGTAGAAGGGCGACAACTCCCCGGTCAGCAGCAGCGCCGGGTAGATGGCCGGGTCCGTGTACCCGTTCGAGTTGTAGAAGTACTCCAGCCCCACCGTGGCGGTCTTGTTCTCCGCGTAGGCGAACGTCCACTCCAGGCCCGCGGTGGCCGCCGGGATCCAGCCCTCGGGGTAGTAGGCCTCGTAGCCGGTAGGGACCGAGAGGGGAGGCAGCGGCGGCACGGCCGGCGTGGAGATCACCACCTCGTGCTCGCCGCACGCCATCCCGCACTGGCGCACGCGCGGCGGGTCGTCGTTGCCGTGCTTGAACGCCACCTCGCCGTAGACGTCCACGGGCCCCAGCGGGGTAGAGACGTCCAGCGCGAACCGCGGCTGGTGCCCCTTCTGCGCGAGCGCCCCCAGCCCGACCTCCGCGGTCTTCAGCACCACGAACTCCGCCCGCGCCGCGCCGCCGATCTGCCGGAACGCGCTCGCCGGCCCGTCCACGTCCAGCAGCCCGTAGCCGTAGAAGTTGGCCGCCGCGGCCTCCCACGGCACGTGCACCTTCACCATGGACGTGCCCAGCCGGGTGTCGATGAACGCCAGCGGGTCGCGCCGCACCGGGGTGAGGTAGTCGGTCGGGTTCCACACCCGCCCGGTGCCCCACTTCACGTGCTGCCGGCCGATGGTGAGGAAGACGTGGTGCTCGATGTCGAAGTTGAGCCACGCCTGGTCCAACTGCACGTTCGGGTTGTAGGTCTCCGCCAGGATCAGCGCGCTGCTCAGGTCCACCGGGTTGATCCGCAACGCCGTCGACCGGGTCGTCCCCGAGGGAGCGCTGGCGTCGAACGACAGCCGCCCGACCACCATCCCGCGGATGCGGTCGTTGGGCCGGCCGTCGAAGTACGCGTCCACCAGCGTGGGCGAGGAGAACCGCGAGTCCCGCACGTCCTTGCCGTACCCACCGGCGAACCCCGCCTGCAGGTAGAAGCGCAGGCCGATCTTGAGCGGGTCCTCCACCGCCTCGCCGTGCGCAAAGGCGTCCTTGATGCTCCCTTCCGTGAGCGCGTCCGCGTCCCGGTTGTCCGCCGGGGGTTTGGACTCCTCGCCCTGGGTGGACGGGGCGCCCGCGTCCGGGGCGGGGGTGCCCGCGTCCGTGGCCTCCTGCGGCGCGCCGAACAGGTCCCCCTCGTCCGGGCGCTGGGCGAGCGCCAGCGCGGGCAGCAGCGCCAACCACCAGAACCAGCGCTTCATCGGCTCTTCGACTCCAGCCACGCCTTGGTGAAGAGGTTGGCCTCCACCGGGCGGGGGTCCACCTCCTTGATCAGGATCAGCGTGGAGTTCGCCTTCTCCACCTCGTCGTAGATGCGGATCTCCTGCGGGAACCAGATGTCCGCCTTCTTCGACTCCGAGAAGAGCTTGTTCCACTTCGGATAGTAGACGGTGCGCATCAGCCGCCCGGAGAGCGCCAGCTCCTGCCGCTTGAGGACGTTGTCGGAGGCCACGTCCACCCACAGCTTCACCACCGGGTAGGCCACGTCCACCCCCGGCTTCACGTTCAACGTGAGCTTGCGCACCGTGTACTGGCCCAGCTTCTCCTCGCCGTCGTAGGTGGGGTCGTACTCCTCCACCAGGCGCGACTCGTCGAAGTCCGCCCGGCGGGAGTCGGTGCCGGCGATCCGCTCGCGCTCGGTGCGCCGCTCCCACTTGCCGGTGTTGGGGTCGTACGACCAGAGGTTGCTGTCGATGCGGAGGTAGCCCTTGCCCGCCTCCGCCTTCGGCTTGGTGAAGAGGATGATCAGCTTGCGGTCCACGCCGCGCCGGTAGATCAGCGCCTCGCTCACCACGTCCGTCTTGTCGCGCTCCTTCTGCTCCAGGTACGCGAGCATCTTGAAGTCGCCCGGGTTCCGCTGCCGGTCGTCCAGCGTCTCCAGCAGCTTCACCAGGTCGGCCTTCTCCATCGTCTCGGCCGCCTTCGCCGAGGCGGCAGAGAGGAGCAGCGCCGCCGCCGCCGTCATGCCCAGCGTTTTCATGTGCGTCACCCGATGTGGTGCATCGCCGTCACCGGCTTCAGCCGGGCGGCGCGGAGAGAGGGGAACAGCGAGATGACCAACGTGACCCCGACGATGATCAGCACCCCCGTGAGGATGGACGCCGGCTCGGGGGTGAAGGAGAGCGTGTCCCGCATCAACACGAACTGCACCGCCAGCGGCACATGGATGTGGAGGGCGTTGAGGCCGGCCTGGAACAACAGCGCCACCGCCGTCCCCACCGTCACCCCGGCCACGGAGAGCAGGGCGGCCTCGGTGACGAACATGGCCATCACCCGCCGCCGCTGCATGCCGATGGCGCGGAGCGTGCCGATCTCCCGGGTGCGCTCGCGGATGGCGATCCAGAGCACGTTCATCAACCCCAGGGCCACCACCACCAGCATCCCGAAAATCAGCGCCACCGTGAGGGCGTTCAGCGCGGTCAGCATCCACTGCAGGAAGGACAGCTCGTCCTCCCAGTTGGTCACGTCCAGCTTCTGCCCGGTCCAGTCCTCGCGGTTCACCTTGTCGAACTTGAACCAGAAGGCGCGCGGGTCCGGGTCCATCAGCGTGTAGCCGCCGCCCTCCAGCACCTTGCGCACCCTGGCCTCCACCTCGCGCACGCGCTTGACGTCCCGGAGGTAGAGCTGCACCACCCCGGTGGTGTGCTCGTTGAGCTGGTAGAGCCCGCGCAGCGTCTGGCTGGGGACGTAGACGTTGAAGGCGGAGAGCAGGCCCAGGTTCTCGGCCACCGCCGCCACCCGCACGTCCACCGTGTTGCTCGTCCCGCGCAGGGTGGACGAGGAGATGGTGATCGCATCCCCCGCCTTCACCCCCAGCTTCTCCGCCTGCTCCTTGAAGAGCAGCAGCGTGTTGGGCTTGGCCAGCTCGTCGATGGAGCCGTCCAGCACCTTCACCACCTCGCGGAAGCGCGGCTCCGACTGGATGTCGATGCCGCCCACGCCCATCTGGACGGAGGCGGTCTCCGAGACCAGCTTGGCGTAGCCGCGCCCGCGCATCACGACCCACTCCACCTCCGGGACCTCCTTCTTGACCAGCGCCGCCACCTCTTCAGCGTTGGTCACCACCGGGGCGGCCTGGCCGGCGGTCACCTTGTAGAAGCCGCCCACGTTGAGGTGGCCGCTCATCAGGACGGTGGCGGTTTCTAGAATCGTGGTGCGGATGCCGTGGGTGAGGCCCACCATCATCACCAGCAGGAAGGTGGTGAAGGTGATGGCGCCACCCAGGAGGGCGGTGCGCCGGCGGTGCTGGAGCAGGTTGCGGGCGGCGATGAGGATGAGCTGTCCCATGTTGGTTCCCGTCACTCGTCCGTCTGCATGGCGGTCACCGGCGCGACGCGGGTGGCCATGATCGCCGGGTAGAGGGTGGAGATGGAGGCGACCGCGCTCACTACCAGCGTCGCGGCCAGGATGACGCCCGCGCCCAGGTCGGGGTACAGCCGGGGCCCGGAGAAGAAGAAGTACAGGTACGGGCTGAAGGCGGGGATGCCGGCCGAGTGGAGCCAGAGCACGATGCCGGACCCCACCAGCACCGCCGCCACCCCGAACACCAGCGCCAGCACCACCGTCTCCACCAGCACCATCCACAGCACCAGCGAGCGCTGGGCGCCAATGGCGCGCATGGTCCCGATCTCCCGGACCCGCTGCATGGTGGCCATCATGGTGGCGTTGTTGATGATCACCAGCACCATCACGAAGAGGATGAGGACCGCGATGTAGAGCACCAGCTTCATGAAGTTCACCAGCTGGCCCAGGAACCCGGCCGCCTGCTGCCAGGAGATCGCCTTCAGGGCCATGCCGGACGACGTCGCGCGGTCGTTGATGTCCCGGATGGTCTGTTGGAGCTTGTCCGGGTTCTCCAGCAGCACCGCGGCGTTGAGCACCACCCCGCCCTCCACCTCGTCGCGCGAGTAGACGCGGGAGATCAGGTCCTGCCGCCGCAGCGCGCCGGCGCCGCCCCCCAGCGCCTTCGACTCGTCGATCACGCCCGGCGTGGCCTGGGCCACCACCTGGCGGGCCTCGCCGCCGGAGCTTTCGCCGAAGAGCGCGTCCTCCGCTTTCTCGCGGTCGATCATCGAGGCGCCGGACTGGGCCTTCATCTGCTTGATCTCCTCCGCGCGCTCCGGGCTCAAGTAGCCGTAGAGGTCGCGGAAGGACATCAGGTCCATCAGGTTGAGGTCCCCGGCCAGCGCCGCCTTCTCCAGCCCCTTGAACTGGTAGGTCCCGTACACCTTCACGTTGACCGACTGGATGTAGCCGGACCGGGTGAAGGCCTGGATGGTGAGCGTGTCGCCGATGCGGACGCGGTAGAGCTGCAGCTGCGGCGCCACCGCGCTGTAGAAGAGCTGGTACCGCTCGTGGAAGTTCTGGTCGTTGGTGTCCAGCAGCAGCGACAGGAGCTTCGCCAGGTCCTGCTCCTGGGTCTTCAACCCCGCCTGGAGCGCCTTCACCACCTGCGCGGTCTTGAGCTCGTCCAGCTGGTAGAGGATCTCCCGCGTCTGGGCCTGGTTGTCCTTGGCCTGCCGCCGCAGCTCCTCGCTGCGCTGGAAGGTCTGGTGGTTGACGTCGATCTTCTCCTTCATGTCGTCCAGGCGCCGGGCGACCTTCACCTTGAGGCCTTCCTCGTAGAACTGCTTGGAGAAGAGGAAGCCGCGCTTCCCGTCGGGGACCGCCTGCCCGTCCACGATCTCCATCCGGTCGAACGCCTGCCGGAAGTCGTCCAGGTTGGTGCCCACGTAGCGGATGTAGAGGAGGTCCGCGTCCGTGGCCTGCGGGGCGATGCGGTTCTCCAGGAACTCCAGCGCGTCCAGCGGGTGCTGGTCGAAGTCGGCCCAGAACGGGTCGGTGAGCGCCTTCTCCACCGCCAGGGTGTTCTCCGGGTCCTGGGCGCGCGCGGTGGAGAGCGCCGCCAGGTTCTTCTGGTCCCGCTGCAGGAGCGTCACCATGTGGCGCACGTGGCCCTTCAGGCTCTGGATCTGCTTCTCCAGCTCCGGGCTCCGGTCCCCCTCGCGCCGGCGGTTCACCCGATCCCGCAGGTCCGCCAGGGTGAGGTCGATGGTGTTGCCGCCCGCCATCAGCGCCCCGTTGATGCCCATGGGCACCACCTTCTTCACGTTGGGCACGCCCTCCAGGAGCTTCTTCATCTGGGAGAAGTCCTGGATGGCGTCCACGTCCGTCTCCCCGCCCATCCCTCCATAGAGCGCCAGCTCGTCCTTGGACTTCGACGAGTAGACCTGGATGTGGCCGGCGACGGAGCCGATGATGCTCTTCGACATCGCCGAGTCCATGCTGTTGAGCACCGACCCGCCCACCATCACCAGCAGCGACCCGAAGAAGATGATCCCGCCGATGATCACGTTCACGAACGAGGCGTGCAGGTTCCGGAACGCGATCGCCAGCAGCAGCTTGAGCGTGCTCACGCCGCGGCCCCCGGCACCAGCGACTCCCGCCCCTGGATGACCCCGTCCGCCAGCTTCACCACCGCGTTGGCGTGGCTCATCACCTTGGCGTCGTGGGTGGAGAAGATGAAGGTGGTCCCCTCCTTCTGGTTCAGCTCCTTCATCAGGTCGATGATGGTGGCGCCGGTGGTGGAGTCGAGGTTGGCGGTGGGCTCGTCCGCCAGCACCAGCTTGGGCCGGGTCACCAGCGCCCGCGCCACCGCCACGCGCTGCCGCTGGCCGCCGGACAGCTCGTTGGGGCGGTGCTTGGCGTGGGTGTGCAGGCCCACCTGCTCCAGCAGCGCCATCACCCGCTCCCGCCGCTCACTGGAGGTGTGGCGCTTCTGGAGCAGCAGCGGGAACTCCACGTTCTGGAACACCGACAGCACCGAGACCAGGTTGAAGCTCTGGAAGATGAAGCCGATGGTGTTCAGCCGCAGGTCGGTGAGCTGGCGCTCGGCGAGCGCCCGGGTGTCCCGGCCGTCCACCTTCACCAGGCCCGAGGTGGCGGTGTCCACGCAGCCGATCAGGTTGAGCAGCGTGGTCTTTCCGCTCCCCGACGGCCCGGCCACGGCGATGAACTCGCCCACGCCGACCTCCAATGACACTCCGCGTAACGCCGGGACCTTCACCTTCCCCAGCTCGTACTCCTTCACC
>DATBSS010000365.1:0-4191 GCA_036559665.1 Myxococcaceae bacterium
GGCGGTGGTGCACCTCCACCAGGAGAAGCAAGAAGGCTTCCTGGACTTCCGGGAGGTGGCGCCGCGCGCTGCCACCGCGGACATGTTCGTGCGCGACGGGAAGGTGGTGCCCGGGCTCTCCACGGACGGCGGCCTGGCGGCCGGCGTGCCCGGCGCGGTGGCCGGCTACCTCGAGTTGCACAGCACCTACGGGAAGCTGAAGCTGAAGGACGTGCTGGCGCCGGCCATCGCCGCGGCGAAGAACGGCTTCTGGGTCACGCCCGACTTCCGCGACATGATGCGCATCCGGCTGGAGGGCCTGCAGGCGGACCCGGACCTCGCCGCGACGTTCCTGCAGCGCGACGGCAGCGGCGCCTGGGTGCCCAAGCCCGCCGGGGCCGTCCTCAAGAACCCGGACCTGGCCAAGCTGCTGGAGCAGATCTCCGCCAAGGGAGCCAAGGCGTTCTACGAGGGGAAGGTGGCGCAAGCCATCGCCGACTCGGCGCGGGCGCGCGGCGGCATCCTGACCGCCGAGGACCTGCGCGCGTACCGGGCCCGCTGGCGCGACGCGGTCGAAGGCAGCTACCGCGGCCACCGGATGCTGTCCGCCGGCCCGCCGTCGGCGGGGGGCGTGGCGCTCCTCCAGGTCTTGGGGGTCATCGAGCGGACGTACCCCTTCGGCGTCTCCTACCGCGACCCGGAGGGCCTGCACGTGCTGGCGGAGGCGATGCGGCGGGCCTACTACGACCGCTGGAAGTACCTGGGGGACCCGGCCTTCGTGCCGGTGTCGCTGCCGGACCTGCTGGGCGCCGAGCACCTGGACGCCATGGCCGCCGGCATCGACCACGCCAAGGCCACGCCCTCCGCCAAGCTCCTGGGCACGGTGGCGCCCGCGCCCGCCCAGGCCCCCGGCCCCGAGGCGCCGCCCTCCATGCAGAAGCACACCTCGCACCTGTCGGTGGTGGACCGGGAGGGGAACGCGGTGGGCCTCACCACCACGGTGAACGGCTACTTCGGGGCGTGCGTGATGGTGAAGGGCTACGGCTTCCTGCTCAACAACCAGATGAACGACTTCACCGCGCAGCCCGGCGTGCCCAACCAGGACGGGCTGATGAACGGGGAGAACAACACCGTCGCCCCGGGGAAGACGCCGCTCACCTCGATGACGCCGACGCTGGTGTTCATGAGGGACCGGCCGCAGGACGTGATGCTGGTGGCCGGGAGCAACGGCGGGTCCACCATCCCCACCACGGTGGCGCAGATCGTCCTCAACGTGGTGGACGCGGGGATGGACCTGGAGCGCGCGCTGGCGCTGGGCCGCATCCACCACCAGATGCTCCCGGACCAGCTGTGGCTGGACCAGTGGGGCCTGGAGCCGGCCACCATGGCGGCGCTCCAGCAGCGCGGGCACTCGCTGCGCAAGGTGCCGGTGTGGAGCGCGCCCAACGCCGTCTACGTCAGCCCCGCGGACGGGATGCGCTACGCGGTGAGCGACCCGCGGCGCGAGGGGGCGGGCGGAGGCCAGGACTGATGAAGGCGCGGGCGCCCCTGGAACCGAAGGCCGACCCGGCCGACGGGGGCGTCCGGCCGCTGTTCGACGTCTGCCTGCAGCCGGAGAGCGCCTCCACCGCCGATCTCGAGACGATGCGCTTCTTCGGGCTCTCGGCGGCGGTGGTGGCGGCGCAGGCCCAGCCCCGCGCCACCGCGGCCTCCCTGCGCGAGCACTTCGACGACCTGGTCCAGCGCCAGCTCCCGCGCCTCGCCTCGGCGGGCGTGCGCGGCTACGCGGCGCTGGGCGTCCACCCGCAGGCGGTGCCTCGGCGCGGGCTGTCCGAGGTGCTCTCTGCGCTGCCCTCGTACTTCGGAGCCGGGAAGGTGGTGGCGCTGGGCGCCATTGGCCTGCACCAGGGCGGCGAGGCGGAGGTGGAGGTGGAGGCGTTCTCCGAACAGCTCCAGCTCGCGCGGCGGCTGAAAGTCCCGGTGCTGGTCACCACCCCCCGGCGCGACAAGGAGCGCGTCACCAAGCAGGTGCTGCGGATGCTGGGCGAGTCCGGGCTGCCGCCGCAGCGGGTGCTGGTGGACCGGGCCTCCGCGCGGACGGTGCCGCTGGTGCTGGAGTGCGGCTACTGGGCGGCGCTGGCGGTCCACCCGGACGAGCTGAGCGCGGAGGCGGCGGTGGCCATCATCCGGCGGCGCGGCGCTCAGAAGCTGATGGTCTCCTCCAGCGCGGGCGCGGGCGCCGGGGACATCCTGTCGCTGGCGAGGCTGGTCAGCCTCCTGGACAAGGGTCGGCTTTCACCCCAGCTCATCGCGAAGGTGGCGCACGAGAACGCCGCTGAATTCTTCCGCGTACCTGTGCCTACGTGGAGTCCTTGACCATCTCGCTCGAAGGCCCGCTACACTGAAGGACCGCGTGGAGCCGGGCCGGTTCCGCTCCCTGGTGCCTCACCTTTTCCTTCCCGCATGGAGATCCGAATGCGCGTCGTCCCGATCGCCGCTGCGCTATGGGCTGCGCACGCCCTGGCGCAGTCCCCCACTCCCGCCGCACCAACGCCTGCGCCGTCCGCCGCTCCTGCTGCGGCGAGCCCGGCGCCCGCCCCCGCCCCGGAGTCATCCGCGTACACGGGGCCCGTGCACGTGCCCATGCCCGCGGAGCAGCACACCCAGTGGGGCATCATGCTCGACGGCGGCATCCCGGACGGGGCGGGGGCCGCGGCCATCTTCCGGCCCATGACCTGGCTCCGGCTGTCGGCCGGCGCCACCTACAACCTCGTGGCCTTCGGAGTGCGAGGCGGCATCTCGGTGGTGCCGTTCTACTTCCCGTTCTCCCCCTCGCTGAACCTGGAGGTGGGGCACACCTTCGGCGGCGACGCCACACCCATCCTGGCCACGGCGTTCCAGGGCACCGACATCGAGGTCCCGGACAGCCCGCTGCTCAAGAAGGTCGCCTACGACTACGCCAACGCGTCCCTGGGCTTCGAGTTCGGCATCCCGAAGACCTTCACCATCTTCCTGCGCCTGGGCGTCAGCTACATCCAGACCGTCCTCCACGGCTTCCAGGAGGTGGTGCAGCAGGCGGCCGCGGGCGAGGGGAACCCGCCGGACACCACCATCACCGCCCAGGACCCGACCATCCTCCTCACCGCGCCCGGACTGAAGCTGGGCCTCATCGTCTTCTTCTAGAGCCTGGAGAACGGACCCATGATGCGCACGATTCGCTACGCACTCTTCGCCCTCTCGCTCCTCGCGCTCGCTTCCGGCTGCGGCGGACCCTCCAGGTGGTTCTACGCGCAGATCAAGGAGCCCGGCATCTGCAAGACCATCGTGGACCAGCCGATGAGCGCTACCCAGCCTGGCCAGGAGATGGTGCTGCAGTTCTCGGTGAACTTCCCGCAGAACGTCCCGCTGTTCGACACCAGCTCGGAGAACGTCCAGATCCTGCCGCTCTCCGTCACCTTCGACGCCAAGTCTGGCATCCAGGACTTCAACTCGGTGGACGCGGCGTGGATCCTGGCCAAGCCGGACCCGATGAACACCGAGGGCCTGATGGACACGGAGATCGTCCGCTACGACAAGGCCCCCGGCGTCACCCCCGGAACCAAGCTCACCGTGGAGGCGCACCAGGACGTGAACCTGGTCCCCTTCCTGACCACCGACGGCAACCTGACCGTGGAGGCCCGGATGTCCGGCGGGTTGCCGCAGAACGTGTGGATCGCGGACGTCACCGCCTGCCTCGCCACCAACGCGCGCATCGACTACCTGCAGGGGTTCGGCATCAACTTCTGAGGGGGACTGCGCTCACGGGCGCGCGTGCAGCACCTTGCCCGCGCGCTTGCCGGTGACCTGGCCCAGCTCCACCGCCAGCTCGCCGCCGACGATGACGTAGGGGATGCCCTCGGGGTACTGCATGGGCTCTTCGAAGGTAGCGGTGTCCTTCACGCCGGCCGGGTCGAAGAGCACCACGTTGGCGCGCTTGCCGGGGACCAGGTAGCCGTGGTCCTCGAAGCGGAAGGCGTCCGCCGCCAGCCCGGAGAGCTTGCGCACGGCCGTCTCCATCGGGAGCGCCTTCCGCTCGCGCACGAAGCGCCCGAGGATGCGCGGGTAGGTGCCGAACGCGCGCGGGTGCGGGCGGCCGCCGAGGAGCGCGTCGGTGCAGGCGTTGACGTAGGGGAGCTTCATCAGCGCCTCCACCACGTCCTCGGACTGGCTGAA